>NZ_CVTS01000029.1:0-982 GCF_900004755.1 Pseudomonas sp. 25 R 14 | reverse complement strand
ATCTGCGACAGGCGACGGTTGGCGATGAATTTGAGGTAGTCCTCCATCATCGCCGCGTTCATGCCCAGCACGCCGCGCGGCATGGTGTCGCGTGCGTATTCGATCTCCAACTGGGTCCCTTGCAGGATCATTTGGGTCGCTTCTTCCTTCATCTCGGCATCCCACAAATGTGGGTTTTCGATTTTGATCTGGTTGATCACGTCGATACCGAAGTTCAGGTGCATCGACTCATCGCGCAGGATGTACTGGAACTGCTCGGCCACTCCGGTCATTTTGTTGCGACGGCCCATGGACAGGATCTGGGTGAAGCCGCAGTAGAAGAAGATGCCTTCCAGTACGCAGTAGTAGGCGACGAGGTTGCGCAGCAGTTCCTTGTCGGTGTCGACGGTGCCGGTTTCGAACTTCGGATCGGAGATCGAACGGGTGTACTTCAGGCCCCAGGCGGCTTTTTTAGCGACCGATGGGATCTCGTGGTACATGTTGAAGATCTCGCCTTCATCCATGGCCAGCGATTCGATGCAGTACTGGTAGGCGTGGGTGTGGATCGCCTCTTCGAAGGCCTGGCGCAGGATGTACTGGCGGCACTCCGGGTTGGTGATCAGGCGGTATACGGCCAGGACCAGGTTGTTGGCGACCAGGGAGTCGGCGGTGGAGAAGAAGCCCAGGTTGCGCATGACGATGCGACGTTCGTCGTCGGTCAGGCCCTCGGGGTTTTTCCACAGGGCGATGTCGGCGGTCATGTTGACCTCTTGCGGCATCCAGTGGTTGGCGCAGCCGTCGAGGTATTTTTGCCAGGCCCAGTCGTACTTGAACGGCACGAGTTGGTTGAGGTCGGCGCGGCAGTTGATCATGCGCTTTTCGTCAACGGCGACACGGGCGGAAGCGCCTTCGAGCTCGGCGAGGCCTTCGGCAACGTCGAGTTTGTCCAGGGCAGCCTTGGCCCGCACGATGGCGGCGGAGTCATTGGCGGTGACGGCGCGGG
>NZ_CVTS01000027.1:0-75617 GCF_900004755.1 Pseudomonas sp. 25 R 14 | reverse complement strand
CTTGCTCAGGTTGCTGTCCGCACTGCCGCTGATGATGTCGCGCTCGGCCTTGAGGTTGAGCGAGGCCCATTCAGTGACCTTATATCGCAGGCCCATTTCCGCATCGAGGGCGTAGTCAGCCGGGCCAGCCAGGGGTTTGCCCACTTCGCCGTTGGTGAAGAACTCCACGGTCTTGCCGACCAGGTAGCGGTTGTAATCCCACTTCATCGCCAGGGAATAGAAGTTGTCCTTGCCGCCGTCCTGGTATTCATAATCGGTGCGGTTGAGCAGCGAACCCAGGGAGAAAGCGCCCAACTCATCGTCCCAGAACTGATAACCCGGGCCGGTACCGATGGTGCGCTGGCGGCGCAGGTCTTCGACCTTGTCGTGCTTGTAGGTCAGGCGCCCCTGCCAGAACCACTGATCGGTGATAAAGCGATCCAGCGCGTACTCGGCGCTCCAGTTATCGGTGGTGACCACATCGTTCTGGAATTCGCGGTTGTATTCGCCTTCGGCAATATGACGCCATTTGCCATGACGGGCGGAGGTCTTGAAGTCGATGTCATAGTCGTCGGTGTCTTTTTCCGCACGCTTGTAGTCCAGCGCCACATCGACATTGCCTTTCCACACCAGATCCTCGATCACAGGCTTGGGCTTGATGATCTGCTGGATGCTGGCCAACTCCACGGTCTTGGGGGCTTCCCCATTGGCCAGGACCACCTTGCCATCTTCGGCCGCCTGCAGGGATTTGGCTTTTTCGCCACTGTAGGCATCTTGCTTGACCAGCAGCTCTTGGTCGCTTTCCAGGGTTTTCACCTGCTTCCAGTCCACCGGGATCGCGCCCGCGTATTCGGTCTGGATCAGCAGCTTGCCGCCGTCGAAAACCTTGATCTTGCCCGTCAGGCGATCACCGTTTTTCAACCAGACCGTATCGGCCAGCACAGGGGTAGATGCAGTAAAAACAGCGAGGCATAGCAAGGTTCTGGACAACATAAGCGATTACGGGGCTCAAGTTTGGCGAAAAAAGGGGCATTATCGGCGTAGCGCAAGTCTTAGCAAGGACTGACTCAAGGTTTTCTATTGAGTTCAATTCTCATCGCCATTTTTACAGACGTTTCTTACATATCCACGACTAATTTCAACCGAGCCGCCTGAACAGTGAACGAGCCCGCCGACACTCCACAAAACCCGGCCGAAATGCGCCGTACCGCGCTGTACCTGACCTTGGCCCAAGTGCCCGAAGGGTGTGTGGTGAGTTACGGCGAGCTGGCGCACCTGGCCGGGTTGGGGCGTGCCGCACGCTTCGTCGGCCGCACGCTGAGCCAGCTTCCCGACGGTTCGAAGTTGCCCTGGCACCGGGTGGTCGCCGCCGGCGGTCGGATAAGTCTGCCAGTGGGTAGCGCTTCGGGCGACGAGCAACGTGCGCGTTTGCGCAGCGAAGGTGTCAGTATCCTGAACAATCGCGTTGATATTCAGCGCCATGGCTGGCGTCCGGTAGAGCACAGCGGTTAGAGTGCGCGCTTTGTTTCCGTAAATCTGAGGCAGACTCCAGCCCATGCCCCGTAAAACCTGGCGCGCCGCGCTCGCTGCCTATGCCAGCCCCTCGACGTTAGTGCTGCTACTGCTCGGCTTTGCCGCCGGTCTGCCTTACATGTTGGTGTTTTCGACGCTCTCGGTCTGGTTGCGTGAAGCCGGTGTGGCACGCGAGACCATTGGCTATGCGAGCCTGATCGGCCTGGCGTATGCGTTCAAGTGGGTCTGGTCGCCACTGCTGGACCAATGGCGCCTACCGCTATTGGGCAAGCTGGGGCGTCGTCGTTCCTGGCTGGTGCTGTCCCAATCCCTGGTGATTCTCGGCTTGATCGGCATGGGCTTCTGCGACCCGCAGAAACACCTGTCCTGGCTGATCGCCATTGCCGTTATCGTCGCATTTGCCTCCGCCACCCAAGACATCGCGGTGGACGCCTATCGCCTGGAAATCGCCGATGACAGCCGCCAGGCTGCCCTGGCCGCCAGCTACATGTCCGGCTATCGCATCGCCGCCCTGCTGGCCACGGCGGGTGCGCTGTTCTTTGCCGAAGGTTTTGGTTCCACCGGCTTCAACTATAAGCACTCGGCGTGGACTGGCACGTATGTGCTGTTCGGGGTGCTGATGATCCCAGCCCTGCTCACCAGCTTTTTCATGCGTGAGCCCGATGTGCCGCTGCGCACCCAGTTGCAGGCCGGGCGCTATACGTTTGCCCACCAACTGATGTCGGTATTTGTGCTGATCATCTTGTTGGTGTCGGTACCGGCGATGTTCACCCAGTTGTACAACACCGACTTTGCCAGCGTGCTGTTCGAAGGCGTGAGCCTGCTCGACCTGCTGCTGGAAGACCGCGCATTCCTGCGCGCGATCCTCTATATCATCCTCACCGCCCTGTGCCTCTCGGCCATGGGTCGCCGGGGCCTGGCGCCGGTGCTGACGCCGGTCAACGACTTTATCCTGCGCTACCGCTGGCAGGCTCTGCTGCTGCTGGGGCTGATCGCTACCTACCGCATGTCGGACACGGTGATGGGCGTGATGGCCAACGTGTTCTATATCGACCAGGGGTTCACCAAGGACCAGATCGCCAGCGTCAGCAAGATCTTCGGCCTGATCATGACCCTGGTCGGTGCCGGCATGGGCGGCCTGTTGATCGTGCGGTTCGGCATCCTGCCGATCCTGTTTATCGGCGGCATCACCTCGGCCGGCACCAACCTGCTGTTCCTGATGCTCGCCGGCATGGGCGCCGACCTGCAGATGCTGATCTTCACCATATCCCTGGACAACTTCAGCTCGGGCCTGGCGACTTCGGCCTTTGTCGCCTACCTGTCGAGCCTGACCAACCTGAAGTTCTCCGCCACCCAATACGCGCTGCTCAGCTCGATCATGCTGCTGTTACCGCGGCTGATCGGCGGCTACTCGGGGGTCATGGTGGAAAAGTTCGGCTATCACAACTTCTTCCTGATCACCGCACTGCTCGGCGTGCCGACGCTGCTGCTGATTGCCTTGCATTGGTACCAGGAAAGCCGGCGGATCCGTTTGAATCCCCCCGAAGAAGACTGACACCTGCTGGGGTAGGCTTGTGTGGGAGCCAGTGCCCCACAGAAATCCCTTCACCACCTGATGCCTGTACTCTGGCGGCGACCGCCCGTACAATCCCAGGTCACTTCAAGTCCAAGCAACCGACAACGGCCTACCATGCGTACCAGTCAATATTTGCTCGCCACACAGAAAGAAACGCCTTCCGATGCGGTCGTGATCAGCCACCAGCTGATGCTGCGCGCCGGCATGATCCGCAAACTGGCCTCTGGCCTGTACACCTGGCTGCCCATGGGCTTGAAGGTGATGCGCAAGGTCGAAGCGATCGTTCGCGAAGAAATGAACGCCGCCGGCTCTCTGGAAGTATTGATGCCGAGCACTCAGCCGGCTGAACTGTGGCAGGAATCCGGGCGCTGGGAAGAGTACGGCCCCGAGTTGCTGCGCTTCAAGGATCGTCATGGCCGCGACTTCTGCGCTGGCCCGACCCATGAAGAAGTGATCACCGACCTGATGCGCAACGAGTTGAGCAGCTACAAACAGCTGCCCCTCAACCTCTATCAGATCCAGACCAAGTTTCGTGACGAAATCCGCCCACGCTTCGGCTTGATGCGTGGCCGCGAGTTCATCATGAAGGACGCCTATTCGTTTCATGCCGACCAGCCTTCGCTGCAAGTCACCTATGACCGCATGCACCAGGCCTATTGCAACGTGTTCACCCGCCTGGGCCTGAAATTCCGCCCGGTCGAAGCGGACAACGGTTCCATCGGCGGCGCGGGCTCCCATGAGTTCCACGTACTGGCAGAGTCTGGCGAAGATGACATCATCTTCAGCAACGGTTCCGACTACGCGGCCAACATCGAGAAAGCCGAAGCCGTGCCACGGGAAACTTCCCGTCCTGCACCGGCTGAAGAGCTGCGCCTGGTCGACACCCCAGACACCAAGACCATCGCGGCCCTGGTCGAGAAATTCAATCTGCCGATTGAAAAGACCATCAAAACCCTGATCGTGCATGCCGAAGAAGAAGGCAAGCTGATCGCCCTGGTTATCCGTGGCGACCACGAGCTCAACGAGATCAAGGCTGCCCAGCAACCTGGCGTCGCCAGCCCGCTGGTCATGGCCTCGGACGCCGAGCTGCGTGACGCCATTGGCGCCGGCGCCGGCTCCCTGGGCCCGCTGAACCTGCCACTGCCGATCATCATCGACCGTTCCGTCGCGCTGATGAGCGACTTCGGCATCGGTGCCAATATCGACGACAAGCACTACTTCGGCGTCAACTGGGAACGTGACCTGCCGGTACCGACCGTGGCCGACCTGCGCAACGTGGTTGCCGGTGATCCAAGCCCGGATGGCAAGGGCACCCTGGAAATCAAGCGCGGTATCGAAGTGGGGCACATCTTCCAGCTGGGCAACAAGTACAGCAAGGCGATGAAGTGCGAAGTGCTGGGCGAAAACGGCAAGCCGGTGACCCTGGAAATGGGCTGCTACGGCATTGGCGTTTCCCGCGTGGTGGCGGCTGCCATCGAGCAGAACCATGACGACAAAGGCATTATCTGGAGCGACACCCTGGCGCCGTTCCAGATCGCCCTGGTACCGCTGCGCTACGAAACCGAGCAGGTTCGCGAAGCCACCGACAAACTGTATGCCGAACTGACGGCCGCCGGTTTCGAAGTGCTGCTGGATGATCGCGACAAAAAAACCAGCCCGGGCATCAAGTTTGCCGACATGGAACTGATTGGCATCCCTCACCGGATCGTGGTCAGTGACCGCGGCCTGGCCGATGGCAATCTGGAATACAAGAGCCGGACCGAAGCCGAAGCCCAACCGTTGCCGGTGGCTGACGTACTGCCCTTCCTTCAGGCGCGTATTCGTCGCTGAAAACCAGATCAAGAGAAGTCATGTTCAAGCGAAACACCAAAGCCCTGGGGGGCGCCGCCTTGTGCGGCGCCCTGCTGGTCAGCGGCTGCGCCAATCAGATGTCGCAGCGTAGCGAACACGAGGAACGGATCGAGCGCAAATTGCTCGACCACAGCCTGCAGATTGATGTCGGCGACCCCAAAGTGCTCGAACTGCCGCAACGCCGCGTGCGCATTCATGAACAGCGGACTTTCGAAGTCACTGAGTTTGAAGTCACGCGCCACTATGATCGCTATACGCCCTACCAGCCCTGGCGCGAACTCTATGAGATCCCGCTGGGTGCCGTGGCAGTCGTGGCGGGCGCCGGGGCCAACGTGGCGAACATCTTTGCCCTGGGCAACCTGCCAGACAGCATGACCCATGACTGGATCAGCTACGGCGTGGCCGGGCTCAACCCGTTCATGAACGTGCAGTCCCATGGCCGGGCGCAACAGAACCTGGCAGGTATCGATGAAGTCCAGCGCGACCGACGCCTGGAATACACCAGCCTGCCGTGGAGCGAGCGACCGGTGCAAGTAAAGGCCGGCAAGCAGACCCACGAGATGACCACCGACCGCAACGGTGTCCTGCGCCTGAACCTGTTGGACAGCCCGTTTGCCGAACAGGACCTGAGCCAGGTCCGCACCTTGCGGATCAGCATTGAAGATGCCCAGGACGATGTGCATTCGGACTCGTCCCTGGCCATCAGCAGCACCCTGCGCGGCAAACTGCTGGAAGCCCACGGCTTGATCTACGACGACCTGGAGGATGACGAAGTCAGCCAATGGGTGCATCGGGTCAAGCGCTTGTCGGAACTGGGACTGGAAGAAGAAGCCAGCGAATTGGAACAGAGCCTGATTGAACTGACACGCAATGATCCCGAATTGCAGCAGGAATTTCTCAAGGCACTGACCAAGGATGGCGGCCGGCTGGTGGCGGATCCCGGCATCCGCTGACCCTCTGTAGAAGCCGGCTTGCCGGTTCCTACAGGGACAGCTCCAACTGTTCATTGCCCAGGCTCAAGTCCAGCAGCCGCACACCAATCCCCAGCAACCGCACCGGTTTACCACCGCGATTGAACGCCTGGGTCAGCAACTGTCGATAACTCTCCAGGTCCCGCCCCGCTCCCGCCTGCTCCAGCGTCGTTTGGGTAAAGTCATGGAACTTCACTTTGACAAACGGTTTACCCGGGCGATAACTGCTGTCGATACGCTGCATCCGCCCTGCCAGGGTCTCCATCAGTTCTGGGAGTTTTTCCAGGCAACTGGGCAAGTCCGGTAGATCGACATCGTAGGTATTTTCCACACTGATCGATTGCCGGCGGCTGTCGTTGTGTACCGCACGATCATCAATCCCACGCGCCAAACTCCATAACCGCTCACCAAAACTGCCGAATTCGCGCACCAGCGCCAGCTTGTTCCACTCGCGCAATTGCAGGCAATCTTCAATCCCCAGGCGCGCCAGCTTGTCGGCGGTAACCTTGCCGACACCATGCAACTTGCTCACCGGCAACTGCGATACGAAGTCTTCCACCTGGTCAGGGGTGATCACAAACAGCCCATTGGGCTTTTTCCAGTCACTGGCGATCTTGGCCAGGAACTTGTTGGGGGCCACCCCGGCAGACACCGTGATGTGCAACTGATTAGAGACCCGCCGGCGGATATCCTGGGCAATGCGCGTGGCGCTGCCGCCGAAATGCGCACAATCGGACACATCCAGGTAAGCCTCATCCAGCGACAGCGGCTCGATCAGATCGGTGTAGTCACGAAAAATCGTCTGGATTTCCTTCGAGGCTTCTTTATAGGCATCCATGCGCGGCTTGACGATGGTCAGGTCGGGACACAACTTCAATGCATGGCGTGAAGACATCGCCGACCGCACCCCGTAGGCCCGGGCCTCGTAGTTGCAGGTGGCGATCACCCCACGCCGATCCGCCGAGCCCCCGACCGCCAGGGGCTTTTGCGCCAGGCTCGGGTTATCCCGCATTTCAATGGCCGCGTAGAAGCAATCACAGTCGACATGGATGATTTTGCGCTGCGTCATATAGAGAGGCGTAATCGGGACATAAAGTAGACGGATCGCCAGTATCGCACTCACACCTGTATATAGCACCAGTACTTTGAATCATCTGACAAAGTGGCAGGAAAAAACCTCATTGAATTTGTTTTCTCAATCGAAGAGCCTCCCCCAATAGAGCTGAAGGCCACAGCCAGACTGGGCCGAAGCTCCTTTTCCAGCGCCCTTGGAGAGCTAACCAATTGAAGCACAAGCGCTTTTCTTTGAATCAACGGTTGACACACCGCCATTCCTCTGTAGAATGCCGACACACAGACGCGGGATGGAGCAGTCTGGTAGCTCGTCGGGCTCATAACCCGAAGGTCGTCGGTTCAAATCCGGCTCCCGCAACCAAACATCAAAAAAGGCTACTCGAAAGAGTGGCCTTTTTTGTGCGCGTTGATTTCCTCCCCCCTGTAGGAACGAGCTTGCTCGCGAAGGACGCCAACGATAACGCGGACACCCGGCATCCACTCGGCGCCCTTGAGCTTTTCGCGAGCAAGCTCGCTCCTACAGTGAAAACTCGTTTTCAATCGCGCACTTAGGCTGATTTGCAGTTATTTTGCACTTTATGTCATTAACGGTTGACACCTCGTCGTTGCGCTGTAGAATGCCGCCCACAGACGCGGGATGGAGCAGTCTGGTAGCTCGTCGGGCTCATAACCCGAAGGTCGTCGGTTCAAATCCGGCTCCCGCAACCAAACATCAAAAAAGGCTACTCGAAAGAGTGGCCTTTTTTGTGCCCGCTAAAAAAGTTCTTTTGAAACAATGGCATGGCATCTTTCATGAAACCGCGCATGGGTTTCGGAGTCCATCCATTTGCAGGCTATGCTCAAGTGTCGAGCACGCCCTTGCGCGACTAATGGACGCTGTCGCCGGCCCCGGCAATCCGCGTTACTATTTGTAATTATTTTGTACATAGGGATTGGTAACTTGGCTGGATACCCCCATCCTGTCGCGCACAATCCACGAGGTGATTGATGCGCGCCAATTCGTCTGAACCACAAGACACTGTCACAGCCACACAACCGATCGCCCCCGCCCGCCTGCGCTGGCTGGATCTGTTGAGCAAGTATCGTCAACCCATTGGGCTGGCAGTCACGTTGCTGCTGTTTGCAATTGCCCTGATCGCCTGCCGCCACCTGCTGCTTGAGCTGGATCTGTACGCCCTCCACGACTCGATCCTGGAAGTACCAAAACCCTCCTTGCTGGGCGCCTTCGCCGCCGCGATCGCCGGGTTCATTATTCTATTGGGCTACGAATTTTCCGGCGCGCGCTACGCCGGGGTAAAACTGCCGGCCAAGACTTTGGCCTACGGCGGCTTTACCGCGTTCGCCATTGGCAATGCGATCGGTCTGTCGATGCTGTCCGGTGGATCAGTGCGTTATCGCCTCTATGCACGGCACGGTATCGGGGCCTCGGAAGTGGCCCATATGACCGTGTTTGCCAGCCTGGCCCTGGGCTGCGCACTGCCGCCGCTCGCCGCACTGGCAACCTTGAGCAACCTGCCAGCCGCCTCCAACGCGCTGCACCTGCCGGCCACGCTGCTCGGCGGGATCGCGGGCGCAGTGCTGCTGCTCTCAGCCGCGCTATGCATCGGGATTTACCGCCGCCGCCTGCCAGAGCAGCCTTACCCCGACAACCTGCTGGTCAAGGTCGGCCGTCGTACCTTGCGCCTGCCTGGACGCCGCCTGACCTTTCTGCAACTGATCATCACCGCCCTGGACGTAGCTGCCGCCGCTACCGTTCTCTATATACTGCTGCCGGAAGCCCCACCGTTTGGCCCGTTCCTGCTGGTGTACCTGCTGGCACTTGCAGCGGGTGTACTCAGCCATGTGCCGGGCGGTGTCGGCGTGTTCGAAGCGATTCTGCTGGCCGCCTTTGCCGATAAGCTCGGCGCCGCACCACTGGCCGCCGCCCTGCTGCTGTACCGCATGATCTACGTGGTACTGCCGTTGTTGATCGCGTGCATCTTCCTGCTGATCAACGAAGCCCAGCGCCTGTTCCAGACCCAGCAGAGCCTGCGGGTGGCCTCGGGCCTCGCAGCACCGGTATTGGCCGTGCTGGTTTTTTTGTCCGGGGTGGTGCTGCTGTTCTCCGGCGCCACCCCGGAAATCGACTCGCGCCTGGAAAACATCGGCTTCCTGATCCCCCACCGCCTGATTGACGCCTCGCACTTTGGTGCCAGCCTGATCGGCGTGCTGTGCCTGTTGCTGGCCCAGGGCCTGCGCCGGCGCCTGTCGGCAGCCTGGATGCTGACCATGGTGCTGTTGCTGGTCGGCGCCCTGCTCTCACTGCTCAAAGGCTTCGATTGGGAAGAAGCCAGCCTGATGACCACAACCGCGGTGCTGCTGGCAATCTTCCGGCGCTCGTTCTACCGCGCCAGCCGCCTGACCGAGCTGCCCTTCTCGCCGCTGTACCTGGTGGCCAGCGTCTGTGTGCTGGGGGCCTCGATCTGGCTGCTGTTGTTTGCCTATCAGGATGTGCCTTACAGCCATCAACTGTGGTGGCAATTCACCCTCGACGCCAACGCCCCGCGTGGCCTGCGCTCACTGCTGGGGGCTGCCGTGCTGCTGGTGATCGTGTCGCTGACCTGGCTGCTGCGCACCGCACGCCCGGTGATCCACCTGCCGACCGCCGATGAACTGGAGCGCGCCACCAGGATCCTGATGGCCTCGTCGCAACCCGATGGTGGCCTGGCACTGACCGGCGACAAGGCCCTGCTGTTTCACCCCAACGATGAAGCGTTCCTGATGTATGCCCGGCGTGGCCGCAGCCTGGTGGCCCTGTACGACCCGATCGGTCCGACCCAGCCACGGGCCGAGATGATCTGGCAGTTCCGCGACCTCTGCGACATTCATCACGCCCGCCCGGTGTTCTACCAGGTGCGCGCAGAGAACCTGCCCTTCTATATGGACATCGGCCTGACCGCGATCAAGCTGGGTGAAGAAGCCCGGGTCGATCTCAAGCGCTTCGACCTGGAAGCCAAGGGCAAGGAGATGAAGGATTTACGCTACACCTGGAACCGCGGGACCCGAGACGGCCTATCCCTGGAGATTTTCGAACCGGGCCAGGCACCGATGGACGCGCTGAAAATCATCTCCGATGCCTGGCTGACCGGTAAGAACGTGCGCGAAAAAGGCTTCTCCCTGGGACGTTTCAGCGACGAATACCTCAAGCATTTTCGCATTGCGGTGATTCGCTTCGAAGGGCAGCCGGTGGCCTTCGCCAATCTGCTGGAGACCTACAGCCATGACCTGGCCAGTCTCGACCTGATGCGCGCGCACCCTGATGCGCCAAAGCTGACCATGGAGTTCATGATGGTTGGCTTGATCCAGCACTATAAAAGCCACAACTATGCACGCTTCAGCCTCGGCATGGTGCCGCTGTCGGGCCTGCAACCACGCCGTGGTGCACCGCTGACCCAGCGCCTGGGCTCGATGGTGTTCCGACGTGGCGAGCAACTGTATAACTTCCAAGGTTTGCGCCGCTTCAAAGACAAGTTCCAGCCTGACTGGGAACCTCGTTACATGGCCGTGCCCGCAGGACTTGATCCGCTGGTGGCACTGGCCGATACCGCCGCCCTGATCGCGGGCGGCTTGACTGGATTGGTGAAACGCTGATGATTCGACGCTCCTGGCGGTATGTATTGGCAAGTCTGGTGGTGCTGGCCCTGATCCTCGGTGGCGGCTACTGGTACTGGAATCGCCCCGCCCCTCAACCGACCCTGGAACAACTGCCCCAGGCCGACGGCTCGACCATGACCCGTGTGACGCCTGGCACCACCACCAAGGCCCGCGTAGCGGTGGCCGTAATGGCCGATGCCAGCCTGAGCGACAGCCAACTGATTGCCCTGAGCAAGGGCGGCGCTGCGCAGATCGTGCAAGTGATCCTGCCCAAGGACGACTGCAAACTGCAGGAACAAGCCCTGCAAGCAGCACTAAGCCAGCTCAAAGGCCCGGCCACCCTGGTCAGCGGCATCGGCCCTGGCGCGGCACTCGCCTGGCGCTGGCTGGCGACGCAGAACGACGACAAGGCTAATGCCATCTCCGTGGGCTTCGCCCTGGTCCAGGAAGGTTGCAAAGACCCGCTGCCCAAGACCGCTGCCCACGGCAACTGGCTGGTGGCCTGGAACGATAACCCTGACGACGAAAGCGCCAGTTTCGTACGCGACACCCCGCGTGCCACCACCAGCATCAGCGACTACGACATCAACTACCCGCAGGTGCTGAACAACGAACTGCGCAAGCAACTGGTAGGTTCGGACAATGGCGGCCTGGCGATCCCGGTGGTTGAAGTACCCGCCGGCCAGGCCAAGGACACCGTGACCCTGTTCCTCTCTGGCGACGGCGGCTGGCGTGACCTGGACCGCGACGTGGCCGGCGAGATGGCCAAGATCGGTTATCCGGTGGTCGGCATCGACACCCTGCGCTACTACTGGCAGCACAAAAGCCCGGAGCAGAGCGCCAAGGACCTGACCGAGCTGATGCAGCACTATCGGCAGAAATGGGGCACCAAGCGCTTTGTGCTGACCGGCTATTCGTTCGGTGCCGATGTGTTGCCGGCCATCTACAACCGCCTGCCGGAAGCCGAGCAGCAGCGGGTCGACGCAATTATCCTGCTGGCCTTTGCCCGCACTGGCAGCTTTGAGATCGAAGTGGAAGGCTGGCTGGGCAATGCTGGCAAGGAAGCAGCCACTGGCCCGGAAATGGCCAAGCTGCCAGCCGCTAAAGTGGTGTGCATCTACGGCGAGGAAGAAGTCGACGAGAGTGGCTGCACCGACAAGACCGCCGTGGGTGAAGCCATGAAGCTACCGGGTGGCCATCACTTCGACGAAAACTACCCGGCACTGGCCAAGCGCCTGGTGGATATCATCGAGAAGCGCCAGGCCAAGGCCGAATAACTCCTGCTGAACTCGGTCAATGTGGGAGCTGGCTTGCCTGCGATAGCGGTGGACCAGTCCCTGCAGTTGATTGCATTGCAGATCAAATAGTGCGTGCGACAAAAAGCCCCCGCTGGCGCAAAGGCAACGGGGGCTTTTTGCAGGTTTCAGCGCACCGCTGCGGATGGTCCGGAAAGATCCCACACATCATCCTGCGCATGGCTGGCCTCCCAGGCTCGCACCTTACGCCGCGCGTCATCAAACAATCGCACATAGTTGCCGTAGCTGATTTTTTCCGCGACATCAGGCCGCAGCCGACTGAACAGCGGTCGCAGCAACTCGGGAAGTGCCAGGTATTGCTCGACCGTGAGACGCTGGCCAGGCACGACCTTATCCGGCAATTCAAGTGTGTTCTTGCTGAACATCACGGTGTCGGAGCCCCATAACACCCGGCTGCTGTACTGATTGAAAAAGCCGATCCACTCGTTGACGGGCGGCATGCCTGGTCCTGGGTGAATAATGTTTTCCTGGACCAGATCCCAAGAAATGTCCACCACCCATGCAGGACAGCTATCCAGGATCCGGGCAACGGTTTTCAAGTGGCTGGAAGTCGGCTTTACGTAGCGTCCCAGCCCAGTGTGGGCCCAGATCACCGAGGCCTTGGGCGCGGTACTGCACAAATGCTTCAGTGCAGCTTCGTAGGTCCTGCCAGGGAAAACATCTTCCACCGTGCCGTCATAATTGACCTCCGTCTGATACAGGTCGTTGTGCAGCGTCACCACCAGGCCGGTCTCCTCGGCCACCTTCAACACGTCTGCCAGGGACTGCGCATACAGCGACATCGTGCCTTTCTTATCGAGGTCGGGGGGCAGCGGCACGGTGGCTGTGCTGCGGATGGTCTCGCCGGCGATCTTGCGTGACACCAGTTCCTTATGCACCGTGAACTCACCGATACCGGCAAAAGCCCCCGGGAAGGTCAGCAGTACCCGCTTGATGTGCTGGGCCCCATAACGATCCATGGGGTTGAAGCCGGTAATCATGAGGTCCAATCGCCCCTGATCCGCCGCTGACAACTGCAGGTACTCCCGGGCATACATCGCGTCTGCGAAGGCGTAATAGTACAAGTCAGCCTTGGGGCCGATGTAGTAGTTGGCGCCATACAAACGGCCGGACGTATCCGTCACCTGATAGTTTTCAAAACTGTCCCAGCGCTGCTGCAACGGCAGCGGCATCACCACCGAACGGACCACGCTGGCCGATAAGTAATCCGACAACAATGACTTGAGTGAAACACCCTGATAGGCGTAATTGGAAGGATGGAAGTGTGAGTCGGCAAACTGCAGTGCCTGGGGAGCGACAGGAGGTATATCAATGGTGCTGGACGAACAACCTACGACTAAAAGAGTGATGCCTGACACCAATCCTGAGAGTGCGCGTTTCATCTTTGGCTTTCCCTGTAGTGAGTTGATCCTTATGGGCCAGACGGCAAACTTGGGTAAAAAGACGTTAGCACACCCCCCGGTTTCAACAGGCCGGATGTGAAAGGCAGTGACTTCACCGTACAAATCGACAGGCCAAAAAAAACCGCGATGGCATACAGCCCATCGCGGTTTTATTTTCAACCGGGTCTACATTTCTACTTGGGTCCCCAACTCAATCACCCGGTTTACCGGCAACTTGAAGAAGCGCAGGTTGCCGTTGGCGTTCTTCAGCATGAAGGCGAACAACCCTTCGCGCCAGCGCGCCATGCCTTCGAGCTTGGAGGCAATGACCGTCTCGCGGCTGAGGAAGTAGGTGGTGCGCATCGGGCTGAAGTCCAGGTCATCCAAGTGGCACAGCTTCAGGGCTTCGGGCACGTCCGGCTCGTCGGTAAAGCCAAAGTGCAAGATCACCCGGAAGAAGCCGTCACCATAAGCGTCCACCTCAAAGCGCCGCTGGGCCGGGACGCGCGGGATGTCCTCATAGATCACCGTCAGCAGCACCACCTGTTCGTGCAGCACCTGATTGTGCAGCAGGTTATGCAGCAAGGCGTGGGGCACCGCGTCCGGGCGGGCGGTAAGGAACACCGCCGTACCCTGGACGCGATGGGGCGGCTGCACGCGAATGCTGCTGATAAAGATCGGCAGCGGCAGGCCGCCCTCGTCCAGGCGCTCCACCAGCAATTGCTTGCCGCGCTTCCAGGTGGTCATCAGCACAAACAGCACGATCCCCGCCAACACCGGGAACGCACCACCCTGGACCACCTTCGGTACGTTGGCCGCAAAGAACAGGCCATCCACCAGCAAAAAGCCCAGCAACACAGGCACTGCCAATACCGGCGGCCACTTCCACAACAGCAGCATCACGGCGGAGACCAGGATGGTGGTCATCAGCATGGTCCCAGTCACCGCCACCCCGTAAGCCGAGGCCAGGGCGCCCGAAGACTCGAAGCCCAGCACCAGCAGGATCACTCCGACCATCAGCGACCAGTTCACCGCGCCAATGTAGATCTGGCCCTGTTCGGCGCTGGAGGTGTGCTGGATATGCATGCGCGGGATGTAGCCGAGCTGGATCGCCTGGCGCGTCAACGAGAACGCACCGGAAATCACCGCCTGGGAAGCGATCACCGTCGCCAGCGTGGACAAGCCCACCAGCGGCAACAGTGCCCAGCTTGGCGCCAACAGGTAGAACGGGTTGCGGGCGGCTTCGGGGTCGCCCAGCAACATCGCACCCTGGCCGAAATAGTTGAGCACCAGGGCTGGCAGCACCAGGATGAACCAGGCACGGGCAATGGGTTTGCGGCCGAAATGGCCCATGTCGGCATACAACGCCTCGGCACCAGTCAGCGCCAGCACCACGGCGCCGAGAATCGCCACGCCAATGCCCGGATGGACCATGAAGAAACGCACGCCCCACATCGGGTTCATCGCGTTGAGCACTTCGGGCCGCTGGATGATCCCGCAAACACCCAGGCCGCCCAATACCAGGAACCAGGTGACCATCACCGGCCCGAATAGCTTGCCGATACGGTCGGTGCCGTGTTTCTGGATCAGGAACAGTGCCACCAGCACCACCAGCGCCAAGGGCACGACCCAATGCTCCAGGCCGTCGAACGCCAGCTCCAGACCTTCGATGGCCGATAGCACCGAAATCGCCGGGGTGATCATGCTGTCACCATAGAACAGCGCCGCGCCGCACAGACCGCACACCACCAGGAAACTGCGCAATCGCGGGTGATTGCCTGCCGCTCGTCGGGCCAAGGCGGTGAGTGCCATGATGCCACCTTCACCCTGGTTGTCGGCGCGCAACACAAACAGCACGTATTTGATTGAAACCACCCAGATCAACGACCAAAAGATCAGCGCCAGGATTCCCAGCACGCCGTCATGATTGACCTGCACCCCATAATTGCCAGAAAACACCTCTTTAAGGGTGTAGAGCGGGCTGGTACCGATATCGCCATAGACGACCCCGACCGCCGCCACCAGCATACCAATCGGCTTTGCCGTGGAATGTTCGACGCCTGTTGCCTGACCACTTGCCTGACCCATCAACCGCTCCTGACCTTTTGACCTGAGGTCTTTTATAAACCGCACAGCTATACACTTAAGCCCAAAGCCAAGCTATACACAGTATGTGCCACCGTACTTCTAGTAACAGACTATTTGTTGACTACGGACTTACTCTTGGTGCAACGGCGCGAAGCATAGCGCAGCACTCGTCGTATTTCCCTGCATAAAGCTGGTCAAGCGCGTTTCCCGTCGATAGAATTGCGCACTTTTTGATCAGAGGCACATCAAGTGCCCGTCCGCAGCCCTGTCGTGCCCGACTGGCGGCGTCATTCAATACCGAGGTTAGACATGTCCACCACCATCGCAAAAGCCAACCCAAAGGTTGGCTTTGTTTCCCTGGGTTGCCCGAAAGCTCTGGTCGACTCCGAGCGCATCCTCACCCAACTGCGCATGGAAGGGTACGATGTCGTGTCCACCTACCAGGACGCCGACGTGGTGGTGGTCAACACCTGTGGCTTCATTGACTCGGCCAAGGCCGAGTCTTTGGAAGTGATCGGCGAAGCCATCAAGGAAAACGGCAAGGTCATCGTCACCGGCTGCATGGGCGTGGAAGAAGGCAATATCCGCAACGTGCACCCAAGCGTGCTGGCCGTAACCGGCCCGCAGCAGTACGAGCAGGTGGTCAATGCCGTACACCAAGTGGTGCCACCGCGCCAGGACCACAACCCGCTGATCGACCTGGTGCCGCCGCAAGGCATCAAGCTGACCCCGCGTCATTACGCTTACCTGAAAATTTCCGAAGGCTGCAACCACAGCTGCAGCTTCTGCATCATTCCGTCGATGCGTGGCAAGCTGGTCAGCCGCCCGGTGGGCGATGTGCTGGACGAGGCCCAGCGCCTGGTCAAGTCTGGCGTCAAGGAGCTGCTGGTGATCTCCCAGGACACCAGCGCCTACGGCGTCGACGTGAAGTACCGCACCGGTTTCTGGAACGGCGCGCCAGTGAAAACCCGCATGACCGAACTCTGCGAAGCCTTGAGCAGCCTGGGTGTGTGGGTGCGCCTGCACTACGTCTACCCGTACCCGCACGTGGACGAGTTGATCCCGCTGATGGCCGCCGGCAAGATCCTGCCGTACCTGGACATCCCGTTCCAGCACGCCAGCCCGAAAGTGCTCAAGGCCATGAAACGCCCGGCGTTTGAAGACAAGACCCTGGCGCGGATCAAGAACTGGCGCCAGATCTGCCCTGAGCTGATCATCCGCTCGACATTCATCGTCGGCTTCCCTGGCGAAACCGAGGAAGACTTCCAGTACCTGCTGGATTGGCTGACCGAAGCCCAACTGGACCGCGTTGGCTGCTTCCAGTACTCGCCAGTGGAAGGTGCGCCGGCCAACCTGCTGGACCTGGCCGTGGTGCCGGATGACGTCAAGCAGGACCGTTGGGAGCGCTTCATGGCCCATCAACAGGCCATCAGCTCCGCACGCCTGCAACTGCGCATCGGCAAGGAAATCGAAGTGCTGATCGACGAAGTGGACGAGCAAGGCGCGGTCGGCCGCTGCTTCTTCGACGCTCCGGAAATCGACGGTAACGTATTCATCGACGATGCCAGCGGCCTCAAGCCGGGCGACAAAGTCTGGTGCACGGTCACGGACGCCGACGAGTACGATCTCTGGGCGCAAAAACGCGACTAAGCTGTAAAAAATTGAAAAAGCCCTGCTTCTGGACAAGATGCGGGGCTTTTTTAGGTCTATCGTTTGCCCCATTACCGCCAACAAGCAGCAAGGAGCAGCGGGCATGGGCCAGCACTCGGTTATCCACACCCCCAAACCCAGCGACTATCAGGAGCTGACCCGGATCTGGGAGGCATCGGTGCGGGCCACCCATGACTTCTTGCCGCAAAGTTACATCGAGCGCCTGAGAAACCTGGTGCTCACGCGCTACCTGGATGCCGTGATGCTGATCTGCACCAAGGACACGCGCCAGCGTATCACCGGCTTTGCCGGCGTCGCGGCAGGCAAGGTCGAGATGCTGTTCATCGATCCGCAGTACCGAGGCCAGGGCCTGGGGCGGCAATTATTGCGCTATGCCATTGAGTCGATGAATGCCGAGGAACTGGACGTCAACGAACAGAACCCGCAGGCCCTGGGCTTCTACCTTAAACAGGGCTTTGAAGTGATCGGGCGCACCGAGCATGACGGCATGGGCCAACCCTATCCCTTGCTGCATATGCGTTTGCGCCAGGCCCAGCAAACACGCAGCGGCTGATACAACCCAAGCCAGCTCCCACAAAAAGCAACAGCAGCGAAATGGGGCCGGGATTAACCGGCGCCAGGCAGGTACAATAGCTGCCCCCTTTTGTTACGGCCCTTGTCATGACTGACCCCATACGCCTCTCCAAACGCCTTATCGAACTGGTCGGTTGCTCCCGTCGGGAGGCCGAGCTGTTTATCGAAGGCGGCTGGGTCTCGGTGGATGGCGAAGTGATCGATGAGCCGCAGTTCAAGGTCACGACACAAAAAGTCGAACTTGATCCCGAGGCCAAGGCCACGGCTCCAGAGCCGGTGACTATCCTATTTCATGCGCCGGCAGGTGTGGATGTCGACAGCGCGATGCAGTCCCTGAGCGCCGAGACGCTGTCAGAAGAACACCGCTTCAGCAAGCGCCCGCTCAAAGGCCACTTCCTGCGCCTGACCGCCAGCGCCGACCTGCAAGCCAAGGCCAGCGGCCTACTGGTGTTTACCCAGGATTGGAAGATCCTGCGCAAGCTGACGGCCGATGCCGCCAAGATCGAGCAGGAATATGTGGTTGAAGTCGCAGGCGACGTGGCAGAGCACGGCCTGAACCGCCTCGCCCACGGCCTGATGTACAAAGGCAAGGAATTGCCTGCGGTCAAAGCCAGCTGGCAGAACGAGAACCGCCTGCGCTTTGCCCTGAAAAACCCGCAGCCCGGCATCATTGCCCTGTTCTGCGAAGCCATTGGCTTGAAGGTTGTGGCCATTCGCCGCATCCGTATTGGCGGCGTGTCCATTGGCAAAGTGCCGGTCGGCCAATGGCGCTACATGTCCGGCAAAGAAAAGTTCTAAGCCGCCCTCTCTCTCGACATCGCCCGCCCGGGCGATGTCTACAGTCGAATACCAGGATTGCCCACCATGATTCACAACGACGTACTGCGCAGCGTGCGCTACATGCTCGACATCAGCGACAACAAGATGGTCGAGATCATCAAGCTCGGCGGCATGGAAGTGTCCAAGGACGACCTGCTGACCTACCTCAAGAAAGATGAGGAAGAAGGCTTTGTGTTCTGCCCGGACGAGGTCATGGCACATTTCCTCGATGGCCTGGTGATCTTCAAGCGTGGCAAGGACGAAAGCCGTCCACCGCAGCCGATCGAAACCCCGGTGACCAACAACATCATCCTCAAGAAGCTGCGCGTGGCCTTCGAACTGAAGGAAGACGACATGCACGCCATCCTCAAGGCGGCCGAGTTCCCGGTGTCCAAGCCGGAGCTGAGCGCGTTGTTCCGCAAGTTCGGCCACACCAACTATCGCCCGTGTGGCGACCAGTTGCTGCGTAATTTCCTCAAGGGGCTGACGCTGCGAGTTCGTGCTTAAGCCATGAGTTACAACGTCTCGCCCGTGGGCTTCGTGCACTCCTGCTTCAAGGAGAAGTTCGCCATCCCGCGCCAGCCACAACTGGCACCCGCCGCCCGGGGCGTGCTGGAGTTGGTGGCGCCGTTCGACCAGGGTGAGGCGGTGCAAGGCCTGGAGCAGGTCAGCCATGTGTGGTTGCTGTTTCTGTTTCATCAGGCCCTGGAGGATAAACCGCGGTTGAAGGTGCGTCCGCCGCGCCTGGGGGGCAACACGTCCATGGGCGTATTTGCCACCCGCGCGACCCATCGCCCGAATGGGATTGGCCAGTCGGTGGTGAAACTGGACAAGGTGGAGCCGGGCCGGCTGTGGATTTCCGGGATTGATCTGCTCGATGGTACGCCGGTGTTGGACATCAAGCCGTATGTGCCGTATGCCGACATCATTGATACCGCGACCAACAGTATTGCCAGTGCCGCACCGGCGCTGATCCCCGTGCAATGGCTGAAGACCGCACTGCAACAGGCTCACACTCACGCTCAGCGCCTTGGCGAACCGTTGGTGGAGCTGATTGAACAGTGCCTGGCACAGGATCCACGGCCGGCGTATCAGACGCCTGGGCCGGAGCGCGAATATGGCGTGCGGTTCTGGGATGTGGATGTGCGTTGGCACTATCCCGAGGCGGGGATGATTTGTGTGCTTGAAGTGGTTGCGGTGAAGTAAATCGCAAAAATGAAAAAGCCCGCACTGCCTTCACAGGCAATGCGGGCTTTTCTTTGCAAACGCATTTACCTGTAGGAGCGAGCTTGCTCGCGAAGAGCGCAAGGACAACGCGTCAACTCTGGATGACCGCGTTATCGTTGACGATTTTCGCGAGCAAGCTCGCTCCTACAGGTGACCAGAGGTTATTTCTCGACGAACGCACGCTCGATCAGGTAGTCACCCGGCTCACGCATGCGTGGCGAAACCTTCAGGCCGAAGCTGTTCAACACTTCACTGGTCTCATCCAACATGCTTGGGCTACCGCACAGCATGGCGCGGTCGTCTTCAGGATTGATCGGCGGCAGGCCGATATCGCTGAACAGCTTGCCGCTGCGCATCAGGTCGGTCAGGCGGCCTTCGTTTTCGAACGGCTCGCGGGTCACGGTCGGGTAGTAGATCAGTTTTTCACGCAGCGCCTCGCCGAAGAACTCGTTCTGCGGCAGGTGCTCGGTGATGAACTCGCGATAGGCGACTTCGTTGACGTAACGCACGCCGTGGCACAGGATCACTTTCTCAAAGCGCTCGTAGGTTTCCGGGTCCTGGATCACGCTCATGAATGGAGCGAGGCCAGTACCGGTGCTGAGCAGGTACAGGTGCTTGCCCGGTTTCAAATCGTCCAGCACCAGGGTGCCAGTCGGTTTTTTGCTGATGATGATCTCGTCGCCTTCCTTCAAGTGCTGCAACTGGGAAGTCAGCGGGCCATCCGGGACCTTGATGCTGAAGAACTCCAGATGCTCTTCCCAGTTCGGGCTGGCAATGGAGTAAGCACGCATGAGCGGGCGGCCATTGGGCTGTTGCAGGCCGATCATCACGAACTGACCGTTCTCGAAGCGCAGGCCCGGATCGCGGGTGCACTTGAAGCTGAACAGAGTGTCGTTCCAGTGATGAACACTGAGGACACGCTCGTGGTTCATGTTGCTCATGTACGGGGAACTCCTGGAAATAGGTCTGCGCCAAAATGATAGGTGCGCAATTGCACAGTATTCTAATGGCGGCGACAATATCTGTTAACTGGATTATTAAGATAAGGGTTATCGGTTATATCGATATGCGATTTACTCTCCGTCAACTGCAAGTCTTCGTCGCCGTCGCCCAGCAGGAAAGTGTGTCACGCGCTGCTGGCCTTCTGGCCTTATCTCAATCCGCCGCCAGCACCTCGATCACCGAGCTGGAGCGCCAATCCAGCTGCCAATTATTCGACCGTGCCGGCAAACGCTTGAGCCTCAACGCCCTCGGCCATCAGTTGCTGCCCCAGGCGGTGGCGCTACTGGACCAGGCCAAGGAGATCGAGGACCTGCTCAACGGCAAGTCCGGCTTCGGTTCCCTGGCGGTCGGTGCCACGCTGACCATCGGCAATTACCTGGCCACGCTGCTGATCGGCAGTTTCATGCAGCAGCATCCCGAGAGCCAGGTGAAACTGCATGTACAAAACACTGCGCATATCGTGCATCAGGTCGCGCATTACGAAATTGATCTGGGTCTAATCGAAGGCGACTGCAGCCACCCGGATATCGAGGTGCAAACCTGGGTCGAGGATGAACTGGTAGTGTTCTGCGCACCGCAGCATCCCCTGGCCCTGCGCGGCCAGGCGACCATGGAGCAATTGACCCATGAAGCCTGGATCCTGCGGGAACAGGGCTCCGGGACACGCCTGACCTTTGATCAAGCCATGCGCCACCATCGCAGTGCGCTGAACATCCGGCTGGAACTGGAGCACACCGAGGCCATCAAGCGGGCCGTGGAGTCTGGTTTGGGGATTGGCTGCATTTCCCGCCTGGCGCTACGGGACGCGTTCCGGCGTGGCAGCCTGGTGCCGGTGGAAACCCCGGACCTGGACCTGGCCCGGCAGTTCTACTTTATCTGGCATAAACAGAAGTACCAGACCTCGGCCATGCGCGAGTTCCTCGAACTGTGCCGCGCCTTCACCGCCGGGGTGCAGCGCAGCGACGAAATCGTGCTGCCGAATATCGCTTAGACCAGGATCACGGCCCACACCACGGTAATCATGGTCAATGCCACGAACTGCGCGGCGCTGCCCATGTCCTTGGCGTTTTTCGACAAAGGGTGGCGATCCAGGGAGATCCGGTCGATCGCCGCTTCCACGGCCGAGTTGAGCAACTCGACAATCAACGCCAGCAGGCACACCGCAATCAGCAGTGCGCGCTCTACGCGGCTGACATTGAGGAAGAAGCTCAATGGAATCAGGATGACGTTGAGCAACACCAACTGGCGAAAGGCCGCCTCGCCGGTGAAAGCCGCACGCAGGCCATCGAGGGAATAGCCCCCTGCGTTGAAGATACGTTTGATACCGGTTTGACCCTTGAAAGGCGACATAGAGTAGGCAACTGCGCAAAAAGATGGTGGGAAGCTAGAGTAAGCCAGGTCAAAAAAGCGTGAATCGAGCCGCCCTATCAGTGGGAAATTGACTCAAGTTGTTGCAGCAGCAACGCCGCCTGGGTGCGGGTGCGCACGCCCAACTTACGGAAAATCGCGGTAACGTGGGCCTTGATGGTCGCCTCGGACACACTCAGCTCATAGGCGATCTGCTTGTTCAGCAAGCCTTCGCAGACCATGGTCAATACACGGAACTGCTGCGGGGTAAGGCTGGCGAGCCCTTCCTGGGCGGCCTTGGCTTCGGCGGACACATTGATTTCTTCAAATGCCTGGGGCGGCCACGAGACGTCACCGTCCAACACCGTACGCACTGCCGCTTGAATCTGCTCCATGGAGCTGGACTTGGGGATAAAGCCACTGGCCCCGAATTCGCGGGAGCGCACGACGACGTCTGCCTCTTCCTGGGCCGACACCATCACCACTGGAATCTGCGGGTATTGCCCGCGTAACAGCACCAGGCCGGAAAACCCATAGGCGCCAGGCATATTCAGGTCCAGTAGCACCAGGTCCCAATCGGTCTTGTCGGTCAGGCAGGTTTCCAGCTCAGCGATGCTGCCCACTTCAACCAGGCGCACATCCGGGCCCAGGCCCAGCGTGACGGCCTGGTGCAGCGCGCTGCGGAAAAGAGGGTGGTCATCGGCAATCAGGATTTCGTATGTGGCCATTTATTAAATGATCCTGTTTTTTATGGGAGCACCGATGGGTTCGGTGCTCGCCAACGTACGAGGTGCCAGCCAGCGGCTGTCACGAACAGTTACGCCTGATGGCATTTTAGCCGGCTCAGGCGCTGCAGTGCCATCATGCAAAGGTCCTCTGGCCCCGAATGCCTACAGATAAGGTGCAAGACGCGTATGCACGTTGTCTGTCGGGTCCAGCGCCAACTGGAACTTGGCCGCCAGGTAGTGGGTACTGAAAACATCCAGGTAGGCATCCAGCACTTCGCTGGCCTGCTGGTCCTCGGCCAGTTCCAGGCACAAGGCGGCCACTTCGGCGGTGCAGAAGTGGTCATCGCGCTTGGAGCGACGCAACTTGTAGCGCGATAACTGCTCCGGTTCCAGGCTCAGTACCGGC
Organism: Pseudomonas sp. 25 R 14; assembly: GCF_900004755.1. Taxonomy (NCBI): domain Bacteria; kingdom Pseudomonadati; phylum Pseudomonadota; class Gammaproteobacteria; order Pseudomonadales; family Pseudomonadaceae; genus Pseudomonas; species Pseudomonas sp. 25 R 14. The sequence continues at coordinate 52,441 of NZ_CVTS01000027.1, read as the reverse complement.
AGGTGCTCCAGGTACGGGCTCTTGCGGAACATCTTGCGCGCTTCGCTCCAGGTACCATCGAGCAGGATAAACAACGGGCGTTTGCCGTCCGTCACCCTGACCTCGTTGACCACTCGCTGCGGTGCAACGAACTCGCCGGGAAAGACGATATAAGGCTGCCATTGCGGGTCGGCCAACAGGGTCAGCAGCTCTGGCTCGACGGCCGTGCGCGACCAGGGGAAAGCGCTGGTGTCTTCGATGACATCGGCTATCAGCCAGCCAGTGTTGCTGGGTTTCATCGGCTCCACGTCGTGCATCAACAGGCACATGGCCGACCTGGCCTGAACCTTTGGCCGCCATGCACACAGGCAGTATTGGGGGATGACCCGGCATCTGGGGCAACGTTCGGCACGCGAGCCCCGAGCAACAAAAGGGCTGACGGCACGGGCCAGGCGCTGGGTACGCAAGCGAAAGACTGCGTGACTCATAGCGGGCGCCAGGGTGGAGCGATGAAAATCGACACGGATAAACTCGGGACAGGCAAAAGTGCCGGCAGTTTACCAGAGCTGCCCAGCCAATACGCCTGGCCGTCGCGGCTCCAGGTCACCTATAATCGCGCGCCACTGAACGCACAGCGCAGTGGCGGGTCTATGGACCAGTAACCGAATCAGGAGAGTTTCATGCTGCGTCTTATGTTGCGTCTTGCCGCCCCGACCGTCGCCCTGGCGCTGGTATTGCCCCTGGGCGCCCAGGCAGCCTCCCTGGTGGAGCTGCAAATGAACAAGAAACTGCAAAGCGTCGCGGCGGAAAGCAACAAAGACCTGCCCAGGGAAATCGATGAACAAACCCTGGAAGTGGCCTACACCGTCGAAGGCATGCAGTTGATTGACCACCTGAGCGTATTACCAGAACGTGCCGAGCAAATGCGCGCCAACCCCAAGGCGGTGTATTTCCAGTTGGGGCAAAGCGTTTGCCTGAACAAAGGCTACCGCGAGTTGATGGCCAAGGGTGCCGTGATGCGCTACGAAATCACCGAAAACAAGAGCAACCGCCCGGTGGCGTCGGTCAAGTTCGTCGAGGCTGATTGCCCTGCCCCGGCCAAGAAGAAAAAGTAAGCCTTCATCCTCCAGGCGCGTGCCTGCTCGCGAAAAACGTCAGGGCAACCCATTCATTCAGATTGCCCGTGTCACCGATGACGATCTTCGCGAGCAAGCTCGCTCCTACAGTTGCACCACCACTCTCCTTCATCTCCAATAAGTTATTGCCAGACAAGACTTTAGGGGGTCATGATCGAGTGATCCGGTAACATTTCCAGGGCAAAAAAGGGTTGCCCTCGCGTGACTTGCAGTGCAAAGGTTTTTAATCACAAGGAACATACAGAGCCTGTTTCGTCGCCGTCAGCAGCCTGCAACAAGACGCCGGGGCTCTGTAACGAAGGAGAAGCTGAATGCCTGATCAACCGAATGACCTCCTCACCCGTCATTTTCCAGACAACGGGACCGACCTCGCCCAGCAGGTCGAAGCGCAACTCAACCTGATTGCCCCCAGCAGCCCGAACATTCCCCTGTATCGCGACATGATCCTCACCGTGCTGCGCATGGCCCAGGACGACCGTGACCGCTGGAATGCCAAGATCACCTTGAAGGCCATACGCGAGCTGGACCATGCCTTCCGCGTACTCGAACAGTTCAAGGGCCGGCGCAAGGTCACGGTATTCGGTTCGGCCCGCACCCCGGTCGAAAGCCCCCTGTATGCCCTGGCCCGGGAAGTGGGCGCAGCCCTGGCCCGTTCTGACCTGATGGTCATCACCGGTGGTGGCGGTGGCATCATGGCCGCCGCCCACGAAGGCGCGGGCCTGGAACACAGCCTGGGGTTCAACATCACCCTGCCCTTCGAACAGCATGCCAACCCGACCATCGATGGCACGGAAAACCTGCTGTCGTTCCACTTCTTCTTTACCCGCAAACTGTTTTTCGTCAAGGAAGCCGATGGGCTGGTGCTGTGCCCTGGCGGCTTCGGCACCCTGGATGAAGCGCTGGAAGTCTTGACCCTGATCCAGACCGGCAAGAGCCCGCTGGTTCCCGTGGTACTGCTGGATGAACCGGGGGGCGGTTTCTGGAAAGGCGCCCTGGAGTTTATTCGCAACCAACTGGAGGCCAACCGCTACATCCTGCCCACCGACCTGAAATTGGTGCGCCTGGTGCATAGCGCCGAGGAGGCGGTCCATGAAATCAACCAGTTCTATGCCAACTTCCACTCTACCCGCTGGCTGAAACGTCAATTCGTGGTCCGCATGAACCATCCTCTCAGCGAGCATGCGTTGACGCATATACAAACAGCCTTCGCAGACCTGTTGCTCAGCGACGGTTTCCAGCAACTGGCCTATGCCGGTGAGGAATACGATGAGCCTCGCTTCAACCACCTGACGCGACTGGTATTCAACTTCACCGGTCGTAATCAGGGCCGGCTGCGGGAGTTGGTGGACTACATCAACTTGCCGGAAAACTGGGCTCAAGCCCAGGGTAAAGCACAGCAACGGGTGACGCCGGAGCCAGCGTGATGCCGTAAAACGCAAAAAAGGCCCGCTATTTTCATAGCGGGCCTTTTTGTATAAACGCAAAATCCATGTAGGAGCTGGCTTGCCAGCGATAGCGGTCTATCTGCCACGGTATTGATACCTGACCCACCGCTATCGCCGGCAAGCCGCCTCCTACAAGGGAGCGCTCACATTTCAGTCATCCAGATCCCGACCGCTCAACAAGCGGCTGATCATCTCCATCGAAAATCCGCGATAGCTCAAAAAGCGCCCTTGCTTGGCGCGTTCACGGGCATCAATTGGTAGATGGCCAGCAAACTTACGGCGCCAGGTGTCTTCCAGTTGCGTTTGCCAACTGATGCCACACTCACGCAGCGCCAGATCGATATCGGCACGCTGCAAGCCTCGCTGGCTCAGCTCTTCGCGAATCCGCGCAGGCCCGTAGCCCGAGCGTGCGCGGTAGGAAACAAAACTTTCGAGATAACGGGCTTCCGAAAGCAGCCCCTCTTCCGTCAAGCGGTCGAGGGCTGTTTCGATCATTTCGGGAGGGGCGCCACGCTGACGCAGTTTACGCGTCAGCTCGACCCGACCATGCTCGCGTCGTGCGAGCAGGTCCATTGCCGTACGCCGTACGGCAACCAGCGTATCGAGTACAACGGTCATCGCTGGTCTCAGATATCAGCGTCGGCTTCTGCCATGTCATCAACAGGTTCGCGGTTGGCTGCAGCCTTGACGTCTGGCGCCGGGGTCAGCAGCTTGTCGCGGATCTGCTTCTCAAGCGTCGCCGCGATATCAGGGTTGTCCTGCAGGAACTTGGCCGAGTTGGCCTTGCCCTGACCGATCTTGCTGCCGTTGTAGGCATACCAGGCACCGGACTTCTCGACAAAACCGTGCAGCACGCCCAGGTCGATCATCTCGCCGTTCAGGTAGATACCCTTGCCGTAGAGAATCTGGAACTCGGCCTGACGGAATGGCGGAGCTACCTTGTTCTTCACAACCTTGACGCGGGTTTCGCTACCGACAACCTCGTCACCTTCCTTCACCGCGCCAGTACGACGGATGTCCAGGCGAACCGAAGCGTAGAACTTCAGCGCGTTACCACCGGTGGTGGTTTCCGGGCTGCCGAACATCACGCCGATTTTCATCCGGATCTGGTTGATGAAGATCACCAGGCAGTTGGCGTTCTTGATGTTACCGGTGATCTTACGCAGGGCCTGGGACATCAGACGGGCTTGCAGGCCGACGTGCATGTCGCCCATTTCGCCTTCGATCTCGGCCTTCGGCACCAGGGCCGCCACGGAGTCGACCACGATCACGTCGATGGCGTTCGAACGCACCAGCATGTCGGTGATTTCCAACGCTTGCTCGCCGGTGTCCGGCTGCGAAACCAGCAGGTCGTCGACATTGACGCCCAGCTTGCCCGCGTATTCAGGATCCAGGGCGTGCTCGGCATCGACGAACGCGCAGGTGGCGCCCATTTTCTGTGCCTGGGCAATCACCGACAGGGTCAGGGTGGTTTTACCAGAAGACTCCGGACCGTAGATCTCAACGATACGGCCTTTTGGCAGGCCGCCAATGCCGAGCGCGATGTCCAGCCCCAGAGAGCCAGTGGAAATAGCCGGGATCGCCTGACGGTCGTGATCGCCCATACGCATTACGGCACCCTTGCCGAATTGACGTTCGATCTGACCCAGGGCCGCAGCCAAGGCTTTCTTCTTGTTGTCGTCCATTAAAGTCCTCACGTAATCAATAAGGCCTGACGGCCAACACCTGTATAAGTAGACAGTATTGTTCCATAAAGATCGGGGATCGCCTACCCCTGATTTTCTATTTCTGCTGCAGCTCGTCGCAACAGCCCCTCTAATGCGGCTTTTACCGTTTGTCGGCGGACCTCGTCACGGTTGCCAGGGAAGTGCTGGCACTCGGCCGTAACCTCGTCACCGACCCCCCAGGCCAGCCATACGGTGCCCACCGGTTTGTCCGGCGAGCCGCCATCGGGGCCTGCCACACCGCTGACCGCCACGGCAAACCGCGCCAGGCTTTTTTCCTGGGCGCCCCTGGCCATGGCCTCGACCACTTCACGGCTTACGGCGCCGACCTTGGGGAACAGCCCTTCCGGTACATTGAGCTGGCGGGTCTTCTGCCGATTGGAATAGGTCACATAACCGGCCTCGAACCAGGCCGAACTCCCGGGAATCCGTGTGATGGCTTCGGCAATACCGCCACCGGTGCAAGATTCGGCGGTGGTGACGTGGGCATTGAGCACCTGCAAACGTCGGCCAAGTTCGGCGGCGAGTTGGGTAATTTCCTTCACGGTCGTCTCCAGGAAAGTGCGGGGGTTTGCCTACCCTACAGGAGCCCATCGGCCACGCAAACGGCAGACAGCTGCAACAGGTTACCGGGTGATGGCCCGCACATACGCCTGGCAGGCCCGCAGCGCGATCAATCCGTTATCGCCGGCATCGGTGATGCCGATAATTCGCTGAGCATGCGCCGGGTCAAGTCGACCTCGCGGGGCGCCATGAACCACGCTGCGGGTGGCGGTGGCTGGCATTGAGTGGCCGGCGGCGGGATCGGCGGCGTCGAGAAGGACTGACAGGCGCACATCAGTAGTGGCCAGCCGGTCGCGCAGATAAACCTGGTTACGTTGTGCATCGCTCAACTCCCGCGTGTGCTGTTGATCGCTGGCGGCGAGCTGTTGCTCCAATGCCTGGCGCCTGGTTTGTTCGGCCAGGTAGTGGCGCTGCGCTGCCTGGCTTTGCTGGTTCAGCAGCTCTGAGTGCCGCGCCGCCTGGCGTTCGAACTCAAGGCCAAGGCGCCAGGCCTGGACCTGCCAACTGGCCACCGCCGGGACGGCCATCAGCAAGGCAACAGCCAGCATGCGCCAGCTCAACTGCATAACACCGCCCTCGCCTGCGCCCACAATTGCTGACGATGCTCCAGCCCATTGAGGCCACCATTGATACGGCGAGTGATGGTGGTGAATTGGTCCTGATCCGCCAGTTCATTCAAACCATTGCTGTGCCAGAACCAGGCGGCGGACTCGGCCGCCCATTGCGGTTGTTCCAGCAGTTCGGGGAAATGCAGCAGGCGTTCATCGCCAAACAGCGCGCGACTGCAGGCCAGGTAATTGCGCCGCCCGGTAATCTGGATCAGCCCACGGCCGCGGTATTTCTGACCGTCACCGTCGGCTTCGGGACTGTTGCCCAGGCGTACCGCCAGGGTGCCGGTGTCGTATTTGCTCAGGTATTGCTCGCCGCCCAGTTCCCGGACGTAGCGCAACTCACCGGACTCGTGACCGACCTGGGCAATAAAGGCGGCCATGCGTTTGGGTGCGGTGATGTGTCGGTGAAGCATGGCGGCGTTGAGCGCCGAAATGAAAACGCCCGCTTGGGCACGGGCGTTAGGCAGGATCTGTTGCAGTTGCGAAAGTGTCATCATCCTTGATCTCCACGGCCTAAGAGGCCAACCCACTGGCCATGATCGAACTGCGATAGCCCGTCGTCGTGTCGCCTACATGGGTCACCTTGTCAATCGACCAGCGCCCCTGCATATACCCAGGCCAAGTCTCATCCAGCAGCAACAGCCCTTCGGCGGACAGCAACGGGTTGCCAGGGCAATCAATGGCGATCGTCAGCCCTTCGCGCCCCACCCGGCGCAACTCGCCCTGCGCCACTGAGCGCGCTTCGGTTTCGCTCTGGCAGCGTTGGCGCAAAGTCTTGAATGGTGCGATCCCCACCTCGACCACACGCTGGCGAGAGGCCGCTCCATCCCACCAATTGACACGGCAGCCCTGATATTTGGCCCGCGCGCTTTCATCAATCCGCGCGCTGATAAACGCCTGCTCGCCAGGACGGTTGTCATGGGTCACCGACAACCGCACATCCGGCAGTTGCTGGCCCGACAGCGACTTGACCTGACCACTTTCGGCCAGTACATACAACTCGTTGATCGGCTTGGTCACTGCGTTGTAGCGCCCGGCCAGGCGGGTGATGAAGCCCATGTCGGTCTCATTCGACTGATCGATATGGTCGATCACAATCCCGTCCAATGCCGGCGCCACCCGGGGTGAAAACCCGTGCCGCGTGGCCAGTTGGCGAAACAGCGCACCGAGGGTCGTGGGGCCATGGCTGGCGGAACGGCGCTGGCGGTAACCGCTTTGGTCCATCACGCTGAACGGCGCCGCCGTGGCCACGATCGCCAGGCGCATGGGAAACAGGTAAGGCGTGCGCTGGGTAATCACAAACTCGCCTTTTTCCACCAGCCCCGACTCGCGGTAACCCACGCGCAAGCCGATCTTTGCACCCAGGCTCGGCAGGCCCTCCAGACCCTCGATGTTGATGGTCAGTTCCAGGCGGTCGGACTCGATGCCCGCCGCGTCGGTGTGTTTCCATTGCATCAGCCGTGGGTTGATCAACGCCGCATTGGCGCCATAGATCTCCACGACCGGGGTAAATCCCATTGCCATGCTGCCTCCTTAATCCCAGGCCGATACGGGTCGTACAAGACCGGGTTGCGCGTCCATTTCGGGCACGATCACCCAGATGCCCGCCGGCAACACCGGGCCATGCTCGGCAAGCCCTGGATTCAAGCGCCATAGGGTTTCTTCCGCCGCGTCATCACAACGGCCCAACTCGCGGTAGAGCAGCAGGTTGACCGAATCACCGGCAATACTTCGGACTCTACGCATTGACGAACTCCTCCAGCACCAGCGACCACTTGATCACCATGGCGGTGCCGTCATCGATAACATTGGCCTGGCTTTCCGTCAGTGCGGTGATGCGCCACAGGCCCCAGTTGCGGCCAATACCATCGACCAGCGGCAACGGCGTCCGTGCATCCAGCAGGACGCGTAATTGGTCGAGACGCTGCATGCCAACAGCCGCCATGGCGGTGCCGGCAAAGGTCAGTTTTTCCAGCTTCTGGCCGTTCTGCCGCGACTGGGGCTTGCTGGCGATAATCTCCAGGTCGCCCCAGCCACCATCACTGCCGCGTTGGAGCGTGGAGTAGGCGAACCCTCGGGACAGGCCAAATATAAAGTCGCCCAGTACCATCTGCTGTCGCATTAATCACCTCCATCGGTCAGTGCTGCGTTGCGCCGAACCGCCAGTGAATCGGTCAGCATCGGCATGCATTGGTTTTGCAGGGCCTGGATCACTCGGTCGACCACCTGCTGGGCGTCGGCAGGGTTGACGCCGGTGATCTGGATGCTCGGCGCCAGCGTGACCTGGACGTTGTCCGAGCGCGCGCTGTTGAGTTCCTTGCTCACCGAATCGGGCGATGGCAGGCGGTCGCTGGAAGGGAAGAGTTTTTCACCCAGCCAGGTGCCCGCCTCGCCGCCCAACAGGCCGCCGATCAGGCCACCGACGGCAGTGCCAACGCCTGGCAAAACCAGGGTACCAAGGGCCGCGCCGGCAGAGGCGCCGACCCACGCACCACCGGCAGTGCCGAGGCTGCTGCCGACCGCTTGCAGGTCGCCGTTGCGCACACCCTGGACGAGGTTGATGGCGGTGTCGGCGTAGCGCAGCGGCGCAAGGGATCGAGTGCCGACAGACTCCAGTTTGCTCATCGTTGAAACCAGGCTGGAGGGGATAGTCTTGGGCAAAGCGAGCGCTGGAGTGCTGAGCAATGCCGGCCCTTGAGCGGATGAAACAGGCGCCTTGGATGAACCCTCGCCCAGGCGCGGAGCGGGCCGATAAGCTTGAAGCGACGCACCATGAAAACCCACTTTTGGCCCGTCAAACACCTTGCCGGCCTGTCCAAAAACACGCTGCAGCGTTGCCATTGACCCGGCCATGCGGCTGCCCAAGCGGGTGGTTTTTTTCGACGACGACGGCCTCAGCCGCTCGGTGAGTCTCTGGCGCACCGTTTTTTTCGGCAGGAAACGCGCACGCCCCTTCAAGGTTTCGGTTGCCCCTGGGCAGCAGCAATCCTTGCTGTCGTCGCGAAACAGTTTCCCCACACCGGGCAACTTGCCAAGCGTCACATCGACAGCCTTGCCCGTTAACCGGCTCCTGGCCGTATCGAGATAGCCCTCCCCCAACCACTTGGCCCCCTTGGCGTACCAGGAATCCGCTGCCGGCTCCTTGTCTTTGGCAGCCTCCTCTTGAGCCACAGGGGCGGGGCTTGCAGCGACGCTGCCGAGCAGGGAGTTGCCTGTGATAAACAGGGTGCTATTGAGGGTTTCCAGACTCTCACGCAGCCGCACCTGTTCCTCGGTCAACGCATGGATGTGCAGGCTGGCGTTGGCCAGGGCCAGGCTCAGCTCAGACGGTGGCTCTGTCGCCACGCCCATAGTGGGAGCGCCAATCAGACTTTCATTCGGCTCGGCAAGCAGGCCCGACAGTTGCGAGGCGCCACTTTCGGCGAGCCCGGGAAAGGTCATCCAGCGTTTGTCTTCGTCCGCGAGCTTGAGCGTATATCGAGCGTCTTGCATCTCGCTCTCCTCCTATTTGACGCCAAGGCGAGTGATCGCGATGTCGTAGCGGCGCAATGCTTTGGCGGCATTCCATTCAAGAATTTCCGCTTCGTTTACCGAATAAACCAGCGGAACGACGTCGAGGATTACTTCGATGTCGCGCTGCGAAAGAAGTCCGCCGGTTTGTTTAAAAAATCGTCGATGCGCTCCTGCAGTTGCGTCCAGTCGGGCACGGTCAGGCCGTCCAGGTCAGGGATCATAAGGCCGGTGCAGTGCGAGGTGATGAACTCGGCGCGCTCTTTGTTGGTGGCGAGTTTTTTCATCACCTTGGTGGCGCGCAGCGCGGGCATTTCCAGGGTGACGCTGGTCAACACACGGCCGGCCACTTCCAGCGGCAGCAGCAGTTGCACCTGCTCGCCAGGCTCGGTGGAGTCGCCCAGAAAGAACGAGGCCGGGCGTGTCGACATGTCGTGTACGTGCTGGGCAATGCTCACGTAGTCCGGGCGCTTGAGTTGGTCGAGTTCCTTTTCCGAGAGGCCGGTGGCCAGTTTGGCCAGCTCGAAGAACTGGTCATCCTCGTCCTCGCCAGCGCGGGCCAGCGCTTGTTTTTGCGCGGCGTAGAACAGCGCGTTGAGTTGAATCTGCTCGATCGTCGCACCGTTGTCGGCGGTGATCGGCGCCAGCAGGCTATGCAGGGGTGGCTTCCAGGCCATGGGCAAAATTCCTTGATGACAATTTAGAAAGCGTGGGCACGGTCAGTGTGGGAGCCGGCTTGCCTGCGATACAGGCAGCGCGGTCTTTCAGTTGAACTGAGGTGATGCAATCGCCGGCAAGCCAGCTCCTACAGTGGCCGCGCCGTGGGCAGGCTTACGGCATCAACACCGCACGCCGGGCATCACCGAGGATGTCGACGCCGTTGAGCACGAACTTCTGGGTGCGCACGTCGATGTCGATCACCGGCACGCCGTTGTCCAGGCGATGGTAGGTGCGGCAGGACAGATCCAGGGTGGTGGTAGCCTTGTCGCCCATCTTCAGCTTGGCTTCTTCCAGGGATTTAAGCTTGCCGCCGACGGTGTGGTAGGTGAAGTAGGCCTTGCCGTCCTGGTCCTGGCCCGCTTCACGCACGTTGAGCAGGATGTCTTCGCCCAAGCGCACGCCCAGGGCCAGCATGATTTCGGGACCGGCGCCTTGCAGCACCAGCTTGGCGCTCAGCACCTTGGCGCTCTTGGCCATTTCCTCGGCGATAAAGCGCCCGCCGGTCATGGCTTCCATCTCGAACTCGATCTTCGGCGGGGTGAATTCCTCGACGGTCGCCGACAGCGGCAGGCCCTGGAGAGTGGCCGCAATGGCCTGTCTGACTCGGTTGGTAAACATTAGAGAACGTCCTCCAGGAATTGCTCGATGATTTCATCGCGGGCATTGAGTTGATAAACCATGTGTTCGTTCGGCGCGTAGCGGCCGTAGTCGATCACGATGAACCAGGTACCGTTCTTGTACTTCTCGACACTGTTGAGTTCCGGGTGCAGGTACACGCTACCGCCCGGGATGGTTTCGTCGGCCACCAGGGTTTGCAGCCAGTCGTTGATGCGCTTGACCTCCTGGTCCATGAACGACTTGGTCAGGTTGTGCGCCATGGCTTTCTGCCCGGCCTTGACCAGCTTGCGACTGATGGCGTCTTCCAGGCCGACATAGCTGATGAACTTGCCGGTGATGGAACGGTTACCCAGCAGCGAGAAGCCGCCGAGGATGGTGCGGGCGTAGTAGCTCACGCCGTAGCGGTTGAGCAGGTCGCCTTCGGTGGAGGTGTCGAGGATGTTGTACTCGACCACCCGCGACACGTCTTCGGCGAAGGTCACCTGGTTGCCCGGGCTCTCCCACTGCTTGACCTTGGCCAGCGCGGCAATGGCCAGGGACGACGGCGCGAGGAACACGTTTTTCTTCGCGGCCTTGGAGTACACCGACGGCATGTTGTGTACCAGCAGGCAACGGTCGAAACCCAGGTCGGCGCCACCCAGCTCGCCGCTGTAGGTCACTTGATCGGCGACGCTGGCGTCTTTGCCGTCCAGCACCACACGGGCCTTGATGCGCTTGCCGAACGCGGCAAACTCACCGGCCACGGCCTTGGTGCCGGTGAAGCCTGGAGCGCCAATGATGGTCAGGTCTTCCGGGACGCTGCCAAGCGCCGCGAGGCCCAGCTTGCGACCGGTCACCGGCTCGTTGCCGCCGATCACGTTGTTGAGGGTATCGGCGGGGGTCGCGCCCTCTTCGACGATCACCACATAGACCGGCACCTTGACCACTTTGAGGATCTGGTACACCGCATGAAACAGCGTGCCCGACTCGGCGCCGGTGGGGTCTAGCAGAGCCTGCGCGGTGAAACTGTTGATGCGGAACGGGGCGTTTTTCGGGATCGACAGGTGCGCATTAGGCGCAGTGCCGACCAGACCGATCACGTTGTCACCCAGGCCACCCATGGCCTCGGGGGATTCGCTGGCATTGACGGTGATGCCGTTATGCTCGAAGTTCAAAACCTCAGCCATGATTATTCAGCCTTCTTGGTGACGGCCTTCTTGGCCGGTGGGGTGTCTTGGGCGGCAGCCAGCACGCTGGTCAGTTCCAGGCGGCCGGCGGTGCGCAGGGCGGTTGCTTCGACGTCCAGCAAGTCCAGCTCCTGACCGACGGTGGACCAGTGGCCACCTTGGGTGGGGAATGGGATGAGGACGGTGTAGGTTTGGCGGTTGGCCATGGTGGGAATTCTCCGGGTGCAAAAAGCGCAAAGCCCCTTCGGGAGGGGCTTTGGGCGGGCGAAAAAAAACCGCTTTCGCGGTGGTGTGTATTACTTCAGGAAGGCCGGTTTTTCGGGCCAGATCACGGCGTCCGGATCGGCGCCTTGATCGGGGATATCGCGCAGGGCCTTGCGGTAGGCGACGAAGACCGGGCGGTCCTTTTCCGTCATGGGGTAATCGGGCATCGCGGCGTAATCGCTGGCGGCAAGATCGGCGTCGCGGGAGGCACGGATTTCCGTCCACTTAATCAAAGGATGCAGTTCAGCAAGTGCAAATACAGGTTTCATTAACGCTCTCCTTAACCCAAAGCCAACATGCATGACCAGTCAGCGGGATGAGTGACTACACCCGTGCAGGCCCCAGCAAGCATCACTTCAACTACCCCATTTGCTGTAAAACACATTGGATGGATAACCCAATAATGGCCAAACATACGAGTCGGTTGCATGACCACTGAACACCAGCGCCATTTACCTTTCTCAGCCCCTGTACTCCACGCGCCACTGATCTCCCCGTCAATTAACCGAACAAAAGCACCTATTGTCACAGTCGAGTTCATAAGCAACGGGCGACCACCGCTTAACTTTCCGTCATCGACAGACCTTGGATAAGCGAGCCAGGCACTTACAGTATTATCCGTCCATTTCATTTGCCATACGTGAATACCATTTCTCCAATACTCAGCGGCCCTAATATCAAAGTCAGGAAATTGCTCCCGAACATCAGCTTGGACTTGTTGCATAAAATCAACATCAGCCGAGGGTCGCCCAGCTTTTTGAGAAGCACTGGTAACCGTCCGCAATTTCGTTGTCGTTACCTGTTGATGAATATCCCATCCCTCAATCAGATTGCCCGTGGCATCCGGCGCCATACTAAAATTTTGCGTAAGTGCCAGCCTAGGCAGACGCTGATCCAAACTTGCAATCTGTTCGCGGTAAGTTCGTTGCGCCACTTCAAGGGCCCGATCAATCTCGCCGATCTTACCCGTCACAACACCCGTCAGATTATTTGCCGCGCTGACAACCGCGGCCAATTGCTGTTCAGTACTCAATGTTTAAACTCCTTGTAGTGCATTGATCTTGTGTTAAGCCTTCGCTTCAAGCGCCATCAATCGAAATAAAGCTCCGATGCCTCGCGCCATGTTGTCGATACTGGCCGTCGAGAGTGACGCCAACTCATCCACCACCAGGATGTTGAGGTTTTCCGACCCCACGATCACGGTGACGCTATCCGCCGGCAACGGCGAAATATCCAACGTAAACTTCTGCAACACCCGCGCCGCCGCTGCCTTATACGTCAGCAACTTCCCCGCCACCGAGTACACCGCCAACAGCGTGCCACTGGCGAGGTAAAACCCGAACTCGCCAATCTCATATTCACCATCGCCATCAAACAGCGCGGCCATGCGCAGTTGGCGCTGGCCCAGGTCTTCGTAATCCACAATCGCCACGCGCTGGCGCTCATCGCGCAGGGCGGTTTCGTTGCCGGTGGGGTTGTAGCGGCCGGTGCCGGCGGCGATGTGGGTGATTTCGCCTTTCAAGCCTTGGTTCTTTGCCTGCAACACTTCATCCAAACCCTTGGAGGTGAAGCGCACCAGGCGCGTAATGTCATCGGTCATGGCTGCGCCCTGAGGTCGTAGTCGTTAATGGTGTAGTGCTGGGCCACGCCCGCACTGTTAAGCCCTGAACTCAACATGAGTTGCGGCAAGGCGCCCCGCAGCGACAGCTCGCTGTCACTCAGCGCCGCATGGGCGACGCTGGTGATGGGCAGCCTGCCCACCACCTCATGCACCAGGGTGATGGTGGCCAGGTCGCGCTCGCTCTTGGCCGCGTTGATGCGGCGGATCAAGCGGTTGTGGTCGCCACTGGACCAACTGCGGCCGATGATCGCCTGCACGTCGAAGGTGTAGGGCTGGGCCAGCGGGCGCTGTTGGTACCAGGCCAGAATATTGGGGGTAAACCCCAGGGATTCGACTGCGTGGCTCAACGCCTTGGGCGTACCGGCCTGGCGCTGGATCTGCCAGGACAGGGCGACCGTGAGGCGCTTTTCGGTTTCATCGGCAGCGGCGTTCCATTCACTGACGCCACGGTCGGCGGCCAGGTAAGGCAGGAACGCCTGCGGCGTGTGCAGCGGATTCATCAGCGCCGGGAACGGCGGCTCAACCCGTTCGAGCAACTTACCGAAACCCAGGTCCAACGCCCTCTCCAGCGGCGAACTGTTGGCCGGCAATAAACTGGATGTGTGCTCACTCATAGCGTCAGCACCTGCACCTCGACACCCGTGCAATACGGAGCCTGGAAGGCCGTGGTGATGATCGGCGCCAGCGGTTCGAGAATCTCCAGTTGCGTAGCCCCGGCGGTGTGGATGGTGTAGTCGATCCAACTCGGGTCCACGCGCCCTTCAAGGCGGTGGCAAGATTCGGCATAACGTTGCAGCAATTGCTGGGCCGCCACTTGCGTCAGCCCCGAGTCCGGGCCGGCGTTGATCCGGGCGACCACGCGAATCTTATAGGGCACGATCTGCGCGCCCTGCACCGTCACCCAATCGGTTTCCGGGCGCACATCGGGCCGGGCGAAATGGCGGCGCACACCGTCAAGCAAGTCCGTCGATGGCGTGCCATTACCCGAGCGCGAGAGCACTGTGACCATGACCTCGCCAGGTGCCGTGCGCCGGGCGTTGCCATCCTTGACCTGGGCGGCATAGCCATCCGGGTCGAAGGTATAACTGACTGTCACCACGCCAGCAGCGGCACTCTGCACTTTCACCACCGGCCGCTCGCCAAGGGTGAACACCTCGCGACGATACTGCATGCGTGAACCCGCAGCCGGCGCGTGGGGCGCCAGGTAGTAGCGCAGCCGCGCATCGTCGTCACTTTCCAGGGTTGGCGGCACGGGCGGGAACGCCGCCGGGTCGCCTGGGTCGAGCACCTGGCGCTCCAGGCCCATGTCGGCCAGGCGCGCATCCAGGTTGCTGCCGGTGGCCCACCACGCCAGCATCTGCTGGATCCGCGCATTGTATTTGCGCTCATGGGTTTGCAGGCGCACACAAAAGGCTTCCAGGGCCAGGGTCAGCAACTCGCTTTCATTGTCCAGGCTGACCTTGAGTTTGGCCGCGCTTTGCGGGGCGCGGGTGGCCACGTAGTCGACGACAAATGCCTTGAACTGCGCCAGCAGCGGTTCGAATTCGTCGACGGCGATGAGGTCGGGCGGCGCCAGTTGGTTCTGCCCGGGGATCAACATGCTCATGTCACCACCTCGAAGGATTGCTTGCGGTTTTTCCAGGTGCCGGCAAACCGCAACAGCAGGCCTGCGCCCTGGCGATTGGCGACGATGACTTGCGGGACAAAATCGGCGATGCCGTTCTGCGGGTTGTAAAAGGCCTGGGCGGCGTGGCTTTGGGCGAGGATCAGCAGATCATCGCCCAGGTTCTGCCCCAGCAGCTGCGGGATCATCGAACCGTAAAGCGGGCGTTTCTGCCGCGTGCCCAAAGGTGTGGTCAGGGCCCGGGTGGCGCGCTGGACGAATTGCAGCCAGTCGTCCACCACGGCCCCGGTGTTTCTCTCAATTCCGATCATGGCAAATCCTTATGCCGTGCTGATAACTCGGCCCTGGTGATCGACCACCGGGCCACTCAAGTGCACGCCGGATGCATCCAGCAGCATGCCGACGGCTCCGACTTGCAGACTGATGGTTGCGGCGGTCATGACTAAACGGGCAGCGCCCAAATTCATTTCCACTTGCTCGCGAGAGCCGCTGAATGCCGCTGGTCCATTGTTCCAACCCAATACATGTGCTGCGGCGTCGTAGGCGCTTTGCGTGCCGTCCTCATAACGTCGACTCGTCAGGCTGGCCGCACTGGACAGCGGCGGAAAGCGGTCACTGTTGAGGCCAAACAACGCCACCGACTGCCCCCCACCCTCGCCACCGCCGTAGTTGAGCAGCAGGCATTGCTCACCCACCGTGGGGATCCGCGTTTCCGTCTGCGCACCGGCGCTGGGGTTGAAAAAACGAATCGCCGGGGTCAGCAACTCGCCATGGCTGACCTTGCAGGTATTGCTGGCCGCATCGACCTCCTGGCACACGCCGATCCGGCAAAAGCTCTCGGCACGCCGATAGAGGTCTTCAAGCTGGGTTTCCATGTGGGCCAGACGCTCGATCAGGGGCGCCAATTGCAGGCGTAACAGTGCATCGAACATGGGCTACTCCTGCAATGGCCGGTATTGATCGGGGTCGTCGATGTTCGACACTTCCCAGGTACGGGCAAACAGCGGCTTGCCGATGGGGTCGTTGAGCAGTGGCGGGCCGAGGTAAAGGGTCTGGCTGAAGGACACGGTCCAACTGTCATAGTTGGTTTCGGCCCCCACCAGGCTCGACGGCAGCGCGACGATATTCACCGGCACATCGCACTGGGCCGGCGGCAACTGCCAACGGTTATCCAGTACCAGGTCCATCAGCCGGCTCGCCAGGTCACAAGCGTCAAAGGGTTGCGCGCCCTGGGCGGCCATGACTTTGAGCGAGATCGACAGCACATGGGCCTTGCGCCCTTCAAGGGAGCGCACGCCGGGGCCATTGCGTTCGACCGTGATCGCCACGCCGGTTTCATCCGTCGCCAGAAAGCCCGGCGGGCTGCCCACCCGCAGATCGGGGAACGCTGCACGCAGCGCCTCGCCGACAGCAATCGGCAGCTGTGAAGGTTTTTCAATGAGGGTCATGGTGTGGCTTCCTTGCAACAATCACTTTGAATCCGGGGGTTGGTTGACCCCGATGCGCTTGGCGGCCCAGCGCTCATACAGGCCGATGGCCACGTCGGCACCGGCCATGGCGGTCAGGCATCCGAGGGCGCCCGCCGTCCAGATCGACATGCCAGCGGCATACAGCAGCATCAGTGCCGATACCCCGCACACCATGCACGCCCCGGAACGCAGGGCCAGGCGACGGACCAGCGACCAACCGCGGGCGCCCTCCTTGTCGGCGCGCCACATTTCCCCGGATACCCCGCCGATCAGGGCCAGAATAATCACCAGCCAGATAGGCATTTCTGCCAACGCTTGCTGCTCGTTTGTCATGTCACGCCTCCTGGAATGCGTAAAACCGGCAGGTGGCCGGTGCTTTGATAAATAAGTGGTTTGATGTGTCGGTAGGCATTCCAAAAAGCCCGGTTGCCCAGGCTTTTCAGTAATGCGGTCCTTGCGATCTTTCGGCGCTACTGGCGCGGTACGGATCTTTCCTCGATGTTTTTCCGACCACGATCCCTGTCTGCCGGATAACTGCTTCTGGTGCTTTACGCTGCACACCCGGGTCAGTTGCCAACCCTCTGAACCGTCAAGGCCGGTTCATCGCTGCCTGTGGTGAAACCGTGAAACTAAAGAGCGTCGGCATCCTTGCCGGTGTTGCCTGGCGTCCTTGCCATCACTTGGTGGCGTCCTTGCCAGTGTTGCGTGCCTTCCTTGTCTTCCCTGGCAGCATCCTTGCCGCCTCCACCAGACCTTGTTGGCTGGCTTGAGATGAAGAATATGCATGTATGGATATACAGTCAATGCATAAATGCATTTATTTCCACCCAGATAATGCATATCAGCATAAACATCTTGAAAGACAGCCACTTGGCGGTTTTCCGCAGGCGAAAAAAAGCCCGCTGATGAGCGGGCTGTTTCTTACAAAGGAGGTTTAGCGGGCGTACATGCCCCACCAGAAAACGTGACCGAGGATGCTGATCTGTTCTTCCTGGATATCCTGGAAGCTGTAGTCCTCATCCGGATGCTCATCACGATTGAAACTGCGCAGGCGAATCCCCGAAGGCAGGCGATAGAGTTGTTTGACCCGCAATTGGCCGTTGTGGTTGATGGCATACAAATCGCCATCGACGATATCGCCAATCCCGCTCTTGCCAGCATTGACCCCCACCGTCGCCCCATCGCGCAATACCGGCAGCATGCTGTTACCGCGCACCGTCACACACTTGGCCTGATCGAATTGCACACCGTTATGCCGCAGGCTGCGCTTGCCGAACCGCAGGCTGGCCTTCTCGCTTTCCTCGATGACGAATCTTCCTGATCCAGCAGCCAATTCAACCTCACGCAAAAAGGGGATCGACACCTCGTCGTCATTGACGGGGGTATCGTCGTCCCACAGGCTTATATCCTTGAGCTCCGAATGCATCGGGTCACGCTCATCCAACCGCACCGGCGCCGCACGCCCGCGCAACTGGTCAGTGCTGATACGGAAATAATCAGCGATACGCGAGATGTGCTTGTCCGACGGATCAACGATCTTGCCGCTGAGGATCCGGGACAGAGTGGATTGAGGCACGCCGGTACGCCGGTGAAGCTCCGTGGGGGAGATCCCGTCGTGATCGAGCAGCTCTCTTAAGACGATTGAAACGTTGCGTTTTTGCATAACGGGGATAGTGACGGGAGTTTTTGGGGTTGGCAAATGCTAATTTGCATATTTTGTGCATGACGTATGCACATCCACACCTAATGCCGATTTTCTGTAGGCGCGAGCTTGTCTCCGGGCGGCGTTCCGACGAAAAACCTCAGAGCACCGCGCTTACCCAGCAAGCACGCATTATCGTTAACGTTCTTCGCGAGCAAGCTCGCTCCTACAGCCAAGATCGGCGTTAGGTGTACTCCTTCTGCGTTTTACCTGACCGTTTGTGAACTGCGAAGCACTGACCTCACATGTTAACCTTGCCGCCATCGCAAAAAATGCTGGGCCAAGCGCCCCCTTTGCCCCATCACTTTCAACGAATTTGCCTACTATCCAATGAGTAAAAACACTTCCGATCTGTCCTCCCACACGCCAATGATGCAGCAGTACTGGCGCCTGAAAAACCAGCACCCTGATCAGTTGATGTTCTATCGCATGGGCGATTTCTACGAGATCTTCTATGAAGATGCGAAGAAGGCCGCCAAGTTGCTGGACATCACCCTGACCGCGCGCGGGCAGTCGGCTGGGCAGGCGATTCCGATGTGTGGGATTCCTTATCATTCGTTGGAAGGTTACCTGGTCAAGCTGGTCAAGCTCGGCGAGTCGGTGGTGATCTGTGAGCAGATCGGCGACCCGGCCACCAGCAAGGGGCCGGTGGAACGTCAGGTGGTGCGCATCATTACGCCGGGGACGGTGAGTGATGAGGCGCTGCTGGATGAGCGCCGCGACAACCTGATCGCGGCGGTGCTGGGGGATGAGCGGCTGTTCGGCCTGGCGGTGCTGGATATCACCAGTGGCAACTTCACAGTCCTGGAGATCAAGGGCTGGGAAAACCTGCTGGCAGAGTTGGAGCGGATCAATCCGGTGGAGTTGATGATCCCGGATGACTGGCCCAAGGACCTGCCGGCGGAAAAACGTCGTGGGACCAAGCGCCGTGCGCCGTGGGATTTTGAGCGTGATTCGGCGCTAAAAAGTCTGTGCCAGCAATTCTCCGTGCAGGATCTCAAGGGCTTTGGCTGCGAGACCCTGACCCTGGCCATCGGCGCCGCCGGTTGCCTGCTCAACTATGCAAAGGAAACCCAGCGCACCGCCCTGCCGCATTTGCGCAGCCTGCGCCATGAGCGCCTGGACGACACCGTGGTGCTCGATGGCGCCAGTCGGCGCAATCTGGAGTTGGACACCAACCTGGCGGGCGGGCGCGACAATACCCTGCAGTCGGTGGTCGACCGTTGCCAGACCGCCATGGGCAGCCGTTTGCTGACCCGCTGGCTGAACCGCCCGCTGCGCGACTTGACGGTGCTGCAAGCGCGTCAGTCATCTATTACCTGCCTGCTGGACGTCTACCGTTTTGAAAAGCTGCAGCCGCAGCTCAAGGAGATCGGTGATATCGAGCGAATCCTCGCGCGAATCGGCTTGCGTAACGCTCGCCCTCGCGACCTGGCACGCTTGCGAGACGCGCTGGGCGTATTGCCCGAGTTGCAACAGGCGATGACCGAACTGGAAGCGCCGCACCTGCAACAACTTGCCGTCACGGCCGGCACCTACCCGGAACTGGCGGCGCTGCTGGCAAAAGCCATCATTGACAACCCGCCTGCGATCATCCGCGACGGAGGCGTGCTCAAGACCGGCTACGACAGCGAGCTGGACGAGCTGCAAGCCCTGAGCGAAAACGCCGGGCAGTTCCTGATTGACCTGGAGGCCCGCGAAAAAGCCCGCACCGGCCTGGCCAATCTCAAGGTCGGCTACAACCGTGTGCACGGCTACTTTATTGAATTGCCGAGCAAGCAAGCCGAGCAGGCACCTATCGATTACCAGCGCCGCCAGACCCTCAAAGGTGCCGAGCGCTTCATCACGCCCGAGCTCAAAGCATTCGAAGACAAGGCACTGTCGGCCAAGAGCCGCGCCCTGGCCCGGGAGAAAATGCTCTATGAGGCCTTGCTCGAAGACCTGATCGGCAAGCTGGCACCGTTGCAGGACACCGCCGCGGCCCTGGCCGAGCTGGATGTGTTGAGCAACCTGGCCGAGCGCGCCTTGAACCTTGACCTGAACTGCCCGCGTTTTGTCAGCGAGCCGTGCATGCGCATTGTCCAGGGTCGCCATCCGGTAGTGGAACAAGTGCTGACCACCCCGTTCGTGGCCAACGACCTGTCGCTGGACGACGATACGCGCATGCTGGTGATCACCGGTCCGAACATGGGTGGTAAATCCACCTACATGCGCCAGACCGCATTGATCGTGCTGCTGGCGCATATCGGCAGCTTCGTGCCGGCGGCCAGTTGCGAGTTGTCCCTGGTGGACCGCATTTTTACCCGGATCGGCTCCAGCGATGACCTGGCCGGTGGCCGTTCGACCTTTATGGTGGAAATGAGCGAAACCGCCAATATCCTGCACAACGCCAGCGACCGCAGCCTGGTATTGATGGACGAAGTGGGGCGCGGCACCAGTACCTTCGACGGCTTGTCCCTGGCCTGGGCGGCAGCCGAGCGCCTGGCGCACCTGCGGGCCTATACGCTGTTTGCCACCCACTACTTCGAGCTGACCGTATTGCCGGAAAGCGAGCCGCTGGTGGCCAACGTGCATCTCAATGCCACCGAGCACAACGAACGCATCGTGTTCCTGCACCATGTGCTGCCAGGCCCGGCCAGCCAGAGTTACGGCCTGGCCGTGGCGCAACTGGCCGGTGTACCGAACGACGTGATTTTGCGCGCCCGCGAGCACCTCAGCCGCCTGGAAACCACGGCCCTGCCCCATGAGAATGTGGTCGCCAGCCCCGCCAAGGCCACCAGCAAACCTGCGGCACCGCACCAGAGCGATATGTTCGCCAGCCTGCCCCATCCGGTGCTGGATGAGTTGGCAAAGCTTGACCTGGATGACTTGACACCGCGTAAAGCGCTCGAAATGTTATATGCACTGAAGACTCGGATATAACGCAGACGCTTGCAAGCTGGTAGACTCTCGCGCGGTTTGGGATGCTGCGGGCTTTTAGCCTGGCCCGCAGACTATCGCTCCCGAACCTCGCGAGCCCTGCCACAAGGGGTTTCGCTGCCGCCGCCTGAGGAGAAAATTAGAAATGACCTTCGTCGTCACCGACAACTGCATCAAGTGCAAGTACACCGACTGCGTAGAAGTGTGTCCGGTGGACTGCTTTTACGAAGGCCCGAATTTCCTGGTGATCCACCCGGATGAGTGCATTGACTGCGCCCTGTGTGAACCAGAATGCCCGGCCGTTGCGATTTTCTCCGAGGATGAAGTCCCGGCAGAGATGCAGGAATTTATTCAGTTGAACGTCGAGCTGGCGGAAATCTGGCCAAACATCACTGAGAAAAAAGAATCGCTTCCAGATGCGGAAGAGTGGGATGGCGTAAAAGGCAAGATCAAAGACCTCGAACGCTAACAGCGTCGCGCCCCTTCAAAAGGCCCCTTGCGGGCCTTTTTGCGTTTCTGCACGCCGGTCTTTTACTTTTCTGCAGGCAAAAAAAGGGGCGGTTTGACCCGCCCACATTTTTTCCCTAGTCCCTGTGTTCCCTTTCATCGTCCTGATGAATCGCATCCTGCGAGGTTCCCTGAGTCATCGATCCTTGATGACTGTGTCAATCCGTGGACACAGGGCTGATAGTAGAGACTTCCCGAACAAGTTCAACGGGATCCATTCGCAAGCACAACCTGTCGCCGCCTTCGAACCACAATAAATAAATGTTATTTTTCAATTGCATAGAAATATATCCAGGTAATTCGAGGCGTCCTGGCGCGGCTAAAAAACCAAACACTTACGAAAAAGTAAGCGAATGCTTACACGGTCCATTAGGGAAATGCGCACTCGACCGTCCAAAAGGTTTACGCAAGACAAGAAAAAGCCCCGACAGGGTCGAGGCTTTTCTGCCTTCAGGCTGATCAGTCGTCGCTGACAGTGATGGTCGGCATTGCCTGGGCACCGGCTTCCTGCAAGACAATCCGCGCGCCCACATGGCGGGCCAGTTCCTGGTAAACCATGGCGATCTGCCCATCCGGCTCGGCGACCACCGTCGGCTTGCCGCCATCAGCCTGCTCACGAATGCCCATCGACAGCGGCAATGAAGCCAGTAACTCAACGTCATATTGCGTGGCGAGCTTTTCACCGCCGCCTTCACCGAACAAATGCTCGGCGTGACCGCAGTTGGAACAGATGTGCACCGCCATGTTTTCCACCACGCCCAGCACCGGGATGTTGACCTTGCGGAACATCTCCACGCCTTTGCGCGCGTCGAGCAGCGCCAGGTCCTGGGGGGTGGTCACGATCACTGAACCGGCCACCGGCACTTTTTGCGCCAGGGTCAGCTGGATATCACCGGTGCCTGGCGGCATATCGATCACCAGGTAGTCCAGGTTGCCCCAGTCGGTCTGCATCACCAGTTGCATCAAGGCCCCGGACACCATCGGCCCACGCCAGACCATCGGCGTGTTGTCATCGGTGAGGAACGCCATCGACATGACTTCCACGCCATGGGCCTGGATTGGCACGAACCACTTCTGGTCCTTGATCTTGGGCCGCGAACCTTCGGCAATGCCAAACATCACGCCCTGGCTGGGGCCATAGATATCCGCGTCGAGAATCCCCACCCGCGCGCCTTCACGGGCCAGGGCCAGGGCCAGGTTGGCCGCCGTGGTCGATTTGCCCACGCCGCCCTTGCCCGACGCCACGGCCACCACGTTCTTGACGTTGGCCAGGCCCGGGATCTGTGCCTGGGCCTTGTGCGCGGCGATCACGCACTGGATGTCGACCTTGGCCGAACGCACACCGTCCAGGCCTTCAATGGCCATTTGCAGCATCTGCGCCCAGCCGCTCTTGAACAGGCCGGCGGCGTAGCCCAGTTCAAGCTGGACCGTGACCTGATCGCCCTGCACATCAATGGCCCGGACACAGCCGGCGCTGACCGGGTCCTGGTTCAGATAGGGGTCGATGTACTGGCGAAGAACGGCTTCCACCGCTGCGCGATTGACGGCGCTCATGGGCTACTCCCGGAAAAGACAGACTAAAACAGGCGGCTATCCTAACCGTTCCCGCGCCCGAGGGGCATGCTTTCGCGACATTGGAAAACCCTGAAACAGCCTCACGGGGTGAAATAAATTCGCCGGCGCTTTATAGTGGCCGACCTCCGTTTCATCAAGTAGCCGAGCCCCATGTCCGAGCCACGCAAGATCCTCGTCACCAGCGCCCTGCCCTATGCCAATGGTTCCATCCATCTTGGCCATATGCTTGAGTACATCCAGACCGATATGTGGGTGCGCTTCCAGAAGCATCGCGGCAATCAATGCATCTATGTCTGCGCAGACGACGCCCACGGTTCGGCCATCATGTTGCGCGCCGAAAAGGAAGGCATCACTCCGGAACAACTGATCGCCAACGTCCAGGCTGAACATAGCGCCGACTTTGCCGAGTTCCTGGTGGATTTCGACAACTTCCACTCGACCCACGCCGAAGAAAACCGCGAGCTGTCGAGCCAGATCTACCTGAAGCTGCGTGACGCCGGGCACATTGCTACGCGCTCGATCACCCAGTATTTCGACCCGGAAAAGAAAATGTTCCTGGCCGACCGCTTCATCAAGGGCACCTGCCCCAAGTGCGGCACTGAAGACCAGTACGGCGACAACTGCGAAAAATGCGGTGCCACCTATGCACCCACCGACCTGAAGGATCCGAAGTCGGCGATCTCTGGCGCCACCCCGGTGCTCAAGGATTCCCAGCACTTCTTCTTCAAGCTCCCGGATTTCCAGGAAATGCTGCAAGCCTGGACCCGCAGCGGCACCCTGCAGGACGCCGTGGCGAACAAGATCGCCGAATGGCTGGATGCCGGCCTGCAACAGTGGGACATCTCCCGTGATGCGCCGTATTTCGGTTTTGAGATCCCCGATGAACCGGGCAAGTACTTCTATGTGTGGCTGGACGCGCCAATCGGCTACATGGCCAGCTTCAAGAACCTCTGCGACCGCACGCCAGAGTTGGACTTCGATGCGTTCTGGGGCAAGGACTCCACCGCCGAGCTGTACCACTTCATCGGCAAGGACATCGTCAACTTCCACGCCCTGTTCTGGCCGGCCATGCTCGAAGGCTCGGGCTACCGCAAGCCAACCGGCATCGCCGTGCACGGCTACCTGACGGTCAACGGCCAGAAGATGTCCAAGTCCCGTGGCACCTTTATCAAGGCGCGCACCTACCTGGACCACCTGTCGCCGGAGTACCTGCGCTACTACTACGCGTCCAAGCTGGGCCGTGGCGTAGACGACCTGGACCTGAACCTGGAAGACTTCGTGCAGAAGGTCAACTCGGACCTGGTGGGCAAGGTAGTCAACATCGCCAGCCGTTGCGCCGGGTTTATCCACAAGGGCAATGCTGGCGTGATGGTTCCGGTCAACGCCGCGCCAGAACTGACCGACGCCTTCCTGGCCGCCGCGCCAAGCATCGCCGATGCCTATGAAGCCCGCGACTTTGCCCGTGCCATGCGCGAGATCATGGGCCTGGCCGACCGTGCCAACGCCTGGATCGCCGACAAGGCGCCGTGGTCGCTGAACAAGCAGGAAGGCAAGCAGGATGAAGTCCAGGCCATCTGCGCCACCGGCATCAACCTGTTCCGCCAACTGGTGATCTTCCTCAAGCCGGTGCTGCCGTTGCTGGCCGCCGACGCCGAGGCATTCCTCAACGTTGCACCGCTGACCTGGAATGACCATACCCGCCTGCTCAACAGCCATCAGCTCAACGAATTCAAGCCGTTGATGACCCGTATCGATCCGGTCAAGGTGCAGGCCATGACTGACGCCTCCAAGGAAGACCTGACCGCCAGCCAGACCGATACCGGCCAGGCAGCCCCAGCGGGCAATGGCGAGTTGGCCAAGGATCCGCTGTCGCCGGAAATCGACTTCGACGCGTTTGCCGCAGTGGACCTGCGTGTCGCGCTGATCATCAAGGCCGAAGCGGTGGAAGGCGCCGACAAGCTGTTGCGCCTGACCCTGGATATCGGTGATGAACAACGCAACGTGTTCTCCGGGATCAAGAGCGCGTATCCGGACCCGTCCAAGCTCGATGGTCGCCTGACCATGATGATCGCCAACCTCAAGCCACGGAAAATGAAGTTCGGTATCTCCGAAGGCATGGTGATGGCTGCCGGCCCTGGCGGTGAAGAGATCTACCTGCTCAGCCCGGACAGCGGCGCCAAGCCTGGCCAGCGCATCAAGTAACACCTCAAGCCTGCCCTGCCGTGGTGATTAGCCGCGACAGGGCGGTTTGCGCTAGTACCCTCTCCCTGCTTGCCGGATAATCAGGCCCTGTTTGCTTAACCGGCTCGACCATGACCGAAATGCTAGTCGCCCTTCTCAGCGCCACCCTGATCAGCCAGTACATGCTGCGCCGGTTGCTGCCTGGTGATCCACAGTTGGAACGACTGCGGGTGCATGCCCTTGGGCTCGCGACCACGCTGCTGGTGGCGCTGGCCGGTATTTCGAGCTATCTGCTGGACCTTTTTTTGTTGCAGCCGTTGGCGCTGGGCGCGTTATGGCTGTTTGCCTACGTGCCCGCGGTGATCCTGTTGAGCCAGCCGTTGCTGAATGTGCTTTCCCGCCGCGTGCCCGCACTGCCCTTTACTGGGTTGTGGGGGCCGCTGCTGGCCAACGCCGGCGTGCTCAGTGTGGTGCTCCTGAGCCCTGGCAATACCAGCCAACTGATTTATTGCCTGGGCATCGGCCCGGCGTTCTGGCTGATCCTCAGCCTGTTCAATGACCTGCGCCAGCGAATAGACCAAAACGATATCCCCCAGCCCTTCAAAGGCCTGCCCGTGAACCTGCTCAGCGCCGGGCTGATGGCCGTGGCGTTGCTGGGCTTAAACGCAATGATCACACCATGAGCCTGATTCAACGTATCGACGCCCTGCTGCCCCAGACCCAATGCGGCAAATGCGGACACCCGGGTTGCAGGCCCTACGCCGAGGGTATCGCCCAGGGCGAGGCCATCAACAAGTGCCCGCCTGGCGGCACCGAAACCATCGCCGAGCTGGCGCAGCTGTTGAACCTGGCGCCGCTGGAGCTGGACCGTTCCCGTGGCGAAGCTCCCGCGCAGATTGCCTTTATCCGCGAGGCCGAGTGCATCGGCTGCACCAAGTGCATCCAGGCCTGCCCGGTGGATGCGATTGTCGGCGCAGCAAAGTTGATGCATACGGTCATCGTCGATGAATGCACCGGCTGCGACTTGTGCGTGGCCCCGTGCCCGGTGGACTGCATTGATATGCTGGCGCTGCCCCAGGCCACGGTGCTGCCGATAGTCGCAGGCTTTGCCAGTACCGCCGAGGAGCTCCAGGCGCGAGCGACCAAGCGCGACCGCGCCCGGCGTCGCTTCGAACAGCGCAATGCACGGCTGCAACGCGAGGAAGAACACAAACTGGCGGAACGCCTGGCCCGCAGCAAACGCCCGGCCCCCAGCCCGCAGGTTGAGAGCGACCCTATGCAGGCCGCCATCGAGCGGGTCCGCGCGCAAAAAGCTGCCGACATCGATGCGGCGGTAAAAAAGGCCAAAATCAACCTGGCAATGAGCCGAGCGCAACTGCACAAATCCCTCAAAGCCTTTGGCCACCCGCCAACCTTTGAGCAGCAGTCGCAGTTGATCATCCTGCAACAACAGTTTGAGTCCGCCGAACAGGCATTAAACGCACTCGAAGCGAACGCCCCCGCCGTGGCGATCCCGCAAACCAATAAAGATCCTGAGCTCAAGCGCGCAAAAATCCAGCTGGCCATGCGTCGCGCCGAGCTGAAAAAAGCCCAGGACGCGCTGGCCGGCGCCGAACAGTTGGCCACACTGGGCACAGCCCTGGCCGCTGCTGAACAGGCGTTGCACGCTGCCGAGGAAAACTCAGCCCAGCCCAGGCCAGACCTGCAACGTGTCGAGAAACGGCCGATCGACAACCAACTGCGCCAGTTGAAGACCGCCCTGGCCTATGCCCGCGCCGACCTGAGCAAGCTCGAACGCCACCCCGCCAGCAGTGCAATCGAGCTGATGGACGCCAGGCAGCGCCTGGCTGACGCCCAACGTTGGGTGGATGAACATGTTGGCGCCTGAAGCAGTCGAGCGCCAGCAACAGGCCATGCAGCGCCTGTTAATGGCAGTAACGCCTGGCTTGCTGGTGCTGTTCTGGCTGTATGGCTGGGGCGTGCTGATCAATCTGTTGCTGGCCGGCACCTGTGCATGGGCCGTCGAAGCCTGTGTGCGTCGGTTGCGCGGCCATGACTCCCGCGACCTGAGCGGTCTGGTCAGCGCGGTGCTGCTGGCCCTGGCATTGCCACCTTATTGCCCGTGGTGGTTATGCCTGGGCGCCGTCAGCAGTGCATTGCTGCTGGGCAAACACCTGTATGGCGGCAAGCAGAACCCATTCAACCCGGCCATGGTCGGTTATGCCCTGATGTTACTGGCCTTTCCCCAGCCAATGACCCATTGGCCGGCGTCCCACGGCCTCGACCTGCTGGCCGGCCTGCAACAGGTGTTCGGCCTGCACGGCGAGGCCGCCGATGCCTGGGCCCGAGCCACGGCGCTGGACGCTTTGCGCATCAACAATAGCCTGACCATCGATGAGCTGTTCGCCCGCCACCCGGCTTTCGGCCAGATCGCAGGCAAAGGAAGCGAGTGGGTAAACCTGGCGTTTCTCGCCGGCGGGCTTTTTTTACTGCAGCAACGGGTTTTCAGTTGGCACGCGCCAGTGGGCATGCTCGCCAGCCTGTTCGTCATCAGCCTGCTGTGCTGGAACGGCTCGGGCTCCGACTCCCATGGCTCGCCGCTGTTTCATCTGTTGACTGGGGCCACCATGCTGGGGGCCTTCTTCATCATCACCGAACCGGTGTCGGGTGCGAAAAGTGCGCGGGCGCGCTTGCTGTTTGGCGTGGGTGTGGGTGTATTGACCTATCTGATCCGCACCTGGGGCAGCTACCCGGATGGCGTAGCGTTCGCGGTACTGATGATGAACCTGGCGGTGCCCGCGCTGGAGCGTTGGGCGCGACCGCAGGCGGTGAATGCATGAAGCGCACCTCTCAAGCCTTGATCGTGCTGCTGATCGCGGTTGGCGCAGTGGGCCTGACCATCGGCCTGCAACAGCTGACCGCCAAGCCGATTGCCGAGCAGCAGCGCGCGCTGCAAAACCGGGCGCTGCTGGATGTGCTGCCCACTGGCGGCTATGACAATCAACCGCTGGAGCACCCACTGGGCATCACCTCGCCAATGCTGGACAACAGTCAACTGCTGGGTGGTTACCTAGCGACCCTGGCCGGTAAACCCAGTGCGGTTGTGCTGCGCTCACAGATCGATGGATATGGTGGGCGCATTGAGTTGCTGATTGCCATCGACCGCAACGCCAAGCTGCTCGGGGTAAAAACCCTGGCACACACGGAAACACCCAGTCTGGGCGGACACATTGGCGAGTCCGGCAATGCGTGGATTGCTGCATTCAAGGGGCTGTCACTGGAAAATCCACAGGCCTGGGCGCTGAAGAGAGACAGCGGCCAATTCGACCAGATGGTCGGCGCCACCATCACGTCTCGCGCGGTGATCAATGCGATCCATGATGCCTTGCGCTACTTTGACGGGCATCGCCAGGCACTGCTGGAGCCCACCGACCATGACTAAACCGTTCGCCCTCGCCAGCCTGTTGTTGCTACCTGCGCTGCTGGGTGTCAGTGCTACGCCGTCGGGCGCCGCAATGTTCTGGGTTTCGTGGGTGCTAATCGTAACGCTCCATGGCTGGAGCTGCGGCTGGGTGCGCAATCGCCTCAGTGGCCATTGGCGGCTGATGGCCAATGTGTTGCTGGCCACCACCTGGGTCAGTTGCGCGTACCTGGTGGCGCAGGCCCTGGCCTTTGCGCCGTCTATGGGCCTTGGGGCATACCTGGCGCTGATCGCCATGCAATGCGTACTGCTTGAACATGACGGCCTGTTCGCTGCCAACCAGCGCAGGGCACGGCTTCAACTGATCGCTGTGTCAGCCGGGCTGTTGGTTGCAATCACTGTTGCGCGCTTTTTACTCGCCAGCAGCATCGCCATGCTCGCCCCAACAGGGTTTATTCTGCTCGGGTTGCTGCTTGCCGGATGGCAGGCCTGGACTCAACGCCGCAAACCACACTGAAGGAACCGCTCGCCCAATGAACGCCGCAAAACGCCTGGAGATCTTTCGAAGGTTTCACGAAGACAATCCGGAACCCAAGACCGAACTGGCCTACTCGTCACCGTTCGAGTTGCTGATCGCCGTGATCCTGTCTGCACAATCGACGGATGTGGGCGTGAACAAGGCCACGGCCAAGCTGTTTCCCGTGGCCAACACCCCGGCGGCGATCCATGCCCTGGGGGTGGAAGGGCTGTCGCAGTACATCAAGACCATTGGCCTGTACAACAGCAAGGCGAAGAACGTCATTGAAACCTGCCGGTTGCTGGTCGAGTTGCATGGCGGTGAAGTGCCACAGACCCGCGAAGCACTTGAAGCATTGCCCGGCGTGGGGCGCAAGACGGCCAATGTGGTGCTCAATACAGCGTTTCGCCAACTGACGATGGCAGTGGACACCCATATTTTCCGAGTCAGCAACCGTACAGGGCTGGCGCCTGGCAAAAATGTGGTGGAGGTGGAGAAGCAACTGATGAAGTTTGTACCCAAGCCTTACCTGCTCGACTCCCACCACTGGCTGATCCTGCACGGACGTTATGTGTGCCAGGCCCGCAAGCCGCGTTGTGGCAGCTGTCGCATCGAGGATCTGTGTGAATACAAGGAAAAGACGTCGGACGATTGAGTAATCATTGATTTTATTGATCAGTCGATTGAAAAAATCTTTTTTACCCGGTGCACGATTGTCGATATAAGGAGCGCCAACGGCAGTCTTAGCCTGGAGTTAACCTTATGAGCACTGGCAAAGAGCAACTGGATGTAGAAGATGACTTTGTGGCCGCAGACGCTGACGAAGCAGCCGAGGCACCTGTAGAAGTTGCCAAGACCAATTTGAGCAAACGCCGCACCATCGACAATCTTCTGGAAGAGCGACGCTTGCAAAAACAGTTGGCCGATTACGATTTCGATCTCTAGCCAAACGATCACACAGAAGCCTCCGCCATGGAGGCTTTTCCTGCCTGTTGCTCCCTGCTTATTAAACCAGGCCGTTACGCTGGGCAAGCTCGATCAGGTCCACCAGGGACCGGGCATTGAGCTTGAGCAGCAAGCGTGTCTTGTACGTGCTCACCGTCTTGTTGCTGAGGAACATGCCGTCGGCGATCTCCTTGTTGGTTTTGCCCTGGGCCAGTTGCTGCAACACCATCATCTCCCGGCCTGAGAGCCGCTCGACCATATCCGCCTCACTGGTATTGCCTTGCGTGGAGCGCACCGAGTTGAGGGCCTGGTTGGGGAAGTAGCTGTAGCCAGACAGCACCGCCTTGATCGCACTCAGCAACTCGGTGAGATCCTGTTGCTTGCACACGTAGCCCGCGGCACCAGCCTGCATGCAACGCATGGAAAAGTGGCCTGGCGCCTGTGACGTCAAGACCAGCACCTTGAAGGGTTGCGCCTGCTTTGTGGAAGACAGGCGACAAATAACTTCCAAACCGTCAAGTTTGGGAATTCCAATATCCAGGATGACAATATCCGGCATATGCTCCCGCGCTAGTTGCAACGCGTCGACTCCGTTATCGGTCTCTGCAACGACCTCATAACCATGACGTTCCATTAGCATGCGTACAGCAAGACGAATGACGGGATGATCATCCACGATCAGCACTTTATTCATGGGCAAGTCCAATTTCGCTGTTCGAATTATTCAGAACCAGCACAATAGCCTAGTCGTTTCCTCCTTGGCATAGCACTCCCCCCCAAGTAACGACAAGCAGAGACCCAGCCCACAAAGTTATGAGAATAAGCCTACAAAAAAACGACTATATGGATGTGTCGGTTTTTGTTCGGCCTTTCAGAACTTTCCGCTGGCAAACATATCTTGACTCAAAAAAGCCCCCATCGCCGAGGAAAAGTAAACGTGACGCACGCCACTTTCAGGAAATACCCCTTGCACGGTTTGCATCGGCGGGCGTCGGAGCCACCAAAGCCGTTTCCAAAAAGTTCCCTCGTGCAACACCCCCTGACAACAACTGGAATTATCTGACAGATATTTCTACAAACGAAACCTAACGCTTCCTTTTTACTACTAAACAACTGGATGAATTCAAACACAAATAAGACTATTCGCCTGAAACACCAACTTTCTGACACAAAAAATCAAATGTAAAAAATAATAAACACCAAAAATTCCGACGACCAAAAGAACATTAAACATTGATAAACACAATCGCCTCCTGAATCGCAGGTAAAAAAAATGGCCCCTCTTTCAAGGAACCATTCTTTATGAGGCTTCAGGCTTTTCAGAACAACTTGCGGCCCTTGTTGGCCGCAATGCGCATGCGCAGGGCGTTGAGCTTGATGAAACCAGCGGCATCGGCCTGATTGTAGGCACCGCCGTCCTCTTCAAAGGTCGCGATGTTGGCATCGAACAGCGACTCATCGGACTTGCGGCCGGTCACGATCACGTTGCCCTTGTACAGCTTCAGGCGCACAACACCGTTCACATGGACCTGGGACGCATCGATCATCTGTTGCAGCATCAGGCGCTCAGGGCTCCACCAGTAGCCGGTGTAGATCAGGCTGGCGTACTTGGGCATCAGCTCATCTTTGAGGTGAGCCACTTCGCGGTCCAGGGTGATGGACTCGATGGCGCGGTGAGCGCGCAGCATGATGGTGCCGCCTGGGGTTTCGTAGCAGCCACGGGACTTCATGCCCACGTAACGGTTTTCCACGATGTCCAGACGGCCAATGCCGTGCTCGCCACCGATACGGTTCAGGGTCGCCAGTACGGTGGCCGGGGTCATTTCGACGCCGTCCAGCGCGACGATGTCGCCGTTGCGGTAGGTCAGTTCCAGGTACTGGGCCTTGTCAGGAGCGTTCTCCGGGGAGACGGTCCATTTCCACATGTCTTCTTCGTGCTCGGTCCAGGTGTCTTCCAGCACGCCGCCTTCATAGGAGATGTGCAGGAGGTTGGCGTCCATCGAGTACGGGGACTTCTTCTTGCCGTGGCGTTCGATCGGGATTGCGTGCTTTTCAGCGTAATCCATCAGCTTTTCACGGGACAACAGGTCCCATTCACGCCAAGGGGCAATCACTTTTACGCCAGGCTTCAAGGCATAGGCGCCCAGTTCGAAACGCACCTGGTCGTTGCCCTTGCCAGTGGCGCCATGGGAAATGGCGTCAGCGCCGGTTTCATTGGCGATTTCGATCAGGCGCTTGGCGATCAGCGGACGTGCGATGGAAGTACCCAGCAGGTACTCGCCTTCGTAGACGGTGTTGGCGCGAAACATCGGGAAAACGAAATCGCGGACGAATTCTTCGCGCAGGTCGTCAATGTAGATCTCTTTGACGCCCATGGCTTGCGCCTTGGCTCGTGCAGGTTCGACCTCTTCGCCCTGACCCAGGTCAGCGGTGAAGGTCACCACTTCACAGTTATAAGTATCCTGCAGCCACTTGAGGATCACCGAAGTGTCCAGGCCGCCGGAATACGCGAGAACGACCTTGTTTACGTCGGCCATGCCATCACTCCACGGGGTTTTACGGAAAGGCGTCGATTCTACCGATCAAAACCGTGAAATTACAGGGGCGCGACAGCAAATGAAGATAAAGCGACAGATTATGTCGGGCGCGCGACGAATGGCCGCACTCAGGACGTCGCCGCCGCATTCGCCGGAGCCGTGGCCTGGGGCGCTGGTTTCTCGGGGGCAGGCACGCGATCAAGGTGAATATTCACTCGCCGGTTCTTCGCCCGGTTGGCCGGATTGGTATTGGGCACCAGCGGATAACGTTCACCGTGGAAGCGCAGAACGATCTGCGACTCAGGAATACCGTTGGCCTTGAGGAAGTCCATCACCGCCAGGCCCCGGCGCCGGGACAGGTCGCGATTGGTCAGGCGGTTGCCGCTGTTGTCCGAATGGCCGTCCAGTTCGATATGGTTGACCGTAGGATCGGCCTTGATGAATTCGAGCATCACCATCAACTTGGCCTTGGCCGCCGGATCCAGGTCGATACCACCACCCGGAAAGCCCACTTCAGCCTGCTTGACCTGCTCGAAATTCATCGGCAGCAATTTCGCGGTACACAACTGGTAGTCGCTATAGGCCTTATTGAATCGCACCGGCAGCAGGCGGATTTCCGAATAGCCGCCGTCCCGGGAATAGTGGCGCACGGTGGGGCTGCGACCCTCCAGCAAACCATTGAACAGGCGCCCGGCCTGGGCTTGGGAGCTGTTGAACAGCACATCGCCGCTGCCGACACGTACGGCACCAAGGTTGATATCACCGCGCCCCGGCTGCCACGGTGCCGCCGCCGCCAATAGCGTTGCGGAACCAACACCCAACGCACTGTTATAGGCTTTCAGACGGAATGTTGCCTGCTCGCCGGCCCGGCGCACAAACTCACCCGAACCAAAATCGGTGATCGGCTGGCTCAAGCGGCACTCGAACTTGTCGCCTTCCACCTTCCACTCGATATTCTCCAGGCGCGTCTGGAATGTCAGGGCCATCGCGGGCAGGCTGGCGAACACGCTGAGCAGGGCTAGATATTGCTGGCGCACGGGCGGCTCCACTGGTTTCTACAACACATCAAGGCGTCATACATCGTTAAGGCATACCCAGGGATATCGGTCGGGCCCTGCAAAACTTGATAGCGAGTGCCTGCAAGAGTCTTTTCCGGTAGCATTCCCACCAGATTGACCCGCCTGGAATCCCCAATGTCCGACCGCCTGACCCTGCTGCGTCCCGACGACTGGCATATTCATCTTCGCGATGGTGCTGCGTTGCCCCAAACCGTGGCCGATGTTGCGCGCACGTTTGGCCGCGCCATCATCATGCCTAACCTGGTACCTCCGGTGCGTAATGCCGCTGAAGCCGACGCCTATCGCCAGCGCATCCTCGCTGCGCGGCCGGCCGGTAGCCGCTTCGAACCGTTGATGGTGCTCTACCTGACCGACCGCACCCAGCCTGCCGAAATCCGCGAGGCCAAGGCCAGCGGTTTCGTACACGCCGCCAAGCTGTACCCGGCCGGTGCCACGACCAACTCCGACTCCGGCGTGACCAGTATCGACAAGATCCTGCCCGCCATCGAAGCCATGGCCGAAGTGGGCATGCCGCTGCTGATCCACGGTGAAGTCACCCGTGGCGATGTCGATGTATTCGATCGCGAGAAGATCTTCATCGACGAACACATGCGCCGTGTGGTCGAGCTGTTCCCGACCCTCAAGGTGGTGTTCGAGCACATCACCACCGCAGATGCCGTGCAGTTCGTCAGCGAGGCCTCGGCCAACGTTGGCGCGACCATCACCGCGCACCACCTGCTGTACAACCGCAACCACATGCTGGTGGGCGGGATCCGGCCGCACTTCTATTGCCTGCCGATCCTCAAGCGCAACACTCACCAGGTAGCGTTGCTCGATGCCGCCACCAGTGGCAGCGCGAAGTTTTTCCTCGGCACCGACTCGGCGCCCCACGCCCAGCACGCCAAGGAAGCGGCCTGCGGCTGTGCCGGCTGCTACACCGCCTATGCGGCGATCGAGTTGTACGCCGAGGCCTTCGAGGCGCGCAACGCCCTGGACAAACTAGAGGCCTTCGCCAGCCTCAATGGCCCGCGCTTCTACGGCCTGCCGGCGAATACCGACCGCATTACCCTGGTCCGTGAAGACTGGACCGCCCCCACCAGCCTGCCATTTGGCGAGTTGACCGTTATCCCGCTGCGCGCCGGTGAAACACTGCGCTGGCGCCTGCTGGAGGAACACAAGTGAGTGAAGACCATTACGACGACGAACAGGAACACGGTGGCGGCGGTTCGCGTCACCCGATGGCCGAGCGTTTCCGCGGCTATCTGCCTGTCGTTATCGACGTAGAGACCGGCGGTTTCAATTGCGCCACCGATGCGCTGCTGGAAATTGCCGCGACGACCATCGGCATGGATGAACAGGGCTTTGTGTATCCAGAACACACCCACTTCTTCCGCGTCGAGCCGTTTGAAGGCGCCAACATCGAAGCCGCTGCCCTGGAGTTCACCGGTATCAAGCTCGATCATCCGTTGCGCATGGCCGTCAGCGAAGAAGCTGCGCTGACCGACATCTTCCGTGGTGTGCGCAAGGCGTTGAAGGCCAATGGCTGCAAACGCGCGATCCTGGTCGGCCACAACAGCAGTTTCGACCTGGGCTTCCTCAACGCCGCCGTGGCGCGCCTGGACATGAAGCGCAACCCGTTTCACCCGTTCTCCAGCTTTGACACCGCCACCCTGGCTGGCCTGGCTTATGGCCAGACCGTATTGGCCAAGGCATGCCAGGCAGCCGGCATCGACTTCGACGGACGTGAAGCCCACTCGGCTCGCTACGACACCGAGAAGACCGCCGACCTGTTCTGCGGCATCGTCAACCGCTGGAAACAGATGGGCGGCTGGGAAGACTTCAGCGACTGATTGCGTCCCTGAATCCCATGCATAAAAAAACCGGCCCTCTCAGGCCGGTTTTTTTTACCGCGAACCTGGCTTACAGCTTGCCAGCGTTCTCGGTCAGGTAAGCCGCAACGCCTGCTGGCGAAGCGTTCATGCCCTTGTCGCCTTTTTTCCAGTTGGCCGGGCAGACTTCACCGTGCTCTTCGTGGAATTGCAGAGCGTCGACCAGACGGATCAGCTCTTCCATGTTACGGCCCAGCGGCAGGTCGTTGATGATCTGCGAGCGCACAACGCCCTTGTCGTCGATCAGGAACGCGCCACGGAATGCCACGCCGCCTTCGGACTCAACGTCGTAGGCCTTGGCAATGTCGTGCTTCATGTCGGCAGCCATGGTGTATTTGACTTTGCCGATGCCGCCATCATTGATGGCAGTGTTGCGCCAGGCGTTGTGGGTGAAATGGGAGTCGATGGAAACGGCAACCACTTCAACGTTACGCGCCTTGAAGTCGTCCATGCGGTGATCCAGGGCGATCAGCTCGGACGGGCAGACGAAGGTGAAGTCCAGCGGGTAGAAGAACACCAGGCCGTATTTGCCTTTGATGGCTTCAGACAGCTTGAAGCTGTCAACGATTTCGCCATTGCCGAGGACGGCTGGTACGTCGAAATCCGGGGCTTGTTTGCCGACGAGTACGCTCATTGGTTATCTCCTGATGGTAATTGAAGTAAATGGACCGCCTTTGAGTCTGCCGTGATTTGACGACAGGCCCGTGACGCGATCACGCTTCGTAAAGACCAACCATCATACCTGAAAAAAGCCGTTCGTCAGCGAGGGCCATATGGGGGGCAATGCTTTGAGAAAGCACTTTGACAATCATTCTCGTTAACATTAAGATCCATCGCACTTAAGCCTTAAACCCGCGATGGTTCTCCCTTATGTATGTCTGCCTCTGCACTGGCGTCACCGACGGACAAATCCGCGAAGCGATCTATGAAGGTTGCTGCAGCTACAAGGAAGTGCGTGAAACCACCGGCGTAGCCAGCCAATGTGGCAAATGTGCCTGCCTCGCCAAGCAAGTGGTACGGGAAACCCTGACAAAACTGCAGGTAGCCCAGGCCGCAATCCCCTATTCAGTAGAATTTACACACGCCTGAATCAGCCTATTTTAAAGAACCGGACTTAATGTCCGGTTTTTTTATGTCTGTAATTCAAATAGTTAGCACCAAGACGCGGAACACAAACATTCTTATTCCGATTAATTTTCATTTATTATTCAATAACTTAGGTTTGACACTCGTAATTGTGCAGCTCAAACTCTGCCCTATATACAACGAATACAGGGCAGGACCCCAATCATGAAAGGCGACATCTCAGTCATCCAGCAACTCAACAAAATCCTTGCCAATGAACTGGTCGCGATCAATCAGTACTTCCTGCATGCACGCATGTATGACGACTGGGGCCTGGAAAAGCTCGGCAAGCGTGAGTACAAGGAATCGATCAAGGCCATGAAGGATGCAGACGCGCTGATCAAGCGCATCCTGTTCCTCGAAGGCCTGCCGAACGTCCAGGACCTGGGCAAGCTGAACATCGGCGAGCACACCCTGGAAATGCTCAACAGCGACCTGAACTTGGAGCGCAAGAGCCACGCCGACCTCAAGGCCGCCATTGCCCACTGCGAGACCAAGGGCGACTTCGGTAGCCGTGAGCTGCTGGAAGATATCCTGGAAGACCAGGAAGAGCACATCGACTGGCTGGAAACCCAAGTCGGCCTGATCGACAAAGTGACCCTGGAGAATTACCTGCAATCGCAGATGGGTGAATAATCTCTAACTATTGTAGGAGCGAGCTCGCTCGCGAAGGACGTTAACGATAACGCGAGCATTCTGAATGAACGCGGCGCCTTTACGCTTTTCGCGAGCAAGCTCGCTCCTACAGGTACAAAAAAGCCCCGCTCTCGAATGAGAAGCGGGGCTTTTTATTGCGCGCGAATTACGCTTCGGTCTTGGCAGCGGCTTTTTCAGCAGCGTCCTTGATCAGCGCCTGCAACGAACCATCAGCCGCCATTTCGGTGATGATATCGCTACCGCCGACCAGTTCACCGGCTACCCACAGTTGTGGGAAAGTTGGCCAGTTGGCGTACTTCGGCAGGTTGGCGCGGATTTCCGGGTTTTGCAGGATATCCACGTAAGCGAACTTTTCACCACACTGCATGACAGCCTGGGAAGCCTTCGCGGAGAAGCCACACTGAGGGGCATTCGGGGCGCCCTTCATGTAAAGCAGAATGGTGTTGTTGGCAATCTGCTCTTTAATCGTTTCGATGATATCCATGGAACACCTCGGCTGGAACTTTGCGACTCACAGGTCGGCACGGTGGCGCATTGTAACGCAAAATCCCAGCGTGGTGCTCAGGCTCCCCGACAGACTCACTGCGTCACGCCGCCGCGACCTGCACTGGCACGCCGTTCAATGCTGCGTTGCCCGACAGCTCGTCCAACTGCCGCTCATCCGTGAGGTCGTTGGCACTGGCTCCAGGCTGTGCGCTGGCAATGTTCATGTGTACGCCCGGCCGGTCATGCCCCCAACCGTGAGGCAGGCTGACTACGCCAGGCATCATCTCCAGGCTGGACAGCACTTGCACTTCGATCATGCCGATCCGCGAGCTGACCCGCACCTGCTGCCCATCACTGAGTTGGCGACTGGCGAGGTCATCCGGATGCATCAGCAATTGATGCCGCGGCTTGCCCTTCACCAACCGGTGATAGTTATGCATCCATGAATTATTGCTGCGCACATGCCGGCGACCGATCAGCAGCAACTCATCGGCCTTGGGCAACGGCAAGGCTGCAAACCGCGCCAGGTCCGCCAGGATCACTGCTGGCGCCGCCTGCACCCGACCATTGGCGGTTTTCAAGCGCCCTGCCAGGTTGGCCTTCAACGGCCCCAGGTCCAGGCCATGGGGATGCTCGGCCAGCATGGCCACCGACAGTTTATGGCTGGAGGCATCGCCATAGGCGCCCGCCCGCAG
This sequence comes from Pseudomonas sp. 25 R 14, assembly GCF_900004755.1. NCBI lineage: Bacteria > Pseudomonadati > Pseudomonadota > Gammaproteobacteria > Pseudomonadales > Pseudomonadaceae > Pseudomonas > Pseudomonas sp. 25 R 14. Next base: position 13,776 of record NZ_CVTS01000027.1, on the reverse strand, counting down.
GCCAAAATCAATCATCTGCGCTGGCGCCATCGTGGGCTTGAGCGGGTTGCCGGTCCTGGCCGCAAACGCCTGGGCCAGGCCGACGAAAATTTCCCAGTCGTGCAACGCGCCCTCAGGCTTGGGCAGGATCGCCCGGTTGAAGCGCGTGACGTTACGCACCGCAAACATATTGAAGGTGGTGTCGTAGTGATCGTTTTCCAGGGCCGAGGTCGACGGCAGGATCAGGTCGGCATAGCGCGTGGTTTCATTGATATACAAGTCCACGCTGACCATGAACTCCAGGCCGTCCAACGCCTGCTCCAGTTGCCGCCCATTGGGCGTGGACAACACCGGATTGCCGGCGACCGTTACCAGTGCGCGGATTTGCCCTTCGCCTTCGGTGAGCATTTCTTCGGCCAGGGCCGACACCGGCAGTTCACCGCTGTATTCGGGACGCCCGGAAACCCGACTCTGCCAGCGATTGAAATGCCCGCCGGAGGTCGCCGCCACCAGGTCCACTGCGGGCTCGGTGCACAAGGCGCCGCCTACCCGATCCAGATTGCCGGTGACCAGGTTGATCAACTGCACCAACCAATGGCACAAGGTGCCGAATGCCTGGGTCGACACCCCCATCCGGCCGTAGCAGACCGCCTTGTCTGCCGCTGCAAAATCCCGCGCCAACTGGCGAATCTGTGCCGCCGGGATCGCGCACCGGGTACTCATGGCCTCGGCGGTAAAACCCTCAACCGCGCGGCGCACTTCATCCAGGCCGTCCACCGGCAGGTGACTGTCGCGGGTCAGGTTCTCGGCAAACAAGGTGTTGAGCAGCCCGAACAGTAGCGCCGCATCCCCACCGGGACGCACAAACAGATGCTGGTCGGCCATGGCCGCCGTCTCACTGCGCCGGGGGTCGACCACCACCACTTTGCCGCCCCGCGCCTGAATCGCCTTCAGGCGCTTTTCCACATCTGGCACGGTCATGATGCTGCCATTGGAGGCCAGTGGATTGCCGCCCAGGATCAACATGAAGTCGGTCTGGTCGATATCCGGGATGGGCAGCAACAGGCCATGGCCATACATCAGGTGGCTGGAAAGGTGGTGAGGCAGTTGGTCCACCGACGTTGCAGAGAAACGATTGCGCGTCTTCAACTGCCCGAGAAAGTAGTTGCTGTGAGTCATCAAGCCATAGTTATGCACGCTGGGATTGCCCTGGTATACCGCCACCGCATTCTGCCCATGCCGCGCCTGGATGCCCGCCAGCCGCTCGGCCACCAGGGTAAAGGCCTCGCCCCACGGGATCGGTTGCCATTCGCTGCCCACCCGCAGCATCGGCTGGTGCAGGCGATCGGGATCATTCTGGATATCCTGCAGGGCCACGGCCTTGGGGCAGATATGGCCACGGCTGAAGGTGTCCTGGGCGTCACCCTTGATCGAGGTGATGGCGATGCCGCCCTCCTCAGAGGTGGTGGTTTCCAGGGTCAGGCCGCAGATGGCTTCGCACAGGTGGCAGGCACGGTGATGGAGAGTCTTGGTCATGGCCAGTCTCTTTATTAGGGCTTTGGCCCAACTATGGGCCGCGGCCACTAGTGGCGCCAGCAACGTTCGCCCCGTGAATCAACGGGCATCAGGCCAGGCCATGGCCAAGCATGAGTAAATGTTTCAGAGAGCGCCCGCGTTGCCCAGGAAACCGACGCAACCTGGCCTCAGGCCGCCATCACACATTGCAAAAGGTCGCGACGCCAGTGTACAAATGACCCGCTGCAGTGCGTAAACAGGCCTCAAAAGTGCAATTCCCGCCCCTTTGAACCCCTCTAAAAAACCGTAGCCTATTGGTAAGACGCGACATTTAGTGTCAATATCGCGCCTTCCCCTATTTCGTCGCCCCGTGCGGCTTTCGCCGCAGGTCTCGCCCGTTGTCACAATAAACAAGGCTTTGAGTATCTGCGGTCTGTTGCAAAAAGGTAGTTAATGATGAGCGCAAGGCACTTTCTCTCCCTGATGGATTGCACGCCCGAAGAGCTGGTCAGCGTGATCCGTCGAGGCATTGAGCTTAAAGACCTGCGTAATCGCGGCGTACTGTTCGAGCCTTTGAAAAACCGCGTACTCGGGATGATTTTCGAGAAGTCGTCCACCCGTACCCGCCTGTCCTTCGAAGCCGGCATGATCCAGCTCGGCGGCCAGGCCATCTTTCTGTCGCCACGGGACACCCAACTGGGCCGTGGCGAGCCGATCAGCGATTGCGCCATCGTCATGTCGCGCATGCTCGACGCGGTGATGATCCGTACCTTCGCCCACAGCACGCTCACCGAATTTGCCGCCAACTCGCGGGTACCGGTGATCAACGGGCTGTCCGATGACCTGCACCCGTGCCAGTTGCTGGCCGATATGCAGACGTTCCTCGAACATCGCGGCTCGATCCAGGGCAAGACCGTGGCCTGGATCGGCGATGGCAACAACATGTGCAACAGCTATATAGAAGCGGCGATCCAGTTCGACTTCCATCTGCGCATTGCCTGCCCTGTGGGCTATGAGCCCAGCGCCGAATTCCTGGCCAAGGCCGACGCCCGCGTGCAAATTGTGCGTGACCCGAAAGACGCCGTGATCGGCGCGCACCTGGTGAGCACCGACGTCTGGACCTCCATGGGCCAGGAAGACGAAACCGCCAAGCGCCTGGCCCTGTTTGCGCCTTATCAGGTCACCCGTGAATTGCTCGACCTCGCCGCGCCAGATGTGCTGTTCATGCACTGCCTGCCGGCGCATCGCGGTGAAGAAATCAGCCTCGACCTGTTGGACGACCCGCGCTCCGTCGCCTGGGACCAGGCAGAAAACCGCCTGCACGCCCAGAAGGCCTTGCTGGAGTTCCTGGTCCCACCGGCGTACCACCACGCATGAGCCAGCCACTTCTGCTGAACCTGCGCAATCTGGCATGCGGCTATCAGGACCAACGGGTGGTGCAGAACCTCAATCTGCACCTCAACGCAGGTGATATCGGCTGCCTGCTGGGCTCCTCGGGCTGTGGCAAGACCACCACCCTGCGGGCAATTGCCGGGTTCGAGCCGGTGCACGAAGGCGAAATCAACCTGGCCGGCGAAGTCATCTCCAGTGCAGGGTTTACCCTGGCTCCGGAGAAACGTCGCATTGGCATGGTGTTCCAGGACTACGCACTGTTTCCCCATCTCAGCGTGGCCGACAACATCGGCTTCGGTATCCGCAAACACCCGCACAAAGAGCGCGTGGTTAGTGAGCTGCTGGAGCTGGTCAACCTGAAGAACCTGGGCAAACGCTTCCCCCACGAACTGTCTGGCGGGCAGCAGCAACGCGTGGCCCTGGCCCGTGCATTGGCGCCGGAACCGCAATTACTGTTGCTCGACGAGCCCTTCTCCAACCTCGACGGCGAACTGCGGCGCAAGCTCAGCCATGAAGTGCGGGACATCCTGAAGGCCCGTGGCACCAGTGCGATCCTGGTGACCCATGACCAGGAAGAAGCCTTTGCCGTGAGTGACCATGTAGGCGTGTTCAAGGAGGGCCGCCTGGAGCAGTGGGATACGCCCTACAACCTCTATCACGAACCGCTGACACCTTATGTCGCGAGCTTTATTGGCCAGGGCTATTTCATCCGTGGGCAGTTGATTACGCCGGAGTCGGTCACCACTGAACTGGGTGAGTTGCGCGGTAATCGTGCCTACACCTGGCCGGCCGGCTGTGCAGTGGACGTGTTGCTGCGCCCGGATGACATCGTTTACGCACCGGACAGCGCGCTGAAAGCACAGATCGTCGGCAAGACCTTCCTGGGTGCCTCGACCTTGTACCGCCTGCAGTTGCCGACCGGGGCCCAGCTAGAGTCGATCTTCCCCAGCCATGCCGATCATCAGGTGGGTGTACAGGTCGGGATTCGCGTGGCGGCCGAACACCTGGTGCTGTTCCAGGCCTCGGGGAGCACGGCGGCGCAGATTCCGCAGGTGGAGTCCGGTGTGCGGCGCTATAGCACTGCCAGCTGAAGCAACCAAATCCAAAATGTGAGAGCAGGCTTGTGTGGGAGCGGGCTTGCTCGCGATAGCGGTAGATCAGCCAATATAGAGGTTGACTGACCCACCGCTTTCGCGAGCAAGCCCGCTCCCACATTTAGATTGCCGATACCTTCGAAGTTGACGTCAGGCCCGGCCAATCGGCGCAAATTTACCCTGGGTGTGCTCTGCCAGCACTGCTGCTCCCAACTCTACCTCCAGCCCTCTCCTGCCGGCGCTGACAAAAATTGTCGCAAAAGGCTGGGCACTCACATCGATGAACGTGCGCAAGCGTTTCTTCTGCCCCAACGGGCTGATCCCGCCCAACAAATAACCGGTAGAACGCTGCGCCGCAGCCGGGTCGGCCATCTCGACTTTCTTGACGCCTGCTGCGTGAGCCAGGGCCTTCAAATCCAGACTTCCGACGACTGGCACCACCGCCACCAATAACTCACCTTTTTCGCTACTGGCGAGCAAGGTCTTGAACACCTGCGCCGGGTCAAGGCTCAACTTTTCCGCGGCCTCCAGGCCATAAGAGGCGGCCTTGGGGTCATGTTCATAACTGTGGATACGATGTTCGGCGCGAACTTTCTTCAACAAGTCCAATGCGGGTGTCATGGAGGCTCCAGGCTTGGGGAAAACGTGGCAAAGCAGACCGCCGATTCTAGGACAAACCCAGGCAAAACGCTCTAGTGCAGGGCGCCGTGCGGCGAATCCGCGCAGAGCCTGACCCCGCTTGCCGCCCATTCATTTGTCGTGCTGTCGCGATCATTCATCACACTAATAGTTAGAAAATGACCGACCGTTCACTTTCGACCTTTGACAGCAGTGTTTCTTGTCTATATTTTTTCGTTTCCGAATACCGTACGAATCTTCCTGCAGTAATCGAGCAGTAAGCCACAAACAGGATGGGGATCCTGTCCATGGTGAAAATCGCGCCTTGTCCGTTGTGACAACGCGCCAGACAAGAAAAAAAACCGAGGTTTTCAATGACAACTGCTCTTCAACAGCCTTCACTTTCAAGCCAATGCATGGCCGAGTTCCTCGGCACCGCGCTGCTGATCTTCTTCGGCACCGGCTGCGTCGCTGCGCTCAAGGTCGCGGGTGCCAGCTTTGGCTTGTGGGAAATCAGCATCATCTGGGGGATCGGCGTGAGCATGGCGATCTACCTGAGCGCCGGCATTTCCGGGGCTCATCTCAATCCAGCCGTCAGTATCGCGCTGTGCATTTTTGCCGACTTCGACAAACGCAAACTGCCCTTCTATATCATCGCCCAGGTCGCCGGCGCCTTTTGTTCCGCCGCGTTGGTTTACACGCTCTACAGCAACCTGCTTTTCGATTACGAACAAACCCACCAGATGGTCCGTGGCTCCGCAGCCAGCCTGGAGTTGGCCTCGGTGTTCTCCACCTACCCTCACGCCTTGCTGAATACAGCCCAGGCGTTTCTGGTGGAAATGGTCATCACCGCCATCCTCATGGGCGTGATCATGGCCCTGACCGATGACAATAATGGCCTGCCCCGCGGCCCCCTGGCCCCGCTGCTGATCGGTCTGTTGATCGCCGTCATCGGCAGCGCCATGGGCCCTTTGACTGGGTTTGCGATGAACCCGGCCCGTGATTTCGGCCCCAAACTGATGACCTTTTTCGCCGGTTGGGGTGAAATGGCCTTCACTGGCGGGCGCGACATTCCGTACTTCCTGATTCCGATCTTTGCACCGATTGTCGGTGCCTGCCTCGGCGCTGCGGCCTATCGCGGGCTGATTGCCCGCCACTTGCCCAACGCCGCACCTGCTACAACTGATGCAGCCGACACCGCCGCCAGCGGTAATACCCGAACATCCTGATAGCGGTAGCCTGAGCCCTCCTGCCCTTTGCGGCCCAGGCTACTCACCCACTCCCTTTTTCCGTCCAAGGCAATCGACATGACCGACACAGAGAATAAGAACTACATCATTGCCCTTGATCAGGGCACCACCAGTTCACGGGCGATCATCTTTGATCGTGACGCCAACGTGGTGTGCACCGCCCAACGTGAATTCGTCCAGCACTACCCGCAAGCCGGCTGGGTCGAGCATGACCCGATGGAAATCTTCGCCACCCAGAGCGCCGTGATGGTCGAGGCCCTGGCGCAAGCCGGCCTGCACCACGATCAGGTCGCCGCCATCGGCATCACCAACCAGCGTGAAACCACGGTGGTCTGGGACAAGATCACCGGCCGCCCGATCTATAACGCCATCGTCTGGCAATGCCGCCGCAGCACCGAGATCTGCCAGCAGCTCAAGCGCGACGGCCACGAGCAATACATCAGCGACACCACCGGCCTGGTCACCGACCCGTACTTCTCCGGCACCAAGTTGAAGTGGATCCTCGATAACGTCGAAGGCAGCCGTGAACGCGCGCGCAATGGCGAGCTGCTGTTCGGCACCATCGACAGCTGGCTGATCTGGAAATTTACCGGTGGCAAGACCCACGTCACCGACTACACCAACGCCTCGCGCACCATGCTCTTCAACATCCACACCCTGGAGTGGGACGCGAAGATGCTGGAGGTGCTGGATATCCCACGGGAAATGCTGCCAGAAGTTAAATCCTCCTCGGAAATCTATGGCCGTACCAAAAGCGGGATTGCCATCGGCGGTATCGCTGGTGACCAGCAAGCCGCCCTGTTCGGCCAGATGTGCGTCGAGCCGGGCCAGGCGAAAAACACCTACGGCACCGGCTGCTTCCTGCTGATGAACACCGGCGACAAGGCAGTCAAATCCAAGCACGGCATGCTCACCACCATCGCTTGCGGCCCCCGTGGCGAAGTGGCCTATGCCCTCGAAGGCGCTGTCTTCAACGGCGGCTCCACCGTGCAATGGCTGCGTGACGAGCTGAAGATCATCAACGATGCCCACGACACCGAATACTTCGCCAACAAGGTCAAGGACAGCAACGGCGTGTACCTGGTACCGGCCTTCACTGGCCTGGGCGCGCCGTACTGGGACCCGTATGCCCGTGGCGCGCTGTTCGGCCTGACCCGTGGCGTACGCGTGGATCACATCATTCGTGCAGCCCTGGAGTCGATTGCCTACCAGACTCGCGACGTGCTCGACGCCATGCAGCAGGATTCCGGTGAACGCCTCAAATCCCTACGGGTAGACGGCGGCGCAGTGGCCAACAACTTCCTGATGCAGTTCCAGGCCGACATCCTTGGCACCCAGGTCGAACGACCGCAAATGCGCGAAACCACTGCATTGGGCGCCGCTTACCTGGCCGGCCTGGCCTGTGGTTTCTGGGGCAGCCTGGAAGAACTGCGTGGCAAGGCGGTGATCGAGCGTGAATTCGAACCGCAACTGGACGAGCCAGCCAAAGAAAAACTCTACGCCGGCTGGAAAAAAGCGGTCAGCCGCACCCGCGACTGGGAACCCCACGAAGGCGCCGAATAAGCCAAGCGCCGGACCCACTTAGGGTTGTAACTGGCAGGGAGCAGATTCCTGCGTCATCATGGGCCACTTTTTTGTACGGCAGCCCAAAGGACGCCCCATGAATCTGCCTCCCCGTCAGCAGCAAATCCTCGAACTGGTCCGCGAACGCGGCTACGTCAGCATCGAGGAAATGGCGCAGCTGTTCGTTGTCACCCCGCAAACCATCCGCCGCGATATCAATCAACTGGCAGATGCCAACCTGCTACGGCGCTACCACGGCGGCGCGGCCTATGACTCCAGTGTCGAAAACACCGAGTACGCCATGCGTGCCGACCAGATGCGCGATGAAAAACAGCGTATCGGCGAAGCCATTGCCGCACAGATCCCCGATCACGCCTCGCTGTTCATCAATATCGGCACCACCACCGAATCCATCGCCCGGGCGCTGCTCAACCACAGCCACCTGAAAATCATCACCAACAACCTCAACGTCGCCATGATGCTCAGCGCCAAGGACGACTTCGATGTGCTGCTGACCGGCGGCAATGTGCGCCGTGACGGCGGTGTGGTAGGCCAGGCCAGCGTGGACTTCATCAACCAGTTCAAGGTCGACTTTGCCCTGGTAGGTATCAGCGGCATTGATGAGGACGGCAGCCTGCTGGACTTCGACTACCAGGAAGTGCGGGTTTCCCAGGCGATCATTGCCAATGCGCGCAAGGTGATCCTGGCGGCGGACTCCAGCAAATTCGGGCGCAATGCCATGATTCGCCTGGGGCCGATCAGTTTGATTGATTGCCTGGTCACCGATCAGCCGCCGGTGCCGGCGCTGGTGCAGTTGCTCAATCAGCATAAGATTCGCCTGGAAGTCGTCTGATCTATCCCTGAGATCTCTGGCGCCTGGACCACCGTCATCGCGGGCAAGCCCGCTCCCACAGGTTGATCGCATTCCAACTGTGGGAGCGGGCTTGCCCGCGATGGCTGCCTGTAGGGCAACAACTCTCTTGAGCCAGCACCCGGCTCAATGTTCACAAATTTTCCTTTTTCGGCCCTTCGATGAGTTTTTTCAATCGAAGTCGACTGGCTGCGCCTGCGTTTATGAGCTACCATTTTCGCAAATGAACATTAATGTTCGAATTCCAATATTAAAAATACATCGTGAGGCCCGCCGATGCCCCTTTCTACCTTGCCTGCTCCACCCCTAGCCGAAGTCTATGACGTCGCCGTTATTGGCGGTGGGATCAATGGCGTGGGCATCGCGGCAGACGCGGCCGGTCGCGACCTGTCGGTTTTCCTTTGCGAAAAGGACGACCTGGCCAGCCACACTTCGTCCGCCAGCAGCAAGCTGATCCACGGCGGCCTGCGCTATCTTGAACATTACGAATTCCGCCTGGTGCGCGAAGCCCTGGCAGAGCGCGAAGTGCTGCTGGCCAAGGCCCCGCACATCGTCAAGCAGATGCGCTTTGTGCTGCCCCATCGCCCGCACCTGCGCCCGGCCTGGATGATTCGCGCCGGCCTGTTCCTGTATGACCACCTCGGCAAACGCGAAAAACTCGCCGGCTCCAAAAGCCTGAAGTTCGGCGCCGACAGCCCGCTGAAAAGCACAATCACCAAAGGCTTCGAATACTCCGACTGCTGGGTGGATGACGCGCGCCTGGTAGTGCTCAATGCCATGGCAGCCCGGGAAAAAGGTGCACATATCCACACCCAGACCCGTTGCGTCAGCGCCCGTCGCAGCAAGGGCCTGTGGCATCTGCACCTGGAACGTGCCGATGGCAGCCTGTTCTCGATCCGCGCCAAGGCGCTGGTGAACGCTGCCGGCCCGTGGGTAGCCAAGTTCATCAAGGATGACCTGAAGCTGGATTCGCCCTACGGCATCCGCCTGATCCAGGGCAGCCACCTGATCGTGCCGAAACTGTACGAAGGTGCCCACGCGCACATCCTGCAGAACGAAGACGGGCGCATCGTCTTCACCATTCCGTACCTCAATCACCTGACCATCATCGGTACCACCGACCGTGAGTACACCGGCGATCCGGCAAAAGTGGCGATTACCGAAGGTGAAACGGACTACATGCTCAATGTGGTCAATGCCCACTTCAAGCAGCAGTTGAGCCGCGACGACATCGTGCACACCTATTCCGGCGTGCGCCCGCTGTGCAACGACGAATCCGACAACCCGTCGGCCATTACCCGCGACTACACCCTGGCGCTGTCGGGCACGGGCGAAGAAGCGCCGATCCTGTCGGTGTTCGGCGGCAAGCTGACCACCTACCGCAAATTGGCCGAATCGGCACTGGCGCAACTGGCCCCGTACTTCCCACATATCAAGCCAAGCTGGACCGCCAAGGCCAGCCTGCCCGGCGGCGAAGACATGACCACACCAGAAGCCCTGGCCACGGATATTCGCAGCAAGTTCGAGTGGATCCCCAGCGAAATCGCCCGGCGCTGGTCGACGACCTATGGCAGCCGCACCTGGCGCCTGCTTGAAGGCGTGCAATCGCTGGAAGACATGGGTGAGCACCTGGGCGGTGGCCTCTACACCCGGGAAGTCGACTACCTGTGCGCCGAGGAATGGGCGACCCAGGCCTACGACATCCTGTGGCGCCGCACCAAACTCGGGCTGTTCACCACCCCCGAAGAGCAGGAGAACCTGCAGCGCTACCTGATCAAGGTCGAGCAGAACCGCAGCAAGATCGAAGCGGCCTGATTAACGAAGCCCCTGCACCGGAAGGTCCAGGGGTTTTTTATGGCCGTCTTAATGTGAAATGCGATCAATGTGGGAGCTGGCTTGCCTGCGATGGCGGACTGACTGATGACAATCGACGGTAAGCCAACACCTATGGATTCGGTTTTCCGAACACGCTGCTGTCGCCGATTCGGTTTGCCGGACTTAAACATCGATTAAACAGCGTCACATAAAGTTAATAACCATATAAATCATATAGTTAGACTTTTATTAACGGTCTGGCACGACTCATGCTCTACACTTGGTACGTGTTTGCCTGAGATGCTTCAGGAGCCGTCACAGGCATTCGCTGTATCGAAAGAGCCGTCCAGGCTTCATAAAAAAAACAAATGTCGAGGAAGTATTGATGCGTATCGTTCCCCATATTTTGGGCGCAGCTATCGCTGCCGCTCTGATTAGCACTCCAGTTTTTGCCGCTGAGCTCACCGGCACCCTGAAGAAAATCAAAGAGTCGGGCACCATCACCCTGGGCCACCGCGACGCCTCCATCCCGTTCTCCTACATCGCAGACGGCTCGGGCAAGCCAGTGGGCTACTCCCACGACATTCAACTGGCCATCGTCAAGGCTGTCGAGAAAGACCTCGGCATGAAAGAAGGCGAGCTGAAGGTCAAATACAACCTGGTCACCTCGCAAACCCGTATCCCGCTGGTGCAGAACGGCACCGTGGACGTTGAATGTGGTTCCACCACCAACAACGTCGAGCGTCAGCAGCAAGTCGACTTCTCCGTCGGCATCTTCGAAATCGGTACCCGTCTGCTGTCCAAAAAGGACTCGACCTACAAGGATTTCGCTGACCTCAAGGGCAAGAACGTCGTAACCACCGCCGGTACCACCTCCGAGCGCATCCTCAAGTCCATGAACGCTGACAAGCAAATGGGCATGAACGTCATCTCCGCCAAGGACCACGGTGAATCCTTCCAGATGCTGGAAAGCGGCCGTGCCGTTGCCTTCATGATGGACGACGCACTGCTGGCCGGTGAAATGGCCAAGGCCAAGAAGCCAACCGACTGGGCCGTGACCGGCACCCCACAATCCTTCGAAATCTACGGCTGCATGGTTCGCAAAGGCGATGCCCCGTTCAAGAAGGCTGTGGATGACGCCATCGTCGCTACCTACAAGTCCGGCGAAATCAACAACATCTACACCAAGTGGTTCAGCTCGCCGATCCCACCAAAAGGCCTGAACCTGATGTTCCCGATGAGCGACGAACTCAAGGCCCTGATCGCCAACCCGACTGACAAAGCGGCTGACGACAAAACGGCTGAAAAAAAGTCCTGATTCCGAACTAACCTTATCCCCTGAGGGAGCCAACCCTCCCTCAGGTGCCTGTTACTACCTGCTGGCATTATTTGGAACACTCGACCTGGCGGTTTCCGAGCCGATCGCGTGTGCCTGACGTTCACCGTCAGGCGGGAATGGATTTTCCCCAAGCGGGTGCTTGTACATCGATCGATTTCGGGGGAGACCCTAATGAATTACAACTGGGACTGGGGCGTATTCTTCAAGTCCACCGGCGTGGGCAGCGAGACCTATCTCGACTGGTTCATCTCCGGTTTGGGCTGGACCATCGCCATCGCCATCGTGGCCTGGATCGTCGCCTTGCTGCTGGGCTCGATGCTAGGCGTGATGCGTACGATGCCTAACCGCCTCGTGGCCGGCATCGCGACCTGCTATGTAGAACTTTTTCGTAACGTGCCACTGCTGGTTCAGCTGTTCATCTGGTACTTCCTGGTACCCGACCTGCTGCCGCAGAACCTGCAGGACTGGTACAAACAAGACTTGAACCCGACCACCTCGGCCTACCTGAGCGTTGTCGTGTGCCTGGGCCTGTTCACCGCCGCCCGCGTATGTGAACAAGTGCGTACCGGCATCCAGGCGCTGCCCCGTGGCCAGGAAGCCGCCGCGCGCGCCATGGGCTTCAGCCTGTCGCAGATCTACTGGAACGTGCTGCTGCCCCAGGCCTACCGGATCATCATTCCGCCGCTTACCTCGGAGTTCCTCAACGTCTTCAAGAACTCCTCCGTGGCGTCCTTGATCGGCCTGATGGAACTGTTGGCGCAAACCAAGCAGACCGCCGAATTCTCGGCCAACCTGTTCGAAGCCTTCACCCTGGCCACGCTGATCTACTTCACCCTGAACATGAGCCTGATGCTGCTGATGCGCCTGGTCGAGAAGAAAGTCGCAGTGCCCGGCCTGATTTCCGTGGGGGGTAAATAATGGAATTCGATTTCAGCGGCATTATCCCGGCCATCCCCGGCCTGTGGAACGGCATGGTCATGACCTTGAAGCTGATGGTCATGGGCGTGGTCGGCGGCATCATCCTCGGCACCATCCTGGCGTTGATGCGCCTGTCCTCCAGCAAACTGCTGTCGCGCGTGGCTGGCGCCTATGTGAACTACTTCCGCTCGATCCCGCTGCTGCTGGTGATCACCTGGTTCTACCTGGCGGTGCCGTTCGTATTGCGCTGGATCACCGGCGAAGACACGCCAATCGGTGCATTCACCTCCTGCGTCGTAGCGTTCATGATGTTCGAGGCGGCGTACTTCTGCGAAATCGTGCGGGCCGGCGTACAGTCGATCCCCAAGGGCCAGATGGCTGCAGCACAAGCGATGGGCATGACCTACGGCCAGACCATGCGCCTGATCATCCTGCCCCAGGCGTTCCGCAAGATGACCCCGCTGCTGTTGCAGCAGAGCATCATCCTGTTCCAGGACACCTCGCTGGTCTACACCGTGGGCCTGGTGGACTTCCTCAATGCTTCGCGCGCCAATGGCGACATCATCGGGCGTTCCAATGAGTTCCTGATCTTCGCCGGTGTCGTCTACTTCATCATCAGCTTTGCCGCCTCGCTGCTGGTCAAGCGTCTGCAAAAAAGGTTTGCCGTATGATCTCTATCAAGAATATCAACAAGTGGTATGGCGACTTCCAGGTGCTGACCGATTGCAGCACTGATGTCAAAAAAGGCGAAGTGATCGTGGTGTGCGGGCCGTCCGGCTCGGGCAAATCCACCCTGATCAAGTGCGTCAACGCCCTGGAACCGTTCCAGAAAGGTGACGTTGTGGTCGACGGCACCTCGATTGCCGACCCGAAGACCAACCTGCCAAAACTGCGCTCGCGCGTCGGTATGGTGTTCCAGCACTTCGAACTGTTCCCGCACATGACCATCATCAAGAACCTGACCGTCGCGCAGGTGAAAGTGTTGGGTCGCAGCGAAGAAGAGGCCAAGAAGAAAGGCCTGCAATTGCTGGAACGTGTGGGTCTGTCGGCGCACAAGGACAAGCACCCGGGCCAACTGTCCGGCGGCCAGCAGCAGCGCGTGGCGATTGCCCGTGCACTGGCCATGGACCCGATCGTCATGCTGTTCGACGAACCGACCTCGGCCCTGGACCCGGAAATGGTCAACGAAGTACTGGACGTGATGGTGCAACTGGCCCAGGAAGGCATGACCATGATGTGCGTGACCCACGAAATGGGCTTCGCCCGTAAAGTGGCCGACCGCGTGATCTTCATGGACGCCGGCAAGATCATCGAAGACTGCCCCAAAGAGGAGTTCTTCGGTGATATCAGCGCCCGTTCCGAACGTGCGCAGCACTTCCTCGAAAAAATCCTGCAGCACTAAAAAAGCCGCAACTCGCTCCT
>NZ_CVTS01000026.1:0-17534 GCF_900004755.1 Pseudomonas sp. 25 R 14 | reverse complement strand
TTGCTTGTCTGCCTCAACCTGCACCTTGGCGTCCTTGCCCGGGATCGCTGGCTTGCTTTCGGCGTCCGGTTTCTTCTCGGGTTGCTTGTCCGCTTCAACCTGCACCTTGGCGTCCTTGCCCCCAATCACCGGGTTGCTCCCTGGTAGCGGCCTGGTCTCAGAAGGCTTATCAGCAGCGGGCTGGGCGTCAGGCGATTTTGTTTTGCCAGACAAAACATCTCGCATGGCCTTGAATAGAAGCTCAAACATATCAAGCAATTTTGAAAGAGCATCCGTACCAACGGTTGCGCTGTCCCGCCCGACCTCAACATTCCGGATTTGCTCGGGAAAAACTTTCGGGTTATGGCCAAGTAACTTACTCGCATCACTACCACCAAGTGGAGTAGGCATCGGTGCAGGCAGATCAACTTGACGATTACCGAGATTAACGCTCGGAGGATTATTAACAGATAGATAAGACATTAGTCATTCCTCTTCTCAGAACAGCACCAGGGTATTCAAATACCCAGAACGAACACTATTTACTTACGACCTGAAGCGGCAGCAACCGAATCAAAGTCACTGGTTTCGTGGGGCAAAAAGCGTTCGAGTTCCAGAAATCGTCAAAAACATAAGGACACCAATAGAAAACTTCGGATTTTTACCTATGGACTTCTACAGAACACCGGTTCTCCAGGCCTTTCCTTGAAAGAAATAACGTCACACCCATTAATAAACTGCCTTAATGAAAAAAAACGTCATCATTGCTTGCCCCCTTGCGACACGCCTCATGATATCTCCCGCGCAAACAATACAGTTGTTACTCCCGGAAAAACCTAAAAACAAAACCTCCTCTACAACATCCAATTCTGCATAAAAACAAAAACAAGTTACACATACCTGCTAGTACAAAAAAATAAAACACCACGCCTCAACTAGTCATAACTATCACTGCCACCCGTTAAACCACCTACGTTTCCCTCAGTGCCTTAAACAAAAAAAGGGCGCCAGAGGCGCCCTTTTTCAAAGTGATGACAATTTTAAAAACATGCACTCAGTGTTGCAGAGCCGGCTTCTGCACCCCATTGATCGGGATGCGTTTGGCTTTCGCTTCTTCCGGCACAACTCGCAATAGATCGACACTCAGTAACCCGTTATTCAGGTCAGCGGCCTTGATCTCAATATGGTCCGCCAGGCGGAACGACAATTTGAAAGCCCGCTGGGCAATGCCTTGATGCAGATAGGTGACGCTCTCGGTCTTGGTGTCGCGCTTGCCGCCACTGACGGTCAAGACGCCTTTCTCCACCTGCAATTCCAGATCGTCTTCCTGGAAACCAGCGGCCGCAATGACAATGCGATAGTGGTCTTCGCCGTGCTTCTCGACGTTATAGGGAGGGTAACTGCTGCCAGGCTCATTGCGCAGTGCGGTCTCGAACAGGTCGTTGAAACGATCGAAACCCACGGAAGAGCGGAACAGCGGCGCCAGGGAAAATGCGGTACTCATGGTCAAATCTCCTGAAATATCAGCAAGGTTTTTTATCTCCACGACCCGAATTCGGCATCGTGTAATCCCTAGATAAGGCCCGCTGATTGCATTTCAAGAGACATTTTCAAGAAACTTTCAGACCGCTTGCGGATGGGGCATCCCCAGCAAGCGGCTGACTTGCTCCAGATCGGTTTCACGCCGCAAGGCTGTGAACAGCTCAACGGCTTGCGGGTAATTACGCGTCAACATGGCCAGCCATTGCTTCAGTCGGCCAGGCGCCTGGCGCTCAGTCAACTGCGCCACCGATTGCGTCCAGAACTCCTGGAGCATGGGCTGCATCTGCTCCCAAGTCATCTCGACCACTTCTTCGCCAGCCCGCGCGGCCGCGATTTGCCGGGCCAGGTCGGGCCGTGCAACCAGGCCGCGACCGAGCATGATGTCTTCGACACCGCTGATTTCCCGGCAGCGCCGCCAGTCATCAACACTCCAGATATCGCCGTTGGCGAACACCGGCACCTTGACCACGTCCTGCACACGCGGGATCCACTCCCAATGGGCTGGCGGCTTGTAGCCATCAGCCTTGGTCCGTGCATGCACCACAATGTGCGCTGCACCGCCTTCGGCCAGGGCCGTGGCGCACACCAGCGCGCCGTCCGGGCTGTCGAAGCCCAGGCGCATCTTGGCGGTCACCGGGATATGCGCTGGCACAGCGCGGCGCACGTGTTCGACGATCTGGTTGAGCAGTTCCGGCTCTTTGAGCAGCACCGCGCCACCGCGGGACTTGTTGACGGTCTTGGCCGGGCAGCCGAAGTTCAGGTCGATCACTTCAGAACCCAGCTCACAGGCCAACGCGGCGTTTTCCGCCAGGCACACGGGGTCGGAGCCCAGCAACTGCACGCGCAATGGCACGCCCGCAGCGGTCTTGGCACCGTGCAACAGTTCAGGAGCAAGCTTGTGGAAATAGGCAGGGGTCAGCAGGCGGTCGTTGACCCGGATAAATTCGGTCACGCACCAATCGATACCGCCCACCTGGGTCAGCACGTCCCGCAGGATGTTGTCGACCAACCCCTCCATGGGTGCCAAAGCAATTTGCATGGAAAACACTCAACGAAAAACGTGGCGCAGTTTACTGGGTTTCCCACAGCAACCGTTAACCCTACCGCCCCCTGTAGGAGCGAGCTTGCTCGCGATGAACGTCAACGATAACGCGGGGAACCTGATACCCGTGGCGTACTCACGCTCTTCGCGAGCAAGCTCGCTCCTACATGGACAATGCCGTAAGCGCCACGCCATAGCCCTCGATAAACTCCGCCGGCATGCGCTTGGGCTTACCGCTGGAGAGTTCGATACAGACAAAGGTGGTTTGCGCACGCAACAAGGTGGTGCCATCGCTGGGGCGCATCAGTTGGAAGTGCCGGGTCATTTTCAGGCGCTGGTCCCAATCGACGATCCAGGTTGCCAGTTGCAGCTCATCGCCTTCGTAGCCGGCCGCCAGGTAATCGATTTCGTGGCGCACCACTGCCATGGCCCGGTCCAGGCGCCGGTACTCGGTGAGGTCCAGGCCCAGGCGCTGGGAATGGCGCCAGGCGCAACGCTCCAGCCACGACACATAGACAGCATTGTTGGCATGCCCCAGGCCATCGATGTCCTCAGGGGCCACCTGCAGATCAATGATAAACGGCTTTGCCAAGTCCCAGCCCATGCCCTGCTCCCGGTCGATTAGTGTCGGCGGGGAGCAGTGTAACCCATCGTTGCACTCAAGCGGTTTGCCGCGCCGGCTCACGACAGCCAGCCAGCAGCGCCAGCACGCCTTCGACCACTCGCGGGTCGGCCAGGACCTTCTGGTGCCCACCCTGCTCCAGGCGCAACAGGCGGCTGTCGAACCAGGCCTCGTGAATCATCTGCGAAGCTTTGACCGGGACGAAGGTATCGTCTTCGGCATGCACGATCAGCCCGGGGATATTCATTTGATAATGAGCCACATCCAGGTGCTTGAGCGGAATGCCCAGGGAATACTCGACCTCCTGGATAAACGCCGCACGCGCCCGCTCCGGCATGCCGACTACGCCAGCAAAGCCGCGCAATACATCCAGCAAGCGTGAAGGGGCAGCAATGCTCACCAGCGCATTGGTGCGCAGGCCCAGTTGGATGGCCAGCATCGCACTGGCGCCACCCATGGAGTGGCCAACCACCGCGTGCAAGGGTGGCAACTCAGCGGCAGCTTCCAGCATCGCCCGGGCAAACAGCACCACATGGGCTTCGCGGCCCGGCGAACGACCATGGGCCGGACCGTCAAGGGCAATCACCGAGTAACCCGCGCCCACCAGTGCATCGATCAGGCTGGCGAACTGGGTCGGACGCCCTTCCCAGCCATGCATCATCAGCACCGTCGGGCCCTGGCCCCAGCGCAGGGCCGACAGGCCAAAGCGCAAGGTAATGCGCTCGGCCTGCGCCAGCAGCGGCAACTCCCAATCCCTCGGCGGCAAGTCCCGCGGCGTCATGAAGGCGCGACGCATCTGATTGGCAATGGTCTGCGGCGCCAACCTGCCCAAGGTGCCATTGACGCGACGAATCCAGCTCAAGGTGCTCATCCATTCACTCCCCAGGCTCATGAGCCTTGTTCAGCGCACTGCCGACTTGGAGGCGCGCAATACACGATCCGACAATTCGCCAGGCCCCAAGGCCCGAGCCAAGGCCAGGCCACCAATCATCAAGGCCATGTCGGCCAGGGCCTTGTCGGTGTCTTCCGGGCTGGCGGCCAGTTGCGCAGCCATCAGTTCGACGTGCTGGTTGAGCACCTCGCGAAACTCATCCGGCAAGCGGCTCATCTCGCCGACCGTGGCCGGGATCGGGCAGGCCTGGGCGGTAGAATCACGGTGCTTGCGCGACAAGTAGAACGCCGCCACCAGGGCGCGCCGCTCTTCGCCTGTCAGGCTGGGATCCATGTCGTCGATAGACGCCCGACGCCGCGCCAATAGCTGCTCGAACGCCTCCAGCATCAAGGCGTCCTTGCTTTCAAAGTGGGCGTAGAAGCCACCCACGGTCAGCCCCGCGGCCCCCATGACTTCACCCACACTCGGTTCGGCCGGGCCACGCTGGATCAGCGCGGAACTGGCGGCCTGCAGAATACGTTCACGGGTTTGCGCTTTTTTATCGCTCATGACGGCCTCCGAATATTACGGTTAAAATATTATCTTCATAATACTTTTTAGCAAGCGGTGAATTCGACCGTTGGTCAGAAGAAGTTTTTTGAAGAGGGAGGGAGAAAACCCAAACGCCAGACAAACAAAAGGGCCATTCAATAATTGAATGACCCTTAAAAATCCCGCAGAGCGGGTAATCGTGGCGTCCCCTAGGGGACTCGAACCCCTGTTACCGCCGTGAAAGGGCGGTGTCCTAGGCCACTAGACGAAGGGGACACAAACCTTCTATACAACTGATCAGCGCTGAGAACTGATCGATTCAAGGACGGTGTGGCCAGACCTTGAACCTGTAAATTGGTGGAGCTAAACGGGATCGAACCGTTGACCTCTTGCATGCCATGCAAGCGCTCTCCCAGCTGAGCTATAGCCCCGGATTTTTCGCCTCGCGGCGCAGCAGACCTTTCGAGCTGCTTGTTGAAACTGGCGTCCCCTAGGGGACTCGAACCCCTGTTACCGCCGTGAAAGGGCGGTGTCCTAGGCCACTAGACGAAGGGGACAAAACCTTCTGTACAACTGATCAGCGCTGAGAACTGATCGATTCAAGGACGGTGTGGCCAGACCTTGAACCTGTAAATTGGTGGAGCTAAACGGGATCGAACCGTTGACCTCTTGCATGCCATGCAAGCGCTCTCCCAGCTGAGCTATAGCCCCTCATCGGTGAGGACGGGGCGAATCTTAATGGCGGTTTGGAAACGTGTCAAATTTATTTTCAACAATTTCCAAAGTTTTTTGCCGGGATAACAATCACTTACCGACGAAACCCCAGAAAACCGGGGTTTCGTCGCTGCAACAGGCTGTTTAAGCGATCGCGCCCAGCAGCTTTTCCCATTCCTTGTTTTCTTTCTTCGACACACCACCAAGCAAATCAAGGGCTTGGCGCAGACGGAAACGGGTCAGGTCAGGGCCAAGGATTTCCATCGCATCCAGTACCGACACCGAACTGGCTTGCCCGGTAATGGCGGCAAACATCAGCGGCATGGCATCGCGCAGCTTCAATTCCAGGGATTCGACCACGGCCTGGATGGTCGCGGTGATTGCATCCTTCTCCCACTGGCGCAGGCTTTCGAGCTTCCACAGGATCAACTGCATCAACTGGCGAACCTGGTCACCCGAGAGTTTCTTGGACTCGAACAGCTTGGCATCCGGGCTCAGGCCACCGGCAAAGAAGAAGCTGGCCAGCGGGGCGACCTGGCTGAACGTCTCCACCCTGCCCTGCACCAGCGGCGCGATCTTCATCATGTACTCGGGGTTCAACGCCCACTGCTGCACACGGCTGGCAAACTCTTGCACCGGCAGGTCACGCAGCCATTGGCCGTTGAGCCACGACAGCTTCTCGATATCGAAGATCGGCCCGCCCAGCGACACGCGCGAGAGGTCGAAGTTATCGACCATTTCCTGCAACGAGAACTTCTCGCGCTCGTCCGGCATCGACCAGCCCATGCGGCCCAGGTAGTTGAGCATCGCTTCAGGCATAAAGCCCATGCGCTCGTAGAACGTCACCGAAGTCGGGTTCTTGCGCTTGGACAGCTTGCTCTTGTCCGGGTTACGCAGCAGCGGCATGTAGCACAGCTGCGGCTGTTCCCAACCGAAGTACTCGTAGAGCAGGATCAGTTTCGGTGCCGACGGCAGCCATTCTTCGCCGCGCAGCACGTGGGTGATGCCCATCAGGTGATCATCGACCACGTTGGCCAGGAAGTACGTCGGCAGGCCATCGGTCTTCATCAGCACTTGCATGTCCATGCGATCCCACGGGATCTCCACGTCGCCACGCAGCATGTCCGGCACCACGCACACGCCTTCGCTCGGCACTTTCATACGGATGACGTGAGGCTCGCCGGCAGCCAGGCGCTGGGCCACTTCTTCTTTGGACAGCAGCAGCGCGCGGCCGTCGTAGCGTGGGGTTTCGCCACGGGCCTGTTGCTCGGCGCGCATCTGGTCCAGTTCTTCGGCAGTGCAGAAGCACGGGAAGGCATGACCCATGTCGACCAGTTGCTGGGTGTACTTCTTGTAGATGTCGCTGCGCTCGCTCTGGCGATAAGGGCCGTGTGGGCCGCCCACATCCGGGCCTTCAGCCCAGGTAATGCCCAACCAGCGCAGGGCATCGAAAATCTGCTGTTCCGACTCACGGGTCGAACGTACCTGGTCCGTGTCTTCGATCCGCAGGATGAATTCGCCGCCATGCTGCTTGGCAAAGCAGTAGTTGAACAAGGCGATGTAGGCAGTACCGACGTGGGGATCCCCAGTAGGCGATGGCGCGATGCGCGTGCGGACGGTGGTCATGGCGGGTCTCGAATGGGCAATAAAGCTGAAAATAAAACAAGGGGCGAATGGTAACAGCCCCAAGCCCCCCGGCTCCAGCGTAGGCCGATCAACAAAGGGCATATAAGCCAAGGTTGGGGCTGCAACCACGACATAGCTATTTGCCAGATCGTTAGCTGGCTATATTCCATTACCTTTTGTAACTGACACTGCGCCGCCATGCCTGCCCAACTCAAACGCCGCCTGTTTATCTTCCTGTTTATCGTCGCCCTGATCGCCGCGGGTTTCTTTGCCCACTGGTTCTTCAAGGGGCGCTTCTATGAAAGCACCGACAACGCCTACGTGCAGGGCGAGATAACGCGGATCTCCAGCCAGCTCGGCGCACGTATCGCCGAGGTCAAGGTGGGCGATAACGAGCATGTGGAAAAGGGCCAGTTGCTGGTCATCCTGGAACAGGACGACTTCTTGCTGGCCATCGACCGCGCCAACGCGACCCTTGCCACCCGTGAGGCCGAACGCTTGCAGGCCACGAGCAAGCTGACCCAGCAGGCCAGCCTGATCGCCGCCGCCGATGCCCAGGTGTCGTCCAGCCAGGCGACCCTGGGCCGCGCGCAGATCGACTTGTCCCGCGCGCAAACCCTGCGCAAACCCGGCTACGTCTCGGAAGAACGCGTCACCACCCTGTCCGCCGACAGCCATATCGCCCGCTCCCAAGTGGCCAAGGCCCAGGCCGACTTGCAAGGCCAGCGCCAGCAGGTCAGCGCCCTGAACGCCGAGATCAAGCGTCTCGACGCGCAGATCGCCAATGCCCGCGCCGATCTGGCCCAAGCCGAGCTGAACCTGACCCGCAGCGAAATCCACGCGCCCATCAGCGGCCTGATCGGCCAGCGCGCCGCGCGCAATGGCCAATATGTGCAGGCCGGCGCCTACCTGCTGTCCATCGTTCCCGACCAGGACATCTGGATCCAGGCCAACTTCAAGGAAACCCAGATCGGCCATATGGCCCCCGGGCAGTCGGCCGAACTGACCTTCGACGCCTACGGCGACACGCCCATCGAGGCCCGGGTCGACAGCCTGTTCGCGGCCTCCGGCGCGCAGTTCAGCCTGTTACCGCCAGACAATGCCACCGGCAACTTCACCAAAGTCGTACAACGGATCCCGGTAAAACTCACGTTTGCCGCCGACAACCCGCTGCAGGGCAAAATCCGCCCCGGCATGTCGGTCACCGTCAAAGTAAAGATCCAAGACCCTGACCATGGCCGGTGATCAACTGCTGCGCCCCGTCGGCGAACCGACCCGGCGCGACTGGATCGCGGTGATGAGCGTGATGCTCGGCGCCTTTATGGCGGTGCTCGACATCCAGATCACCAACTCCTCGCTCAAAGATATCCAGGGCGCACTGTCGGCCACCCTGGAAGAAGGCTCATGGATTTCCACCTCCTACCTTGTCGCCGAAATCATCATGATCCCCCTCACCGCCTGGCTGGTGCAGTTGCTGTCGGCACGGCGCCTGGCGGTGTGGGTCTCGGTAGGTTTCCTGATCGCCTCGCTGATGTGCTCCATGGCCTGGAGCCTGGAAAGCATGATTGTGTTCCGCGCCCTGCAAGGCTTTACCGGCGGCGCGCTGATCCCGCTGGCCTTTACCCTGACCCTGATCAAACTCCCCGAACACCACCGCGCCAAGGGCATGGCAATGTTCGCCATGACGGCCACCTTCGCCCCCTCCATTGGCCCGACCATTGGCGGCTGGCTCACGGAGAACTGGGGCTGGGAATACATCTTCTATATCAACGTACCGCCAGGCCTGTTGATGATCGCCGGCCTGCTCTACGGCCTGGAGAAAAAGGCCGCGCACTGGGAGCTACTCAAAAGCACCGACTACATGGGCATCCTGACCCTGGCCGTGGGCCTCGGTTGTCTGCAGGTGTTTCTTGAAGAAGGGCATCGCAAGGACTGGCTGGAGTCGAGCCTGATTGTCAGCCTGGGCAGCATCGCGCTGTTGAGCCTGATTACCTTTGTCATCGTGCAGTTGTCCAAGCCCAACCCGCTGATCAACCTCGGGATCCTGGCCAACCGCAACTTCGGCCTGTCGAGTATTTCCAGCCTGGGCATGGGCGTAGGGCTGTATGGCTCGATCTACCTGCTGCCGCTGTACCTGGCGCAGATCCAGAACTACAACGCCCTGCAAATCGGCGAAGTGATCATGTGGATGGGCGTGCCGCAGCTGTTCCTGATCCCGCTGGTGCCGAAATTGATGAAGTACGTGTCGCCGAAATGGCTTTGCGCGGTGGGATTTGGCCTGTTTGGCTTTGCGAGTTTTTCCTCGGGCGTGCTCAATCCGGACTTTGCCGGCAGCCAGTTCAACCAGATCCAGATCATCCGCGCCCTTGGCCAGCCGCTGATCATGGTCACCATTTCGTTGATCGCCACGGCGTACATCCTGCCCCAGGACGCGGGCTCGGCGTCGAGCCTGTTCAACATCTTGCGCAACCTGGGCGGTGCCATCGGCATTGCGCTGCTGGCAACCCTGCTGGATGCGCGGACCAAGACCTACTTTGATTACTTGCGCGAGGCGATTGTGCCAACCAACCCGCAAGTAGCCGAGCGCATGGCAACGCTGACGCAGACATTTGGCAATGAAACGGCGGCACTGGCCAAGCTCAGCGAGATTGCGCATCAGCAGGCGCAGATCATGGCCTATAACGATGCGTTTCACTTTGTCGGGTTGGCGTTGGCGGTGAGTATGCTGGCGATCTTTTTGACCAAGGCGTTGCCGGCGGGGCTCAAGGCTGGGGAAGCCCATTAGACCGAGGCGCCGCCATCGCAGGCAAGCCCGCTCCCACATTCGGATATGTGAATACATTCAAATGTGGGAGCGGGCTTGCCTGCGATGAGGCCCCAACAGTCAGCACACATCAGACAGTCAGCAACCGCGCGCGCAACTTGCCAATCTCATCACGCATCTGCGCCGCCGCTTCAAACTCAAGATCGCGCGCCAACTGGTACATCTTCTCTTCCAACTGGCGAATGCGCTTGGTGATTTCGCTCGGTGAGCGCAATTCGTTTTCGTACTTGGCGCTTTCTTCGGCCGCCTTGGCCATGCCTTTGCGCTTCTTGCTGCGCGAGCCGGGCACGGTGGCGCCTTCCATGATGTCGGCCACGTCCTTGAACACACCTTTAGGGGTGATGCCATTGGCCAGGTTGAACGCAATCTGCTTGTCGCGGCGACGCTCGGTCTCACCGATAGCCCGCTCCATGGAGCCGGTGATGCGGTCTGCGTACAGAATCGCGCGGCCATTGAGGTTACGCGCGGCACGGCCGATGGTCTGGATCAGCGAGCGCTCGGAGCGTAGGAAACCTTCCTTGTCGGCATCGAGAATCGCCACCAGCGACACCTCGGGCATGTCCAGGCCTTCACGCAGCAGGTTGATCCCCACCAGCACATCAAAGGTACCCAGGCGCAGGTCACGGATGATTTCCACACGCTCCACCGTGTCAATGTCCGAGTGCAGGTAACGCACCCGCACGCCGTGGTCGGCCAGGTAATCGGTCAGGTCTTCGGACATGCGCTTGGTCAGCGTGGTGACCAGCACCCGCTCTTCGAGCGCCACGCGCTTGGTGATTTCCGACAGCAGGTCGTCGACCTGGGTCAGCGCCGGGCGGATTTCGATCTGCGGGTCAACCAGGCCGGTGGGGCGCACCAGTTGCTCGATCACCCGCCCAGCATGCTCGGCCTCGTAGTTGCCCGGCGTGGCGGATACAAAGATGGTCTGCGGGCTGATGCTTTCCCACTCGTCAAAGCGCATCGGCCGGTTATCCAGCGCCGAAGGCAGGCGGAAGCCGTATTCCACCAGGGTTTCCTTGCGCGAGCGGTCGCCTTTATACATGGCGCCGACTTGCGGCACGCTGACGTGGGATTCGTCGATCACCAACAAGGCGTCTGCCGGCAGGTAGTCGTAGAGCGTCGGCGGCGGTGCGCCGGACTCACGGCCCGACAGGTAGCGCGAATAGTTTTCGATGCCGTTGCAGTAACCCAGCTCCAGGATCATCTCCAGGTCAAAGCGCGTGCGCTGCTCCAGGCGCTGGGCTTCCACCAGCTTGTTATTGGAACGCAGGTATTCGAGGCGCTCGGCCAGCTCGACCTTGATCCCTTCCATGGCATCCAAAAGGGTCTCGCGCGGCGTCACATAGTGACTTTTTGGATAGAAGGTGAAACGCGGCAGCTTGCGGATCACTTCGCCGGTCAACGGATCGAAGGCCGACAGGCTCTCCACCTCATCATCGAACAGCTCGATACGAATCGCTTCCAGGTCCGATTCCGCCGGGTAAATATCGATCACATCGCCACGCACCCGGAAGGTCGCGCGGGCAAAGTCCATGTCGTTGCGGGTGTATTGCAAATCCGCCAGGCGGCGCAGCAAGGCGCGCTGGTCGAGTTTGTCGCCGCGATCGACGTGCAGCACCATCTTCAAATAGGTTTCCGGGCTGCCCAGGCCGTAGATGCACGAGACCGTGGTGACGATGATCGCGTCCTTGCGCTCCAGCAACGCCTTGGTCGCCGAGAGACGCATCTGCTCGATATGGTCGTTGATCGACGCATCCTTCTCGATAAACGTATCGGAGGACGGCACATAGGCTTCGGGCTGGTAGTAGTCGTAGTAGGAAACGAAGTACTCCACCGCATTGTTCGGGAAGAACGCCTTGAACTCACCGTACAACTGCGCGGCCAGGGTCTTGTTCGGTGCCAGCACCAGGGTCGGGCGATTGATCTGTGCGATCACATTGGCAATGCTGAAGGTCTTGCCTGAACCGGTCACCCCGAGCAGCGTCTGGTGCGCCAGGCCGGCCTCGATGCCTTCGACCATCAGGCGGATGGCCTCGGGCTGGTCGCCAGCAGGTTCAAAGCGGGTGACTAGTTGGAAATCCGACATAACGTACCTCTTGAAGTCACCCCAGACTGTAAACCCGTCGGGAACGAAAAAGACCACCGCCCGCAAAATTCCAGAGCGAGCCGTAGGAAAAAACCATGATAACTGTAGAAGTGGAGGTGAATGTGATGGGTTTCAAGGCAATCGTCCTACATGCCTGTGACCATCAATGTTGCAATAAGACTAACGGTCGATAAATAAACCGAAAAACTTGGCCGAAAAGCCGTTTCGGCTGTCGCCGCGAGCGGTGTTGGCCTCTATACTAGCTCCCCGTTTGTGCACCGCTCTAGTGCATTCGGCTGGAGCGCGACACGTCCCTCCATTCCCCCATAGAGCTGCCGCAAAAATGAGCCTGTTCTCCGCTGTCGAAATGGCACCACGCGATCCTATCCTGGGCCTCAACGAAGCATTCAACGCCGATACCCGAACTACCAAGGTCAACCTTGGCGTGGGCGTTTACTGCAACGAGGAGGGGAAAATTCCGCTCCTGCGTGCCGTTGCCGAAGCGGAAGCCATTCGTGTGGCGCAACACGCCGCCCGTGGCTACTTGCCGATTGATGGCATCGCCGCCTACGACCAGGCCGTGCAAAAGCTGCTGTTCGGCACCGACTCGCCGCTGCTCAGCGCTGGCCGCGTGATCACCGCCCAAGCGGTCGGCGGCACTGGCGCTTTGAAAATCGGCGCCGACTTCCTCAAGCAACTGCTGCCCAACGCCGTCGTCGCCATCAGCGACCCAAGCTGGGAAAACCACCGTGCCCTGTTTGAAAGTGCCGGTTTCCCGGTGCAGACCTATCGCTATTACGACGCCGCCACCCACGACGTGAACCGTGCCGGCCTGCTGGAAGACCTCAACGCCCTGCCCGCCCAGTCCATCGTCGTGCTGCACGCCTGCTGCCACAACCCGACTGGCGTCGACCTGAGCCCAGCCGACTGGAAAGACGTGCTGGAAGTGGTCAAGGCCAAGAACCTGGTGCCGTTCCTCGACATGGCCTACCAGGGCTTTGGCGACGGTATCGACGAAGACGCCGCTGCGGTGCGCCTGTTCGCCGAATCGGGCCTGACCTTCTTTGTGTCCAGCTCGTTCTCCAAATCGTTCTCGCTGTACGGCGAACGCGTCGGCGCGTTGTCCATCGTCAGCGAATCGAAAGAAGAAAGCGCGCGCATCCTGTCCCAGGTCAAGCGCGTGATCCGCACCAACTACTCCAACCCGCCGACCCACGGCGCAGCGATTGTAGCGGCGGTGCTCAACAGCCCGGAACTGCGCGCCCAGTGGGAAGCCGAACTGGCACAAATGCGCCTGCGCATCCGTGGCATGCGCGAGCAGATGGTCAACGAACTGGCCAAGGCTGCCCCAGGCCACGACTTCAGCTTCGTCGGTCGCCAGCGTGGGATGTTCTCCTACTCCGGCCTGACCGTAGAACAAGTCACCCGCCTGCGCAGCGAGTTCGGCATCTACGCCCTGGACACCGGCCGCATCTGCGTGGCGGCGTTGAACCAGGCGAACATCGGTGCAGTGACCAAGGCGATTGTGCAGGTGCTGTAAGCCTGATCGCGTAGTACGAAGGGGGAAGCCAATGGCTTCCCCTTTTTTGTGCCTTGCCCCTGTAGGAGCGAGCTTGTCTCCGGGCGGCGTTCCGACGAAAAACCTCAACAATAACGCGAGCCCCCTGAAGGAGCGCGGCGCCCTCACGCTCTTCGCGAGCAAGCTCGCTCCTACAAAAAGCTCAGCGCTGGCAAGGCAAGCCCCCTAGACTGAAGCACGACTGCCCTTTGCGATGAGACTTTTATGAGAAACGACGACCTGGACCTGCGTGCCGACCGCGACGAACTGGACCACTTCACCCCGCGCACGCCTCAAGCCAAGCGGCAAAAAAGCCTGGTCCTGCAAGTGGCCCTGGGCGTGTTCCTCGGCGGCCTGGCCTTGTGGCTGGTGCAACTGGGCGCCACGGCGCTGATGGCCAAACTGGCGATGGGCACCCTGCAATTTGGCGGCTGACACAGAACAAAGGTGGGCGGGATCACTCCTACAGTGTCCCCCGCTCTTCGAGCAACCGCACAAAACTGTCCAGGCTCTGCGACACCGTCCCTCGCCGCCAGATCAGCCAGGTGTCGAGCAGGCGGAACTCATCCGCCAGCGGCCACACGCTCACCGTGGTAAACCCCGGCATGCTCTCCAGCATGCTGCGTGGCATCAACGCCAACCCCGCGCCGGCACTGACACAGGCGAGCATGCCGTGGTACGACTCCATCTCGAAAATCTTGCCGGGCACCGATGCATCCTGGGAAAACCAGCGCTCAAAGTGGTGCCGATATGAGCAGTTGGAGCGAAAGGTATAGATGCTCTCCCCGTTCACATCCTGGCCACGGGTGATCGGCGCATGGTGTAGCGGCGCGATCACCACCATTTCTTCCTCAAACACCGCGACCCCTTCCAGGGTCGGGTGCAGCACCGGGCCATCGACAAACGCCGCCGCCAGGCGTCCCGACAGCACACCTTCGATCATCGTCCCCGATGGCCCGGTGGTCAGGTCCAGCTCCACCTTGGCGTGTTTCTGGTTATACGCCGCAAGCAACGCCGGGATACGCACAGCCGCGGTGCTTTCCAGCGAGCCCAGGGCAAACGGCCCCTGGGGCTCCTCCCCCGCCACGGTGGCGCGGGCCTCTTGCACCAGGTCGAGAATACGCCGCGCATAGCCGAGGAAATTCCAGCCGGCAGGCGACAGGCGCAGTCGACTTTTCTCACGGATAAACAGCTCGACGCCCAGATCCTGCTCCAGTTGCTTGATGCGCGTGGTCAGGTTCGACGGCACTCGATGAATCAACTGCGCGGCCGCACTGATGCTGCCTTGCTCGGCCACGGCCTTGAAAATCTCCAACTGCACCAGATCCAAATCATTCTCCAAACGTGAACGTATTGCTTAATATTATTCAGTTCCAGGAAAAGGTACAGCGCCGTACGCTGGGCACCTTCCCAAATACTGCGCAGGACGGTGCCATGAACGCCATTACTCACCAGACCCATGCCTTGTCGATCAACCCCGCCACTGGCGAAACCGTGGCCAGCTACCCGTACCAATCCGCCGCACAACTGGACGCCGCCCTCACCCGCGCCAGCAGGGCCTTTCGCAGCGGCCGCAACACCCCCGTGGCACAACGCGCCGAATTACTCCTGGCCCTGGCCAGCGCCCTGCGCGAACAAGCCGAAACGATGGCGCAAATGATCACCCTGGAAATGGGCAAGCCCATCGCCCAGGCCCGTGGCGAAATCGAAAAATGCGCCTTGCTGGCCGAGTGGTACGCCGCCCACGGCCCGGCCATGCTCGCCCCGGAACCGACGCTGGTAGACAACGGCCACGCCCAGATCGAATACCGTCCACTGGGCCCGATCCTCGCCGTGATGCCGTGGAACTTCCCGGTCTGGCAAGTGCTGCGCGGCGCCGTACCGACCATGCTCAGCGGCAACACCTACGTACTCAAACACGCGCCCAATGTGATGGGCAGTGCGTACCTGATGAAACAGGCCTTCGACAAAGCCGGTTTCGCCGAGGGCCTGTTCGAAGTGATCAACGTGACCGCCGACGGCGTATCCCAAGCCATCGCTGACCCACGCATCGCCGCCGTGACCCTCACCGGCAGCGTGCGCGCCGGCATCGCCATCGGCTCCCAGGCCGGCGCCGCGCTGAAAAAGTGTGTGCTCGAACTGGGCGGCTCCGACCCGTTCATCGTGCTCAACGACGCCGACCTCGATGCCGCCGTGCAAGCTGCCGTGATCGGACGCTTCCAGAACTCCGGCCAGGTCTGCGCCGCCGCCAAGCGCCTGATCATCGAGCAAGGCGTGGTCGAAGCCTTCACCGCCAAGTTCCTCGACGCCAGCCGCCAACTGGTGATGGGCGACCCGACCTCAAGCGACACGTACATCGGCCCCATGGCCCGTTTCGACTTGCGCGACGAGCTGCACGGCCAGGTCCGGGCGACCCTCGACGAAGGCGCCACCCTGCTGCTCGGCGGCCACCCCATCGGAGGCGCGGGCAACTACTACGCACCCACCGTCCTGGCCAACGTCACCGACCAGATGACCTCGTTCAAACAGGAACTGTTCGGCCCCGTGGCCTCGATCATCACCGCGCGCGACGCCGAACACGCCGTGGCCCTGGCCAACGACAGCGAATTCGGCCTCACCGCCAGCCTCTTCACCGCCGACCCGCAAAAGGCACGCCGCATCGCCAACCAACTGGAAACCGGCGGCATCTTTATCAACGCCTACAGCGTGTCCGACCCTCGGGTGGCGTTTGGCGGGGTGAAAAAGAGTGGGTTTGGCCGTGAGTTGTCGCACTTCGGCGTGCGAGAGTTCTGCAACGCGCAAACGGTATGGGTCGATCGCACGTAATCCGACGAGATTCCTCGCCGTCCCCCAGCGTGATCGGGATATGATCAGGGCGTTTTTGACCCGGACCGCCCTGACCTATGCACGTCGACCTACAAGCGCTGTATCCCAAACTGATCCACCTGATGCTGGACACGGTTTTCGTGGTCGACCGGGACAACCAGATTGCATTTGTCAGTGATGCCTGCGAGACGCTGCTCGGTTATCGACCCGAAGAGCTGACCGGAACCCTGATCACCGACTACATGCACCCTGAAGACCTGACGGCCACCCGGGCCTCGATTATCCGGGTGATGAACGGCCAGCCCCATGTGGACTTTCGCAACCGCTACATCCGCAAGGATGGTGGGGTGGTGCATATCCTGTGGGCAGCTTTCTGGTCCGAGGACGTCGGCGCGCGGATCGGCGTGGCACGGGACATAACGGCCCTCACCCAGGCCGAGACAGAACTGCGCTTCCTCGCCCATCACGACCCGCTGACCGCCCTGACCAACCGCTCGCTGTTCAGCGATCGCCTGGACTCGGCCCTGCATCGGGCACGCCGCCACAGCAGCAGCCTGGCGTTGCTGTTCCTCGACCTCAACGACTTCAAAGGTATCAACGACGGTTACGGGCATGCCGCCGGCGACCGCGTACTGTGTGAAATTGCCCGGCGCCTGGAAGGTTGCGTGCGCGAAACCGACACCGTCGCGCGCATGGGTGGTGATGAATTTACCGTGCTGCTGACAGACCTGCAGTCAGAAGACGCCGTGACCGAAAAAGTGCAACAGATCCTTGCTGTCATGGCCGCCCCCCTGGGTGCTGAATTTGGCGGGGTAACCATGCCGTCATGCAGCATCGGCGTAGCGTTGTACCCCGCCGATGGCGAAGACGCCGACACCCTGCTCAGCCATGCCGATGGTGATATGTACCGGGTGAAAAAACTGCACCGTGCGGCGGGGTGAGGTAAAAGCCCCGATCTCATCCGCCCCAGAGAACTCTACTCGTGGCCAATTCCCCCACTGATCACCGCAGCAGCACCTGGTCGGTTTTCCTGATCTTCCTGCGCCTGGGCCTGACCTCCTTCGGCGGCCCCGTCGCGCACCTGGGTTACTTTCACGCCGAGTTCGTCACCCGGCGCCGCTGGCTGACCGAGCGCAGTTACGCAGACCTGGTCGCCCTCTGCCAGTTCCTCCCCGGCCCGGCCAGCAGCCAGGTCGGCATCGCTCTGGGCCTGGCACGCGCGGGCTACGGCGGCGCAGTCGCGGCCTGGGTCGGTTTTACCTTGCCGTCGGCCTTGCTCCTGATCCTGTTTG
>NZ_CVTS01000040.1:0-278647 GCF_900004755.1 Pseudomonas sp. 25 R 14 | reverse complement strand
GAACAGGGCTTGCCAGTCCTGCACCAGCGGGCCGCTGATTTGCACCATGACCTCGTGCCAATCGCAGGTGTCCTGGCCTGGGGTCCAGAACTCATCGGTGACACCGGTGCCACCGACAACGGCAACGTTCTGATCGATCAACAGCAACTTGCGGTGGTCACGGTAGAGGTTGCGCATCCAGCGCCGCCAGCGCAGGCGATTGTAGAAACGCAACTCGACGCCGGCATCGGTCAAGCGTCGGCGCAGGCCCAGGGTAAAGGCCAGGCTGCCGTAGTCATCGAACAGGCAACGCACCCGGACCCCGCGCTCGGCCGCTTGCACCAGCGCCTGGACCATCGCCTCGGCACAGGCGCCCGCCTCCACCAGATACAGCTCAAGTTCCACCTGCTGTTCGGCGCGGGCAATGCCCACCAGCATCTGCGGGAAGAAGTTCGGCCCGTCGATGAGTAATTCGAAGCGGTTCGCGCTGCGCCAAGGGAACACCGCGCCGCCCATGTCAGCGCGCCGTGAAAATCAGCACCGCACCCACCGGCACCGACAGGCTGATCGCGTCAAGGCCGGCGACTTTGCGCAGGGTTTCCACACCGGCAAGCAAATCAAAATCCTTGGCATGCAGCACCAGCGGCTCCAGGGTCACCACCTGGAAACGTCGGTCATCCAGGCGCGTGGCGAGCAATTCGGCGTTGTAGACCTGGGTCTTGCCGTGCAGGGTGACCGACAGCGGCAGGCGCAACTCCAGCTGTGCGCCGGTGGCCAGGTCATTGATTGGTTGCAGGTTGATTTGCGCGTTGATCAGCGCATCGGGATGGGTCTTGATCTGGAACAGGTCGTTGCGCATGCGTTCATCGCGCAGCGGGATGCCGCTGTTGACCGACTCCAGCTCGACTTCCAATTGCGCCGCGCCTTTGTCATCGACCTTGCCGTGCAGCACCAGGAAGCGATGGACTTCGGACAGGTCGGTGTTTTTAGTGGTGACGAACGACAGCCGTGAGGATTCGTTATCCAGGTACCAGGCGGCCTGCGCAGGCACGGCGATGGCGGCCAGTAGCAGGAAGGCCAGGGGTTTGAAGACGGATACGTTGAACATTAAACACTCGCGCGGAGAAAAACCTGCTCGAACAGTAGCAAAGACCCTTTGTAGGAGCGAGCGTGCTCGCGAAAATCGTCAACGCTAACGCGTGCATCCTGGATGCTCGCGGTGTGCTCAGGTTTTTCGCGAGCACGCTCGCTCCTACAAGGAGGGTGCCGCTTCAGGCCAGTGCGTGCTGCACGCCTTGCACGGTCGCCTCCAGGCTCGCCAGGTGCAAATTCAACACCCGCTCCACCGGCGCCTGGTGCATCGGCCAATGCAACGCCATGCTCCCCACCAATCGTCCATTGGCCCGTATCGGCAGCGCCACCGCGCGGATCAGGAACGGCAAGCGCACCGGATACTCCCAATACCCTTCGGTACGCTGGCCAAACCCCTGGTGCTGGGATTGTTCGCAAGCACGGTACTGATCGTCGGCCGCCACGTGCTCGCGACTGGCCAGGCGCTGCACTTCATCGGCAGCCAACTCGGCCAGGCACGCCTTGCCCATGGCCGAATGGAACAGGCTGGCATGCTGGCCGACGATCTGGCAGTTGTTCGGGTACAGCTTGCGCAGCACCGTGGGGATTGCACTTTCCATGACTTCCAGGCGCTCGCCGTCGAAGTTCGACAAGTCCGTCACCAGCCCCGTGCGCTCGCTGAGTTCCAGCAACCAGGGCGCCGCGCATTCCACCAGGCGGCGCTTGAAGCGTTGCTGGGTATCGCCGAACAAGCGCTGGGCGCTGATGCGATAACGCCGGTCACTCAGGCCGCGATAGATCCAGCCCTGCTCCTGCAAGGTCAGCAACATCCGCGACACCGTGGCCTTGGGCAGGCAGGTCAGGTAATGCAGTTCCTCCAGCCCCAGCGCCTGGTGTTCACCCAGCAGCTCGATGATCGCCAGTGCCCGCTCCACTGAACGTACAGTCCCTGTGTCGGCGTTGCTGCCCATGGCTTGATCTCCCGGTGGCTGATGGATGATCGAATTTCACAGCAAGATACAGGCCGTGCCCGCTCAGGCGTTCGCCTTCAAGCATTCTGGAGGCCGGCGCTGCACCCAGTGCGTCAGTTGTTCATGGGCATACGCCAGTTGCAGCACGGCGCGATCGGCCTGGGCCGGGCCAATGATTTGCAGGCCCATGGGCAGTCCCTGGGGGTTGAAGCCCACCGGCACACTCATGCTCGGCAGCCCCGCCAATGTCGGGCCGATGACCACCTCCATCCAGCGGTGATAGGTGTCCATGGTTTGCCCTCCAACGACGCGCGGCCAGGGCTGCTGTGCATCGAAAGGGAACACTTGGGCACTGGGCAATAGCAGAAAATCGTAACGTTCGAACAACTTGGCCAAGGCGCGGTACCAATCGCTGCGCGCCAAGGAGGCTTGATACACATCCGCCGCACTCAGGTCCAGGCCGCCCTCCACTTCCCACTGCGCTTCAGGCTTGAGCAACCCACGTTTTTGCGGGTCGGCATACGCCGCCCCCAGCGCGCCCTGCACCAGCCAATGGCGATGCACCAGCCAGGTGTGCCACAGGCGCGCCATGGAAAAGTCCGGCTGGCAGCTTTCCACTGCGCAGCCCAACGCGCTGAAATCGCCGAGGGCTGATTCACACAGGCCCAGCACGCCGTCGTCCATTGGCAGATAGCCGTTGTAGTCTCCCAGCCACCCCAGGCGCGCGCCCTTGAAGTCACGGGCCAACGGCGCGCCGAATACGCCGGGATCATCCTTGAGCGACAACGGCACCCGTGCGTCAAAGCCCGCCTGGATGCTCAATAACCGCGCCACATCCGCTACGCTGCGGCCCATCGGGCCTTCGGTGGCCAGTTGCTGGACAAACACCTCCGGCGCCGGCCCATGGGGCACGCGGCCCTGGGACGGGCGCAGGCCGAACACGTTGTTGAACGCCGCCGGGTTGCGCAGCGAACCCATCATGTCGCTGCCATCGGCCACCGGCAGCATGCGCAACGCCAGCGCCACCGCCGCCCCGCCGCTGCTGCCGCCGGCCACCAAGGCCGGATCATAGGCATTGCCGGTGGTGCCGAACACGCTGTTGTAGGTCTGCGAGCCCAGGCCGAATTCGGGCACGTTGCTCTTGCCGATGATAATCGCGCCACTGGTCCGCACCCGCGCCACGGCGATGGCGTCTTCAGCGGGAATCTGTTCGGCGAACAGCGGCGAGCCCATGGTCGTGCGCAACCCCTTGGTCGCCGCCAGATCCTTGATCGCCTGGGGCATGCCATGCATCCAGCCACGAGAGCGGCCCTGATCCAGCTCCCGGTCACAGGCCCGGGCCTCGGCCAGCACGTGCTCTTCGTCGCGCAATGACACCAGGGCATTGACCGACGGGTTGAAACGCGCGATCTGCGCCAGATAGGCCTGCATCACCTCATGGCAGGACACCTGCCGGGCGTGGATCGCCTGGGACAACGCAATTGCATCGAGCTCAACAATCTTCAAGGCTTCACTCCCTTGGTAAAGCGCGCCGGCGCTGCAGCCCTCGGCGCTTCATGCATGCAGTAAGTGCCCAGCAGCGTCAGGACGCAAGCGAACAGCACATAAAACGCCGGAGCCACTGGTGTACCCAGCTCCTTGCTCAGCCAGGTGACGATCAGCGGGGCAAAGCCGCCGAACACCATCACCGCCACGTTGTAGGCCACCGACACCCCGGTGGAGCGCACCTCGATGGGAAACTGCTCGGCCAGGGCCGTCGGCGCCGGGCCAAAGAAGCCGCCGATGGCGATGCACAACATCACTTGCATCACCAGCAGCCGCTCGATGGACGGCGCCGCCGCGACCCACACGTACAACGGGTAAACCATCACGAAAAACGCCAGGGTGAAACCCATCAACACCGGCCGCCGGCCCAGGCGGTCGGACAACAGGCCAGACAGCGGAATCACCACGGTCATCAGCGCCACGGCGAACATCTGCACCATCAATACCTGGTCCAGGGGCAGGCCGAGGTTCTTGTGGGCGAAGGTCGGCATATTCACCAGCACCACGTAGAACGACACCGTCGCCCCGCAGGCCAGGCCCATGCTCACCAGGATGCTGCGCCGATGGTTGCGCAATACATCCATCAGGCTTGGCGCCGGGCCGGTGGCCTGTTTGCGCGCTTCGATAAACTCCTCCGGGTCTTCCATGTGCCGGCGAATCCACAAGCCCACCGGGCCGATCAACAGGCCGAACACAAACGGCAGGCGCCAGCCCCACAGGTCGAGGGTTTCGGGGGTAAAGAAGTGCGTGACCAATGCCACCATCGCCGCGCCGCCAAACACTGCCAGGCACTGCCCGACCAATTGCCAGGAGCCGTACAAACCCTTGCGGTGGGCCGGTGCGCTTTCTACCAGGAAGGCCGTGGCGCTGGCATATTCACCGCCCGTGGCAAAGCCTTGGAGCATGCGCGCCACCACGATCAACAGCGGCGCGCCCATGCCGATGGCGGCGTAGTTGGGGGCAAACACGATCAGCGCGATGGACACGGTCATCAAGCGAATAATCAACTGCATCGCCGCCTTGCGGCCTTTGCGGTCGGCGTACATGCCGAGCAGAATGCCGCCCACCGGGCGCATGAAGAAGCCGACGCCGAAGGTGGCCAGGGCCATCAGCAGCGACGAATACTCATCGTCCGAAGGGAAAAACTGCCGGGCGATGATGCTGGCCAGAAAACCGTAGACGATGAAGTCGTACCACTCCAACGCGTTACCCACCACCGCCGCAACCACTTGCCGGGTGCGGGACACACCTTTTATTGAAGTCTGCATGAGAACACTCCATTCAACCTGTTGAGGAAAGGTCCAGCGGCAGGAAAAAGGCAGGGAGTCAGGCCGGTTTGAGCCAGCTCTCGGTCATGGCGCCCCAGTAGGCGGCACCGGTCAGCAGGATGTCGTCGTTGAAGTCATAGGCGGGGTTGTGGACCATCGGCCGCGAAACACCGTTGCCGATAAACAGGTAGCTGCCAGGGCAGCGCTGGAGCATCCAGGCGAAGTCTTCGCTGCCCATCAACTTGGGCGTATTGGCGTCGACCGCCGCTTCGCCGAGCAAGGCAATGCCGACCTGACGGGCGAACTCGGTTTCTGCGGCATGGTTGACCAGCACCGGATAGGCCGGGCGATGTTCGATCTGCGCGGTACAGCCAAAGCTCTCGGCCTGGGTCAGGATGATCGCCTTGACCCGCTCCAGCATCTGCTCGCGCACCGGTGCGTTGAGGGCACGCAGGCTCAGGCGCAACACCGCTTGCTGAGGGATCACGTTGGCCGCTTGCCCCGCTTGCAGGGCGCCGACGGTGACTACCGCCGCTTCCTGGGCATTGATGTTGCGCGCCACCACCGTCTGCAAGGCCATCACCGTACTGGCGGCGGCTACCAGCGGGTCGACGGTCAGGTGCGGCATGGAGCCATGGCCACCGACGCCTTCGAGGGTCACGGTGAGCAGGTCCTGGGAAGCCATCATCGGCCCGGTCCGCAGGCCCAGGTGGCCGGCGGGCAAGCCGGGCATGTTGTGCATGCCGAACAGCGCGTCACAGGGGAAGCGCTCCAGCAAGCCATCGGCGAGCATCGCTTCGGCGCCACCCTGGCCTTCTTCGGCCGGCTGGAAAATCAGGTTGAGGGTGCCGTCGAACTGACGCGTCGCCGCCAGGTAACGCGCGGCGCCCAGCAACATGGTGGTGTGACCGTCGTGACCGCAGGCATGCATGCAGCCGGCGTGTTGGCTGCTGTAGGCGACGCCGGTGTTTTCGATGATCGGCAAGGCGTCCATGTCGGCCCGAATCCCCAAGGTGCGCGAGCTGCTGCCATTGCGCAGCACGCCGACCACGCCGGTGTGGCCGATGCCGGTATGCACTTCATAACCCCAACTGCGCAGGGATTGGGCGACCAGGGCCGAGGTGCGGTTTTCTTCAAACCCCAGTTCGGGGTGGGCGTGGATATCCTGGCGCACGGCGTGCAGGTCGCTGGCGACATCGCTCAGCCAATCCAGGATGTGCTGGTGTGGGCTCATGGTGATTCTCCTCGCAGGCGGGTATTCCCGTTCTTTTTTGTGGCACTGCCACAGATAACCGCGATGGGCGTGCGAGGACAATCAAAGGTGGTTCCACCCTGTGGAACCTCAGGGCAACAGGCGACAGCCCTGGCGTTCGCCCAGCCATTGGGCGCTGTGGGTGCGGCCCAGTCCGCTGGCGGTGACCAGGCGCGAATCCGGATGATCGGCAAAGGCGCTGGTGGGGACATATTGCTTCACGTAGCCCAGGCAATAGCCCGCCGGGTTGCCCGCCACGTAACGGCAGGAGCAATACTCCTTGGCGGTGTAGGCAGCGATGATGTCGGGGAAGGCTTGCAGGTTGACGCGCTCATGCCAGACCCACCCCAGCAAGGCGAGCAACAGCAAGAGAAACAGGCTG
This sequence comes from Pseudomonas sp. 25 R 14, assembly GCF_900004755.1. Classification (NCBI taxonomy): domain Bacteria; kingdom Pseudomonadati; phylum Pseudomonadota; class Gammaproteobacteria; order Pseudomonadales; family Pseudomonadaceae; genus Pseudomonas; species Pseudomonas sp. 25 R 14. Next base: position 272,179 of record NZ_CVTS01000040.1, on the reverse strand, counting down.
ATAAACGGACGCCGACGGATCATGGTTGCACCGCCGCGAGCACGCGTTTGAGCAGTTCGTTGTGGCGATAGCTGCCGTCACGGTCATCGCCGTAGCGCACGATCACCAGCTTTGCCTCGGGCAACACATATAACGCCTGGCCCCAATGCCCCAGCGCCGCGAAGGTATCGTCGGGCGCATCTGGCCAGGGCCGTGGGGTGCCTTGTGCCTCGCGGTTGAGCCACCAATGGCCACCCGGCACAGCACTGTCCTGCCCGGCCTGGTATTGCGCGACAGGTTGCCGGTTGAACGCGACCCAGTCCTTGGGCAGCAACTGCCGCTCGCCCCAGCGCCCGTCCCGTGCCATCAACAAGCCAATCCGCGCCAAGTCGCGGGCGGTCATGTAGGCATAGGACGAGGCGACAAAGGTTTCATTGGCGTCACTTTCCCAGGTCGCACTGCGAATCCCCAGGGGCGTGAACAACGCGGTCCACGGGTAATCGACATAGGCCTTGTGCCCGAGCATGCCCTTGAGGGCGGCGGACAGCAGGTTGCTGTCACCGCTGGAGTAGCGAAACGCCTGGCCCGGCGCGGCGAAGGGGGTGGTATCAGCGGCAAACTGCGCCATATCGGCGCGGCCACGTGTGTAGAGCATGGCCACTACCGAGGATTTCAGCGGTGCGTATTCGTAGTCTTCCTGCCAGTCCAGGCCTGAGGTCCAGTTCAGCAGGTGTGCCAGGGTGATGTTCGGGTGCTGTTTCATCGGCGGATAAAAACGCGCGGCAGGGTCGCTCAGTTTGAAGCGGTTCTCGCCGTAGGCAACGCCCAACACCGTGGCCATCAGGCTTTTGCTGATGGACCAGGTCAAGTGCGGCGTGGTGGCGGTAGTGGGGGCGGCGTAGTGTTCATAAATGACTTCGCCGTCCCGAATCACCAACAGCGCGTCGGTGCGGATGCCTGCGCGGGTGATGTCATTGCGTGCCGGGAACGCATAGTCCTCCAGCGCCTTGACGGCAGGGCCGGCCAATTGCGCGCCCTGGGGCCAATCCTTCGCCGGCCAGGCCTGGGCATGTGCGTTAGCAGTGAACAGCAGTAAGGCGACGCACAGCAGGCCTTTGACCATGGGCAAGCACTCGGGGGCATTCAAACCGGCGAGCCTAATGCAGATAAATGACGGTTTGGCGACAAGCCCGCTCCCACACACGCTCATCCCACAGTCAGCGGGGGGGTGGGTTCAAGGCTTTTTCCAGGCGTTTGGCCCGGGCGCTGGCGGCGAGGTCCAGCACGGCCTGGTCGCGCTGCCACATAGCGGCCCACTGCCCAGCAGCCATCGCGTCATTAACCTGCGGCTTCAGCGCCTCGAACTGTGCAAACAAGCCCCCCAGCAACACATGCCCCGCCGCCGAGGCCGTGGGCTGGCGAATGACCTCGGCGCAGCCGGCCAGCAACGCCAATAGCTGCAAACGCAGGGCCTGGGGCCAATCACACTCCTGGCCGATGCCATGCAGCCAGGCGGTCATCGCGCTCAATACATAGGTGTCCTCCAGCGTGCGGAAGGGTTTGACGTAATCGTCCCAACCATCCCCCGGCAAACGCTCGCAGGCGGCATGGTCGAGGTGGACGCGCCCGTGACTGATGTCGGGCATCAACGGGATCGCAGGCAAGGGCTCCACACGTACGCCGGGCTCGCCGGCCAACACCACCGCCAGGCTCAGGCGTGGTTTTTCACCAGCGGCCTCGCAGCGCGCGGCGATCAGCAGCCAGTCGGCCGCATCGCCGGCGGTGACGAAGTCCTTGCGCCCACTCAGGCGCAGGTCATCCAGGCGTGTCTGCATGTCCAGCGGGCGCAGGCTGCGCTGTTCGGTCGCACATAAAGCACCCAGGCTGTGGGGCGCGCTTGGCCATAACGCGCGCAAAGCGGCTTGATAGCCCACCAGAAACGCCAGGCCAGGCGTGGCCATCAGGCGCGCGCCCTGTGTTGCCAGCTCAAAGGGCGCCACCGGCCCCAGACGCTGTAATAAAACGCTGTAGCCCTCGGCCAGGTTGGCGTGGACGGGCAGTCGGTCAGGTCGATCGAGCAAAGCGTGCCAGGGCATGGAAGGCTCCTTGGGGGCTGTCATCTAAGCGTCACCGTAGATTCATGGAGATGACACCGGGGGTACATAGCCTGACTTTGCACAACAAAGTCGACTGGCCGCAACCCTGGCCGGCACCTGGAGACTCGCCATGACTCAGATCGCCCGCATCAGTGACACCGGCAATGAACGCCGTCTGCAAGCCGAACGCCTGATCGGCGCCCAGGCCTTGCAGGAAGCCCAGGCCCTGCGTTTCACCGTTTTCAGTGGCGAGTTCAATGCCAAGCTGAAAGGTGCGGAGCTGGGCCTGGACATGGATGACTATGATGTTCACTGCAGCCACATTGGCGTACGGGACTTGAACACTGGGCGACTGGTTGCCACCACCCGGCTGCTGGATCACCAGGCGGCCAGCACCTTGGGCCGGTTCTATAGCGAAGAAGAGTTCAGCCTGCATGGCCTGCTGCACCTGCAGGGGCCGATCCTGGAGATTGGCCGTACCTGCGTCGACCCGGCCTACCGCAACGGCGGCACCATCGCCGTGTTGTGGGGCGAGTTGGCTGAAGTCCTCAATCAGGGTGGCTACAGCTACCTGATGGGCTGCGCGAGCATCCCGATGCACGACGGTGGCATCCAGGCCCACGCGATCATGCAGCGCCTGCGCGAACGCTATCTGTGCAATGAACACCTGCGCGCCGAGCCGAAAAAACCCCTGCCGTACCTGGACCTGCCGTCCAACGTCATCGCCGAAATGCCGCCGCTGCTCAAGGCTTATATGCGCCTGGGCGCGAAGATCTGCGGCGAGCCATGCTGGGACGAGGACTTCCAGGTGGCCGACGTGTTCATCCTGCTCAAGCGCGACGAGTTGTGCCCGCGTTATGCCCGCCACTTCAAGGCGGCCATGTGATGGGCCGCCTGCGGGTCTACGGGCGGATCGCCCGCGTGCTGCTGGTGGTCGGCCTGGGCTTGAGCATGGCCGGTGTGTTTGGCCTGTTCGAACGCCTGGGCGTGGCCAATTCCATGGTGCGGCGCCAGCGCTGGTCGCGGTTTTTCATGGCGCGCCTTGGCAATGCCCTGCCCTTTCGCGTCACGGTGCACGGTGAACTGCCGCAACAACCGATGCTGTGGGTCAGCAACCATGTGTCGTGGACCGATATCCCGTTGCTGGGTATGGTCGCGCCGCTGTCCTTCCTGTCCAAGGCCGAAGTGCGCACCTGGCCGGTGGCCGGTTGGCTGGCGGCCAAGGCCGGTAGCCTGTTTATCCGTCGCGGCTCGGGTGACAGCCAATTGATCCGCAAGCAGATGACCCGTCACCTGCTGCAAAAACATCCGCTGCTGATGTTCCCGGAAGGCACCACCACGGATGGCCGCAGCCTGCGTACTTTCCATGGCCGGCTGCTGGCCAGTGCGATAGATGCCGACGTAGCCCTGCAACCGGTGGCTATCCGTTATTTGCGCGCTGGGCAGGTTGACCCGCTGGCGCCGTTTATTGGCGACGATGATTTGCTCTCGCACCTGATGCGCCTGTTTGCCAATGATCAGGGCGATGTGGAGATTCACCTGCTCAAGCCGATTGCCTGCGCCGGGCAGGAGCGTGCGGCGCTGGCGTATCAGGCGCAGCAGGCGGTGCAGAAGGCGTTGTTCGGCGAGGTGGCCCTGCCAGCAGAACCAAGGCAAATAGGAACATTGGCAGCTGCATGAGCCTCCCTGTAGGAGCGAGCTTGGCTCCGGGCGGCGTTCCGACGAAGAACCTGAGAGCGCCGCGATAAACCAGATGTGCTGCGTTATCGTTGACGTTCTTCGTCGGAACGCCGCCCGGAGCCAAGCTCGCTCCTACATAGAGGCAGTGTGTTGGGCGGCAAATACCTGCAACTGGGGGTAGAACACCCGGAAATCCTCGCTCAACGGCTCATACAGCACCCGCAATTCCTGCATCGCCTGGCCCAGTTCCTCGGGTTGGCTCAGGCGCCGGGAAATCCCCCGCAGCACTTGCTCCATCACCGCAAACTCGCGGTAGGAGCCCAGCCAGTCATCAGCCGCCATGTACGGCGCAATCTGCGCCAGGCGCCCCGGCAGCTGCGGTTCGGCCGCCAGTACCTGATAAACCTGGGAAGTAAAGCGCTCCAGCGGTTGATCGGCATACAGCGCCCAATCCCGCGCCAGGCAATGGTCAAAAAACACGTCGAGAACGATCCCCGCGTAACGCCGCCGCGTCAGGCTAAAGCGCGACAACGCCTGCCCGACCCGTGGATGGCTGTCGGTAAATCGGTCGATTGAGCGATGCAGTTGAATGGCCGCCTCGATTTGCGGGCGGTACTGGCCCTGCAGGCGGCCTTTGACGAAATCGCCATAGAGGCTACCCAGCAGTTGTGCAGGAAGTTGGCCGCCGAGGTGCAGATGTGCGAGATAATTCATAGTGCGCAGTCTAGCACTGCCCACATCGTATCGTTATAACCCGATATACCGATTTATCTGGTAACAAGATCAAAATCGTATTGGTATATCGGGATATGGCGATTTAAAGTTCGCCTCATCGCGATATAACGTTTTACCCACACCGAGCCCTGCCATGTCCATTGACCTCGACGAAATAATAAAAGCCCTGGCACACCCAGTACGGCGAGACATTCTCAACTGGCTGAAAGACCCGAAAGTGCAGTTCCCCGAGCAAGTCCACAACCACGAGTACGGCATCTGCGCCGGCCAGATCGACCAGCGCTGCGGCCTGTCGCAGTCCACCGTGTCGGCGCACCTGGCCACCCTGCAACGGGCGGGATTGATCAGCAGCCAGAAAGTTGGCCAGTGGCACTTTTTCCGGCGCAATGAAGATGTGATCCACGACGTTATCCAAGCCATCACCCAAGAACTCAGCCCACCGCAGTAAAGGATCCCACAATGCCTCTCTCGCTACTCATACTGGCCTTAAGCGCCTTCGCCATCGGCACCACCGAATTCGTCATCATGGGCCTGTTGCCCGATGTGGCGGCCGACCTCGGTGTGTCGATCCCTGGCGCTGGCTGGCTGGTGACCGGCTACGCCCTGGGCGTGGCCATTGGTGCCCCCTTCATGGCACTGGCCACCGCCAAGCTGCCGCGCAAGGCGGCCCTGGTAGCGTTGATGGGCATTTTCATCATCGGCAACCTGCTCTGCGCCCTGGCCAGTGACTACAACGTGCTGATGTTTGCCCGGGTAGTCACCGCGTTGTGCCACGGTGCGTTCTTCGGGATCGGTTCGGTGGTGGCCGCCAACCTGGTGCCGGCCAACAAGCGCGCCTCGGCGGTGGCTCTGATGTTTACCGGATTGACCCTGGCCAATGTGCTCGGTGTGCCCTTGGGCACCGCACTGGGCCAGGAAGCCGGTTGGCGTTCGACCTTCTGGGCCGTGACGGTGATTGGCGTGATTGCGTTGATCGGCCTGATCCGCTTCCTGCCGGCCAAGCGCGATGAAGAAAAACTCGACATGCGCGCCGAACTGGCGGCCCTCAAGGGTGCCGGGATCTGGTTGTCGTTGAGCATGACCGCATTGTTTGCCGCGTCGATGTTCACCCTCTTCACCTACGTCGCGCCGCTGCTGGGCGATGTCACCGGCATCTCGCCCAAAGGCGTGACCTGGACCCTGCTGCTGATCGGCCTGGGCCTGACCGTGGGCAACATCATCGGCGGCAAGCTGGCGGACAAACGCCTGGCGGCCACCCTGATCGGCGTATTCATCAGCATGGCCGTGGTGTCCACTGCCTTGACCTGGACCAGCGTCGCCATTATCCCCACCGAAATCACCCTGTTCCTCTGGGCCACCGCTTCGTTTGCTGCCGTCCCGGCATTGCAGATCAACGTGGTGACCTTCGGCAAGGCCGCGCCCAACCTGGTGTCGACCCTGAATATCGGCGCTTTCAACATCGGCAATGCCCTGGGCGCCTGGGTCGGCGGCAGCGTGATTGCCCACGGCTTCGGCCTGACCAGCGTGCCGTTGGCGGCTGCGGCCCTGGCGATCCTGGCGCTGGTGGTCACGCTGATCACGTTCCGCCAGAGCGGCGATGCCGACCTGGCCCCGGCCACTAACTAATCACTTAGAACAGACGAGTGTTTGCGATGACGACTATTTTCGATCCGATCAAACTGGGTGATGTGCAGCTGTCGAACCGCATCATCATGGCCCCGCTGACCCGCTGCCGTGCCGACGCCGGCCGCGTGCCCAATGCGCTGATGGCTGAATACTATGTGCAGCGGGCGTCAGCCGGGCTGATCCTCAGCGAAGCCACCTCGGTGACGCCGATGGGCGTGGGTTACCCGGACACACCGGGCATCTGGTCCAACGACCAGGTGCGCGGCTGGGCCAACATCACCAAGGCCGTGCATGACGCAGGCGGCAAGATTTTCCTGCAACTGTGGCATGTGGGGCGTGTCTCCCACACGTCCTACCTCGATGGCGAGAGCCCGGTGGCACCGAGCGCCATCCAGCCGGCAGGCCATGTCAGCCTGGTGCGTCCGTTGGCCGAATACCCGATCCCACGCGCCCTGGAAACGGCGGAAATCGCCGATATCGTCGACGCCTACCGCGTGGGCGCCGAGAACGCCAAGGCTGCCGGTTTTGACGGCGTGGAAGTGCATGGTGCCAACGGCTACCTGCTCGACCAGTTCCTGCAAAGCAGCACCAACCAGCGCACCGACCAGTACGGCGGTTCCCTGGAAAACCGTGCACGACTGTTGCTGGAAGTGACTGACGCCGCGATCGAAGTCTGGGGCGCCGGTCGTGTCGGTGTGCACTTGTCACCCCGGGCTGACGCCCATGACATGGGCGATGACAACCTGGCCGAAACGTTCACCTACGTGGCCAGCGAACTGGGCAAGCGTGGCATCGCGTTTATCTGCGCACGCGAGAAAGAAGCCGGTGACAGCCTTGGCCCGCAATTGAAAGCCGCGTTCGGTGGACCGTACATCGCCAACGAACGCTTCACCAAGGACAGCGCCAATACCTGGCTGGCCTCGGGCAAGGCCGATGCAGTAGCCTTTGGCGTGCCGTTTATCGCCAACCCGGACCTGCCGGCGCGCCTGAAGGCCGATGCACCGCTGAATGAAGCCAACCCGCAGACGTTCTACGGTAAAGGCCCGGTCGGTTACATCGACTACCCGACCCTGGCGCTCTGACCCAGCCCCTGTAGGAGCGAGCTTGCTCGCGAAGAACGTAAACGATAACGCCGTGCATCTGGTTAATTGCGGCGCTCTCAGGTTCTTCGCGAGCAAGCTCGCTCCTACAGAAAAGCAGAAAAGCAAAAGCCCCGGCTCGCGAGAGCCGGGGCTTTTTTATGCGTGCGGTCCTGTGGGAAACATTCCTTCACAGCAATGCAACAATATTGCTACAAAATACTTAGCCGGCTACCTTTCAACCCAGCGCCAGCGCGTATATAAAGTCACCCCACAAATAAGCCGCAAGGACGATTGACCGTCATTGGGCTTTACTGTTGACACAAGCGGGCACAATTACGCATTTTGTATCAATTGCGCAGGCTGGGGCTCAAACGCAGCATGTCCAGCCCTATATCAACCAGACGCTCGGCCTGCTGATACAGCTCAAAGCTGTCAGGCACCAGTAGCCACTGGCCAACAAGCCCGTTGATGTAGGCATGAATGCACACCGCCCCGCGCGCGGTGTCGAGGTTTTCCGGGAGTTGCCCGCGGTGGACTGCATTGCGCAGTGTCAGGCCGATACGCAGGTTGCACTCAAGGCTGTGGGTCTGGCGCTGACGGCGCATGTCGCACATTTCGTCGGTAAATTCGCACTTATGAAACAGGATCTCATTGATGCGCCGAGTTTTCGGGTCCAGGGCCACCTGATGAAAAAGATGGATCAGCAGCTTGCGCATGCAGCCCAGCGGATCTACCTCATCCTCGCTTTCACTGGCCCTGGCCAATTCGTCCAGGGGTTCGTGCAGCGTGTCGAGCAGTGCCTGCAACAGGTCCGACTTGTTGCTGAAGTGCCAATAGATCGCGCCCCGCGTCACCCCCGCCCGCGCCGCGATATCCGCCAGCGTAGTGCGCGCAACGCCGCGCTCATAAAAGGCTTGCTCGGCAGCTTCAAGGATCTGGCTGCGCGTCTCCTGAGCTTCCTCTTTGGTACGACGAACCATGGCAGTAACACCTCAATCAGGACACGAGCGGTGGTTGATAACCACCATCTGAATAATTATGGGACGACGCCTTCATGGGCATCGAACGTACTAGAATCGAGGCTTACAGCGTTGCTTTGTAAGGAATCCGCGAAGCCTGTCAAGAGTTTACAAACAACCATGAACGTAAGTATATTGCCTAGCAAGCTACTTATCTACTCAATGCCTGTTTTTTACCCTTCCACACTTCTTGTGCGCATTGAGCGCGCCTGACCCGAGGATCTTCATGCAACTTAAGCCAGCTGTTACCGCTCTGGTCACTGCCGTCGCCCTGGCATCGCTGCTCAGCGGATGTAAAAAGGAAGAAGCGGCGCCGCCCGCTCAAACCCCTCAGGTCGGCGTGGTCACTCTTCAACCTCAAGCCTATACCCTGACCTCCGACTTGCCGGGCCGCACCACTGCATTCCGCATCGCGGAAGTACGTCCCCAGGTCAATGGCATCATTCTCAAGCGCCTGTTCAAGGAAGGCGGCGACGTCAAGGAAGGCCAGCAGCTCTACCAGATCGACCCGTCGGTCTATGACGCCACCCTGAAAAGCGCCCAGGCCAACCTGCAACAGACCAAGTCGATTGCCGACCGCTACAAGCTGTTGGTCAACGAGCAGGCGGTCAGCCGCCAGGAATACGACACCGCCGTCTCCAACCGCATGACCTCGGAAGCCAACCTGCAGACCGCCCAGATCAACGTGCGCTACACCAAGGTGTTCGCGCCGATCTCCGGGCGTATCGGTCGTTCTTCGGTCACTGAAGGCGCACTGGTCAGCAACGGCCAGACCGACGCCATGGCGGTGATCCAGCAACTGGACCCGATCTACGTCGACGTTACGCAATCCTCCGCCGAGATGCTGAAACTGCGTCGCGACCTGGAAAGCGGCCAACTGCAGAAAGCCGGCGAAAACGCAGCCATGGTCAAGCTGACCCTGGAAGACGGCAGCGAGTACACCCAGCAAGGCCGCCTGGAGTTCTCCGAAGTGTCGGTCGACCAGACCACCGGTTCGGTCACCCTGCGCGCCGTGTTCCCCAACCCTGATCACACCCTGCTGCCAGGCATGTTTGTCCACGCCCAATTGCAGGCCGGTGTGAACAGCAAGGCGATCCTCGCACCTCAGCAAGGCGTGACCCGCGACATCAAGGGCATCCCGACTGCGCTGGTTGTCACCGCCGATAACAAGGTCGAACAGCGCGTGCTGGTCGCCAACCGTACCGCCGGCGCCTACTGGCTGGTGGAAAAGGGTCTGAATGCCGGTGACCGCGTGATCACCGAAGGCTTGCAGTTCATCAAGCCGGGCATTGAGGTCAAAGCGGTTGAGGCCAGCAACGCCAAGCCTGCCGGTACTGCTCCTGCCGCCGCTGGCAAAGGGGAGTAATTCATGTCGAAGTTTTTTATCAACCGCCCCATTTTCGCCTGGGTAATTGCCCTGGTGATCATGCTGGTCGGGGCCTTGTCGATCCTGAAGTTGCCCATCAACCAATACCCGGCGATCGCACCCACCGCCATTGATATCCAGGTGACCTACCCAGGCGCGTCCGCACAAACCGTGCAGGACACCGTGGTGCAGGTCATCGAGCAACAGCTCAACGGTATCGACAACCTGCGTTATACCGCCTCGGACAGTAACTCCGACGGCAGCATGACCATCACCGCGACGTTCAACCAGGGTACCAACCCGGACATCGCCCAGGTGCAGGTGCAGAACAAGCTGAACCTGGCGACCCCATTGCTGCCGCAAGAAGTGCAGCAACAAGGGATCCGTGTGACCAAGTCGGTGAAGAACTTCCTGATGGTGATCGGCCTGGTGTCCGAAGACGGCACCATGACCAAGGATGACCTGTCCAACTACATCGCCTCCAACATCCAGGACCCGATCTCGCGGACGGCTGGCGTGGGCGACTTCCAGGTCTTCGGTTCCCAGTACGCTATGCGTATCTGGCTGGACCCGGCCAAGTTGAACAACTTCAAAATGACCCCGGTGGATGTCAGCACCGCCGTGCAGGCTCAGAACGTCCAAGTGGCCACTGGCCAACTGGGTGGCCTGCCAGCCCTGCCCGGCACTCAGCTGAACGCCACGATCATCGGCAAGACCCGTCTGCAAACCGCCGAGCAGTTTGAAAATATCCTGCTGCGCGTGAACACCGACGGCTCCCAGGTGCGCCTGGGCGATGTCGCCCGTGTCGAGTTGGGCGGCCAGAACTACAGCATCAGCGCGCAGTTCAACGGCAAGCCGGCTTCCGGCATGGCGATCAAGCTGGCATCGGGCGCCAACGCCCTGGACACTGCCAAGGCGATTCGCGCCACGGTCGCGTCCCTGGAGCCGTTCTTCCCGCCTGGCATGAAAGCCGTGGTTCCGTATGACACCACCCCGGTGGTGACCGAATCGATTTCCGGGGTAGTCGATACCCTCGTCGAGGCGATCATCCTGGTGTTCCTGGTGATGTACCTGTTCTTGCAGAACTTCCGCGCCACCATCATCACCACCATGACCGTACCGGTGGTATTGCTGGGTACGTTCGGCATTCTTGCGGCCTTCGGTTTCACCATCAACACCCTGACCATGTTCGGCATGATCCTGGCCATCGGCTTGCTGGTGGACGATGCGATCGTGGTGGTGGAGAACGTCGAACGGGTGATGGCCGAGGAGCACCTGTCGCCCAAAGAGGCGACGATCAAGTCCATGGACCAGATCCAGGGCGCCCTGGTAGGTATTGCCCTGGTTCTGTCGGCGGTACTGCTGCCAATGGCATTCTTCGGCGGCTCCACGGGGGTGATCTATAAACAGTTCTCCATCACCATTGTGTCAGCGATGGCCCTCTCGGTACTGGTTGCCCTGATCTTCACCCCGGCCTTGTGCGCCACCATGCTCAAGCCGATCGACCCTGAGAAGCACGGCCAACCCAAGCGTGGTTTCTTCGGCTGGTTCAACCGCACCTTCGACCGTGGCGTACTGAGCTACGAGCGCGGCGTGGGCAACATGATCAAGCACAAGGCGCCTTCGTTCCTGGTGTACCTGATCATCTTCGCCGGCATGATCTGGCTGTTCACCCGTATTCCAAGTGCATTCCTGCCCGAGGAAGACCAGGGTGTGATCTTCGCCCAGGTGCAGACGCCGGTCGGTTCTTCGGCAGAACGCACCCAGGTGGTCATCGACGACATGCGCGCGTTCCTGTTGAACGACAAGGAAGGCGAGCCAGGCGAAGGCAAGGCTGTGAAGTCGGTATTTACCGTGAACGGCTTCAACTTCGCCGGTCGTGGCCAAAGCTCGGGCCTGGCGTTCGTCATGCTCAAGCCATGGGATGAGCGCGATGCCTCGACGTCGGTATTCGAGGTGGCCAAGCGCGCCCAGGGTTACTTCTTCCAGACCTTCAAGGACGCCATGGTATTTGCCATCGTGCCGCCTTCGGTACTGGAGCTGGGTAACGCCACCGGCTTCGACGTGTTCCTGCAGGACCAGGGCGGTGTAGGTCACGAAGCGTTGATGAACGCACGTAACCAGTTCCTCGGTATGGCCGCGCAAAGCAAGATCCTGGCTGGCGTTCGTCCCAACGGCGTGAACGACGAGCCGCAATACGAACTGACCATCGATGACGAGAAGGCCAGTGCCCAGGGCATCAGCCTGTCGAGCATCAACCAGACCCTGGCAATTGCCCTGGGGGGTAGCTACATCAACGACTTCATCGACCGTGGTCGGGTGAAGAAGGTCTATATCCAGGGCGACGCCTCAAGCCGTATGTCCCCTGAAGACCTGAACAAATGGTTCGTTCGCGCCGACGACGGAAAAATGGTGCCACTATCAGCAATTGCCTCTGGTAACTGGATCTACGGCTCGCCGAAACTGTCGCGGTACAACGGTGTACCGGCGATGGAAATCCTCGGTACGCCGGCGCCGGGCTACAGCACCGGTGATGCGATGGCGGAAGTCGAGCGCATCGCCAAGCAACTGCCTGCAGGTGTGGGCTATGCCTGGACCGGCCTGTCATATGAAGAACGCTTGTCCGGCTCCCAGGCACCTGCGCTGTATGCCCTGTCGTTGCTGGTCGTGTTCCTCTGCCTGGCAGCACTGTACGAAAGCTGGTCGATCCCGATTGCGGTGGTACTGGTTGTACCGCTGGGTGTCATCGGGGCATTGATGGCTACCAGCCTGCGAGGTTTGTCCAACGACGTGTTCTTCCAGGTGGGCTTGTTGGTGACCGTGGGCCTGGCCTCGAAGAACGCGATCCTGATCGTGGAGTTCGCCAAAGAACTGCATGAACAGGGCAAGGGCCTCGTCGAGGCGGCCGTGGAGGCCTCCCGCATGCGTCTGCGACCGATCATCATGACGTCCATGGCGTTCATCCTCGGCGTACTGCCGCTGGCGATCTCCTCGGGCGCAGGTTCAGGCAGCCAGCACGCAATCGGTACCGGGGTAATTGGCGGTATGATCACCGCCACCGTCCTGGCGATCTTCTGGGTGCCACTGTTCTTTGTGACCGTGTCTGCCATTGGCAGCCGCAAAAAAACTGACAAGTCCGATACACCGCACACATCTAAAGAGGCTGGCTAATGCGCAAGTCGCTACTTTCCCTGGCAGTCACGGCATTCGTGCTCAGTGGCTGCTCGCTGATTCCTGATTATCAGCAGCCTGAAGCGCCGGTTGCCGCCCAGTTTCCACAGGGGCCGGCGTATTCGGCGGCCCAGGCGCCGAGCCAGGCTGCTGCCGAGCAAGGCTGGAAGCAGTTTTTCCACGACCCGGCCCTGCAACAGCTGATCCAGGTTGCACTGGAGAACAACCGCGACCTGCGTGTCGCGGCGCTGAACATCGACGCCTTTGCCGCGCAGTACCGCATCCAGCGCGCCGACCTGTTCCCGGCCGTCTCGGCCAATGGCAGCGGCAGCCGCCAGCGCACTCCGGCACGGGCTTCGCAAACCGGCGAATCGAACATTTCCAGCTCCTACTCGGCCACCCTCGGGGTCAGCTCGTATGAGCTGGACCTGTTCGGCCGGGTGCGCAGCCTGAGTGAAGAAGCGCTGCAAAAGTACTTCGCGACCGAAGAAGCACGCCGCAGCACACAGATCAGCCTGGTGGCCAGCGTGGCCAATGCCTACCTGACCTGGCAGGCCGACAAAGAGCTGCTCAAGCTGACCCAGGACACCCTGGCGGCCTACGAGCAGAGCTTCAAGCTCACCTCGCGCAGCAACGAAGTCGGCGTGGCCTCGGCCCTGGACTTGAGCCAGGCGCGGACCTCGGTTGAAAGCGCCCGCGTCCAACTGGCCCGCTACACCCGCCAGGTGGCCCAGGACGAGAACAACCTGACCCTGCTGCTGGGCACCGGCCTGCCGGCGAATCTCGCCACCCAGCCGCTGTCCGATGACCTGTTGAGCGAAGTTCCACCAGGCCTGCCATCTGACCTGCTGCAACGCCGTCCCGACATCCTGCAGGCCGAGTACAACCTCAAGGCTGCCAACGCCAACATCGGCGCGGCACGGGCTGCGTTCTTCCCGAGCATCAGCCTGACAGCCAATGCCGGCACCCTGAGCCCGGACCTCGGTGGTCTGTTCAAGGGTGGTTCGGGCACCTGGTCGTTCGCCCCGCAGATCAACATCCCGATCTTCAACGCCGGTAGCCTGCGCGCAAGCCTGGACTACTCGAAGATCCAGAAAGAGATCAACGTCGCGACCTACGAGAAGTCGATCCAGACGGCATTCCAGGAAGTCTCCGACGGCCTGGCAGCACGTGCGACCTACAACCAACAGTTGCAGGCCCAACGTGATTTCGTCGCGGCCAACCAGGACTACTACCGCCTGGCCGAGCGTCGCTACCGTATCGGGGTCGACAGCAACCTGACCTTCCTCGATGCCCAGCGCCAGTTGTTCAGTGCCCAGCAAACGCTGATCACCGACCGCCTGGCCCAACTGACCAGCGAAGTGACCTTGTACAAGGCCCTTGGCGGCGGTTGGAATGAGCAAACGGCGAAGAATGAACCGCTGAAAGAAGAAGCGCCGAAGCTCAAGTTGTTCTGATCGGCGTAGCGACACAGGAAGCCCACCTTTTGGTGGGCTTTTTCATGGGCATACAGTTCCGTTCGATCACCGCCCAGAACCCGCCCTCCCCCGATTGAACCGCCCCCGCAACGCCCCGCACCATGGCCCGCACCTGCATAACCCCAATAACAACAGGTCCCACGCCATGAGCACTTTTCATCCTTGCCGGCTATTGCTGGCTACCGCTGTTGCCAGCCTTGCCTTGCCAGCCATCGCCCAAGAACACGGCTTTCTCGAAGACGCCAGCGCCAACCTCAACCTGCGCAACTTCTTCATCAACCGCAACTTCACCAACCCGACCAAGGCCCAGGGCGGCGCGCAGGAGTGGACGCAGAGTTTCATTCTCGATGCCAAGTCCGGCTTCACCCAGGGCACCGTCGGTTTTGGCCTGGATGTACTGGGCATGTACTCGCAGAAACTCGATGGCGGCGGCGGTTCCGGCGGCACTCAGTTGCTACCGCTGGACTATGATGGCAAGCCGGCCGACAATTTCGGGCGCCTGGGTGTCGCGTTCAAGGCGCGGCTCTCCAAGACCGAATTGAAAGTCGGGGAATGGATGCCGGTATTGCCGATCCTGCGCTCGGACGACGGCCGCTCCCTGCCGCAAACCTTGCGCGGCGGGCAGATCACCTCCAAAGAGATCGACGGCCTGACCCTGTATGGCGGCCAGTTCCGCGCCAACAGCCCACGTGACGACAGCAGCATGACGGACCTGTCGATGTTCGGTAAAACCGCCTTCACCTCGGATCGCTTCAACTTCCAGGGCGCCGAATATGCGTTCAACGACAAGCGCACCCAAGTCGGTGTATGGAATGCCCAGCTCAAGGACATCTACCGCCAGCAGTACCTCAACCTGATCCACAGCCAGCCGATTGGCGACTGGACCCTGGGCGCCAACCTGGGCTTTTTCTACGGCAAGGACGACGGCAGCGCCCGCGCAGGCAACCTGGACAACAAGACCTGGTCCGGCCTGTTCTCAGCCAAATACGGCGGCCACACCTTCTACGTCGGCCTGCAAAAACTCACCGGCAACAGCGCCTGGATGCGGGTCAACGGCACCAGTGGCGGCACCCTGGCCAACGACAGCTACAACGCCAGCTATGACAACGCCGAGGAAAAATCCTGGCAACTGCGCCACGACTACAACTTCGCCGCGCTAGGCGTACCGGGCCTGACCCTGATGAACCGCTACATCAGCGGCAGCAACGTGCACA
The DNA here is from genome assembly GCF_900004755.1 of Pseudomonas sp. 25 R 14. Lineage (NCBI taxonomy): Bacteria > Pseudomonadati > Pseudomonadota > Gammaproteobacteria > Pseudomonadales > Pseudomonadaceae > Pseudomonas > Pseudomonas sp. 25 R 14. The sequence continues at coordinate 256,733 of NZ_CVTS01000040.1, read as the reverse complement.
CTGCCACCGTCAGTGACGGCAAGGAATGGGGTCGGGAAAGCGAAGTGGGCTACACCGTGCAAAGCGGCAGCCTGAAAAACCTGACCCTGCGCTGGCGCAATTCCAGCATGCGCCGGGACTACAGCAACAATGAGTTCGATGAGAATCGATTGATTGTCAGCTATCCATTAACCCTGTTGTAGAACCTGCACGCTGCCTGCCTTGCACGAAGAAATGGGCCGCCCCTTACGGTCCCGCTGTTGCTGACATTGCGCCAAAGAGCAGAAACAAGGCCGTTGCTGAGCAGCAGCCAGGCATACACTTTCAGGCTCAGGAATAGGTCATGCGCAACGGGACACCCATTTCTTCGTTCAGTGTATTTTCAGTCAATGGCTTGGGGTTGCTGGTCGTAGGTTCGGTCGAAGGGTCACCATCAAAATCAAAGGGGCATCCCGTGTTTTCGAGCCCCATCGCCTGCCGCTCACTGTTGGGGATCATTGCTGAGCGCCCGCGAGGAAACTCCAGCGTAAAACCGGGAATAAACGTGCCATTGGCACCGTTCCAGGCGTGAGCCATCTCATGGTAAAGGCTGACAATCGGCGAGTAGGCCACCCCGTTTAACTCAGCTATTTGCGCTCGGTTATAGGCGATGACGGCACGATCTGCACGGGAACCCGCAAGGCCATCCTTCATGAAGCCCCATCTCGGATCGTCACCGATGACAGGCGCCCTTTCGTTGTTAAAGAGCTGCTTGAGCTCCTGGCTACCAAAGAGGTAGTGACTGCCCTCATCGTGGATATCTTCGATGAGCGTGACCGGGGCACCATTGCTTCTCGCCATGGCATCCATGTGCGCGAGCATGGCCTGGCCTTGGGGAGAACTGCGCAATAGCTCCAGGTCATCCTCGACCCGCTGTTTGAACTCGACAGAACCACGCACAGCAAAGGCTTGTGAGCCAACATCCTTAGGCGTCACGGCGCAGAAAACCGAGCCGCGAGAAGGATTGATCAAATCACTGTGCTTGCCATAGACAAGATCTCCCAGGCCATTGCGCCGAATGCTATCGCGGCCCGCGCCCGTATAAAACGTGCTGCGATCGTGCCCCACCATGACGTCATCCCCGGCCCCACCGCTCAAGACCGTATGACCATTACCCGCATACAGATGGTCATCCCCGCTGCCGCCATCCAGATAGCTGCGCTTACTGCCGGCGCCGGCGTACAACCGGTCGCGGCCCGGGCCACCATACATGACGTTGTTACCCGTACCGCCGATGAGTATGTCATCCCCTTCATTACCTTCGACGTAACCATTTGCGCTGCAAAGGTTCAAGGTGTCATTGCCCTTGCCGCCGAACAACCGGGTGCTGCCACCTCCGGCCTGGACTCGATCATCGCCATCACCGGCTTCGATGCGCACGGCCTGGGTGACATTGGCATCAATCAGCACCTTGTCATCGCCACCGTTTGTCCGGATCAGTAATTCCATGGCGTTGCCGTGTTTGTCATGGCTGGCGAAGAGGTAATCCCGGCCATTGACCCGAATACTCAATTGACCATCGGCACCCTGGCGTACATGCACATTATCTGCCGCATCAGCGGTTTCCAGGACCAGGCTACTGCCGAGTCGGTATGGGTTGGACACAGGGTCCAACTCCCACGTCAGCCGTGAACTTGCTTTGAGATTGCCATCATTGAAAAACGGCTGGATACGGGTCTCGAAGCGATTGTCTGGATCGTATTTAAGATGAGGTTCAGTCTCGGGTTCATAGGCGCTGGCCTGAAACACTGGTGTCTCGGGCTGAGTCGAGGTATTCCCCGTAAAGGGAGGCAATGTAAAGGGCTGTATCATGGAGTTTCTCCGGGAGAGTGGGTCGTCGATTGCCCCTGTTGGCAGCGCTGTTCCTGACGGTTTTCGCACCCTCGCAGAGGTGTTGTTTCTTTGGTCTCCCGTGTGAAAAGGTTCCTGCCAGGCCCCCCTAACTGCAACGAAGCATTGAGTTCCTCGCCTACGCAAGCCCCGTGCCCATTGAGTCATGGGCTTTTTGCTGTATGTTGCACCGACTCAGCGCCACTGCTCGTATCACGATGGCAAGGACGACATCCCTGGAACCCGGCCTTCATGAAACTCATCACCATCGTCTTATCGAGTTTGCTGACGACCCTGAGCCTCAGCGGTTGCATCAGCGCGCCCATCGCCCTGACCGAGCGCACCGAGCAACGCCTGATCGCACAGGCGCCGATTCGCTTTCTGCTGACCTTTGATGACGGCCCCAGCGCCTCGGGTTATGCCAATCCGAGCCGCTCGGTGATCCAGGACCTGGCCCACAACCCAGTGCAGCCAGGGATCAAAGCGATTTTCTTTTTACAGACCGACGCCTGGCGCGCCGGCGGCAGCCCGCGTGGGCGCAAAACCATGCAACGCGAGCATGCCGCTGGGCACATCCTGGCCTTTCACACCGCCACGCGCTGGCATAGCAATCATCGCCTGCTGAACGATCAGGAGTTGGAGCGCACCCTGAATCTGGGCGCTGCCAGCATTGCCTCGGTCACCGGCGTCGCGCCCAGCCTGGTGCGCCCGCCCTTCTGGAATTACGACAAGCGCACCTTCGCCGCCTATCAGCGCCACGGCATGCACATCTTGTTGACCGACTTGAGCGCCAATGACGGCAAAATCTGGGGGTTCAACGCCAGCCCCCGGCGACGGGCCAACCTGCTGCGGCAGCTGTCACTGGTGCGCGAGCGCATTGCCCTGGGCGAGTTGCCGACCGTAGACGGGGTGATCCCCGTGATGGTGACCTTTCACGACATCAACCGCTACACCGCCCGGCACCTGCAGGAGTACCTGCAAATCCTGATGGAGAGCGCCCAGGCCAATGGCCTGAAGACGGCGACCGAGCCGTTCTACACCGACCGTGCAGCACTGGAGCGCGGCGCCCTGGCGCGGACGGTAAAAGATGCCAGCGAGAGGGTGTACCTGCCGGGAGTGTGGAGCTGGGTGTGGGACGCCGACGCCCACTGATAGTGATACTTCCCCGTGCTGCCTGGGACGACTAAAGAGCCGGTCGCTGGCGAACCTGCCGATGACACAGACACACCCTATTTCGAACGGCAGGCTGTCGGTCTGCCGACCGATGCCGAGCCGTTCGACTTTGACGATGACCCCCTCACCCCGCCGACCTCAACCAATCCCGAACCGTTCACAGAGAGCGCTTTGCGTAAAGAAATGGGGCTTGTCCAGCGCAATAGCTATAGCTGACGCTCACCCATGGCCTGCTTTAGAACAGAAGATTAGCTGCGGGACTCGACACCCAGTTCATCCCACACCGACTCCGCCAGGTGAAACGTCGCGTTAGCCGCCGGGATCCCACAGTAGATCGCGCTCTGCATCACTACTTCCTTGATCTCGGCGCGGCTCACGCCATTGTTGGCGGCAGCGCGCAGATGCAGCTTGAGCTCTTCATTGCGGTTCATGCCGATCAGCATGGCGATGGTGATCAGGCTGCGGGTGTGCCGTGGCAAGCCCGGCCGAGTCCAGATATCCCCCCAGGCGTGGCGGGTGATCATTTCCTGGAACTCGCTGTTGAACTCGGTCAAGGCATTGAGGCTGCGGTCGACATGCGCATCGCCCAGCACTTCACGACGCACCTTGAGGCCATCGGCGTAACGTTGTTTTTCGTCCACAAGAGCGTCCTCAGCGAGCCAGCAGGAAAGTCAGTACCCGATCGCTGAACGCAGCACCGGCTTGTACGTTGGACAGGTGCGCTGCGTGGAACTCGGCGTATTCGGCGCCGCTCACCTGTTCCTGGATAAAACGGCTGCCAGACGGCGGCGTTACCGCATCTTCGGTTCCGGCAATAACCAGGGTCGGCACGGTGATCGACGATACTTGCTCACGCAAATCAGCATCTCGCACCGCGCCACAGTTGGCGGCATAACCTGCCGGATCTGTCGCGGCGAGCATGTCGGTAATCCGCTTGGCCTGTTCGGGATGAGCCTGGGCAAAATCAGCCGTGAACCAGCGCGCAATCGACGCATCACGCAATGCCACCATGGCCGCAGGGCCATCGCGCAAGACCATTTCGATGCGAGGGTTCCAGATGTCCGGGGTGCCGATTTTCGCTGCGGTGTTGCACACCACCAGTTTGAGCAAGCGTTCGCCCGCATTGATGCCCAGCCACTGGCCAATCAGGCCGCCCATGGACAAGCCGCAGAAATGCGCGCGTTCGATGTTCAGCGCATCCAGCAGCACCAGCACATCCCGCCCCAGCTGTTCGATGCTGTAGGGGCCTGCGGTGACCAGGGATTTGCCGTGGCCACGGGTGTCCAGGCGCAACACCCGAAAATGTTCGGTGAACGCCGGCATCTGTGTGTCCCACATCCGCAGGTCAGTGCCCAGTGAGTTGGACAACACCAATACCGGTGCACCTTCGGGGCCTTCCAGTTGGTAATTCAGTTCGCCATCGGCGAGTTGTACAGATCCCACAGCAGCCTCCTCAGGCAGAAAATGCAACGTGTTCGGTCACTGCGCGGCTGACCCAGGTTTGGGCCTGCCCCAGGTAGTGGGCCGGGTCGAGCAGACGATCCAGTTCAGCCGCCGACAGCTGAGCCGTGACTTGTGCCTCATCGGCCAGTACGGCGCGCAAATGGCGCTGCTCGGCGACGGCGCGTTTGCAGCATTGCTCCAATAAGTGATGGGCGGTTTCGCGGCCCAGGCGCTGGGCGAGCACGATACTGACGGCTTCGGCCAGCACCAGCCCCTGGGTCAGGTCGAGATTGTTGCCCATGCGTTGCGCGTCGACTTCCAGGCCCTCGCTCACTAGCAACGCCTGATGCAAGGCACCGGACACCAGGCGGCAGATTTCAGGCAAGGTCTCCCACTCGGCATGCCACAGGCCCAGGCTGCGTTCGTGCTCCTGGGGCATGGCGCTGAACATCGTCGACACCAGGCCAGGTACACGGGTGGCAGCACTGATCAGTACAGCGGCGCCCACCGGGTTGCGTTTGTGCGGCATGGTGGAAGAACCGCCCTTGCCCAGTGCCGAGGGTTCGAACACTTCCGCCGCTTCGGTCTGCATCAGCAGGCTGATGTCCCGACCGAGCTTGCCGAGGCTGCCAGCGATCAGGCCAAGAACGCTGGCGAACTCCACCAGACGATCACGCTGGGTGTGCCAGGGTTGTTCCGGCAGCGCCAGTTGCAACTCCGTCGCCAGGGCTTGCGCCACCGGTATTGCCTGTTCGCCCAACGCCGCCAAGGTACCGGACGCCCCGCCGAATTGCAGGACCAGCAGGCGCGGCTTCAACTCCACCAGCCGTTGGCGACTGCGCGTCACCGCCCCCAGCCAACCGGCGATTTTCATCCCCAGGGTCACCGGCGTGGCGTGCTGTAACCAGGTGCGCCCGGCCAATGGCACATCGGCATAGCGCTGCGCCTGGGCGGCGAGCACCGCGCCCAGCCGGGCCAGGTCTGTCTCGATCAACTCCAGCGCCCGCCGCAGTTGCAGCACCAGGCCCGTATCCATCACATCCTGGCTGGTCGCACCCAGATGCACATAGCGCTCGGCGCCGGCGTCTTCACTGGCAATCAACTTGCCCAGCGCCTTCACCAACGGAATCGCCGAGTTGCCTGCCGTGGCAATCGCCACGCCGAGTGCGTCCACGTCATACAGCGAGGCCAGGCACGCCTGGGCAATCGGTGCGACAGCGGCCGTCGGGATCAGCCCAACCCGGGCCTGGGCCCGGGCCAATCCGGCTTCGAAATCCAGCATGCCCTGCAAGCGTCCCTGGTCACAGAACACCTCGGCCATGCTGTCAGCGGTGAAATAAGCGTCGAACAATTGGTTGCTCGTGCGCAGCGTCATAACTCTTCCCTTACAGATCGTGGTGCAAGTACTCAGCCTGTTTCGGCAGGCGCAGGCTGAACAGGAACGCAATAGCCATCATGCCGGTCACGTACCAGTAGAAGGTGTTTTCCAGGCCGATGGACTTCAGGCCCAGTGCCACGTATTCCGCCGAACCACCGAAGATCGCGTTGGCCACCGCATAGGCCAGGCCCACACCGAGGGCGCGCACTTGTGGCGGGAACATTTCCGCTTTCACCAGGCCGCTGATGGAGGTGTAGAAACTGACAATCGCCAGCGCCAGGGTAATCAGCACAAAGGCCAGGAACGGGCTGGTTACGGTTTTCAGGGTCATCAGGATCGGCACCGTGCACAGGGTGCCGAGGGCGCCGAACCAGAGCATCGAGTTACGCCGGCCGATCTTGTCCGAGAGCATGCCGAACAGCGGTTGCATGCACATGTAGAGGAACAGCGCGCCGGTCATGATGTAGCTGGCGGTCTTGGCGTGCATCCCGGCGGTGTTCACCAGGTACTTCTGCATGTAAGTGGTAAAGGTGTAGAAAATCAGCGAGCCGCCAGCGGTGTAGCCGAGCACGGTGATAAACGCGGCCTTGTGATCGCGAAACAGCGCCCTGATGCTGCCAGCGTCTTTGTTTTCACGCATTTCCTGGCTGGTGGTTTCTTTCAGGGAGCGACGCAGCAGCAGCGAGATCACCGCCGCGACAGCGCCGATCACAAACGGAATGCGCCAGCCCCAGGCCCGTAGCTCTTCTTCGGTGAGCAGTTGTTGCAGGATCACCACCACCGACACCGCCAGCAGTTGCCCGCCGATCAGGGTCACGTACTGGAACGAAGCGAAGAAGCCGCGCTGGCCCTTGAGCGCGACTTCACTCATATAGGTCGCCGTGGTGCCGTACTCGCCACCCACCGACAGCCCCTGGAACAGCCGCGCCATCAGCAGCAGGGCCGGGGCCCAGGCGCCAATGTCTTTATAGGTGGGCAGAAAAGCGATGACCAGGGAGCCGGCGCACATCATCAGCACCGAGATCATCATCGAATTCTTGCGCCCGTGCTTGTCGGCGACCCGGCCAAACAGCCAGCCGCCGATGGGTCGCATCAGGAAGCCTGCGGCGAACACGCCAGCGGTGTTGAGCAGTTGCACCGTGGGGTCGTCAGAGGGGAAAAACGCTGGGGCGAAGTAGATGGCACAGAACGCGTAGACGTAGAAGTCGAACCATTCGACCAGGTTGCCGGAAGAGGCCCCGACAATCGCAAAAATCCGTTTGCTGCGCTCTTCTCCGGTGTAGTGACTGGTAGTTGTTGTCATGTTGTTTTCACTCGTGGGGAACGGGTTAGAGTCTAGACATACTTTGCAACAACCTCGTTCCGCAAGCAGACCTTTGGGGGGTGGGTTGCCCCTGTAGGAGCGAGCTTGCTCGCGAAAGACCCAAGGACACCGCGTTTATCCAGGAAACCTGCGTTATCGTTGAAGATTTTCGCGAGCAAGCTCGCCCCTACACGGGGGGCATCAGTAATCGAAAAACACCGTTTCTTCATCTGTCCCTTGAAGAATCACATTCCACTGATACACCCCCGACGCATCCGTCTTGGCCACCAATGTATGCCGCCGCTCTGCCGGCACACACGCCAGCAACGGGTCATCGCCATTCGCTGCCTCACCGTCGAAATAAATCCGCGTCAGCAAGTGCTTCACCAAACCACGGGCAAACACCAGCACCACCAGATGCGGCGCCTGGGTCGTGCCCTTGAGGCCCGGCACGCTACCGGGCTTGATGGTGCTGAAGCGAAACCGCCCCTGCGCATCCACCGGCACCCGGCCAAAACCTTCGAAATTGGGGTCCAGGGCTTTGTCCTGGTCATCCTCGGGGTGGTCATATTTGCCGGCGGCGTTGGCCTGCCAGACTTCCAGCATGGCATCGTTGACCACATCGCCATTGCCATCCACCACTTGTCCGGTGATCGCCACGCGCTCGCCGAGGGTGCCCGCATTGGCCAGGTCTTCGCGGTTCAGCCAGGTCAGGCCGATGTGGTAGTACGGCCCGACGGTGTGGGACGTGGTCGCATTAAGGGTCATGTCATTTCTCCATCGGCGTGGCGTCGCGGCCGCGCAGGACGATGTCCCAGCGGTAGCCGAGGGCGTAGTGCGGCACGGTCTTTTCCAGGTCGAAACGGGCGATCAGGCGTTCCTTGGCCGAGGTATCCGGCACGCAGTTGTAGATCGGGTCATAGGCCAGCAGCGGGTCGCCGGGGAAGTACATCTGGGTCACCAAGCGCGTCAGCACGCTGGGGCCGAACAGCGAGAAGTGGATGTGCGCGGGGCGCCAGGCGTTATGGTGGTTACCCCACGGATAAGCGCCGGGCTTGATGGTCTGGAACTGGTACCAGCCATCGGCATCGGTGACGGTGCGGCCAGTGCCGGTAAAATTCGGGTCCAGGGGCGCGTCGTGCAAATCGCGCTTGTGGTTGTAGCGACCGGCGGCGTTGGCCTGCCAGATCTCGACCAGGATGCCCGGCACCGGCAGGCCGTTTTCGTCCAGGACCCGACCGTGAATGATGATGCGCTCGCCTTGCGGCTCGCCATCGTGCTGGGCGGTCAGGTCGTTGTCTTTCTCGGCAATGCGTTCGGCGCCGATGGTCGGGCCGGTGATTTCCGACAGCGAATGGGGCAGAAACACCAACGGCTTGGACGGCGAACGCAGGTTCGTCGACTGGTAGGCCGGGTGCAGGTAATCAGGCTGAGTACCCGCTTGCGGGCGCCGATATCCGGGCTTGTCACTCATGGAGCAATCCTCTTTATTCTTGTCAGTCTCAAACGCGTTCGATCGCCAGGGCCAGGCCTTGGCCAACACCGACACACATAGTCGCCAAGCCTTTGCTGCCACCGGTTTTTTCCAGTTGATGCAGCGCGGTCAAGACCAGGCGCGCACCACTCATGCCCAGCGGATGGCCCAAGGCAATCGCGCCACCGTTCGGGTTGACCTGCGCCGCGTCGTCCGCCAGGCCCAACTCACGCAGCACCGCCAGGCCTTGGCTGGCAAAGGCTTCGTTGAGCTCGATCACATCAAAGTCGCTGACGGCCAGGCCCAGGCGCTCGACCAACTTGCGCACCGCAGGCACCGGGCCGATGCCCATCACACGGGGCTCGACCCCGGCACTGGCCATGCCCAGCACGCGGGCGCGGGCAGTCAAACCATGCTTTTTCACGGCTTCGGCGCTGGCCAGGATCAAGGCCGCAGCCCCATCGTTGACCCCGGAGGCGTTGCCGGCGGTGACGGTCTTGTCCGGGCCATTGACCGGCTTGAGCCTGGCCAGGGCTTCGAGGGTGGTGTCGGCGCGTGGATGCTCGTCGTGTTCAACCAGGGTCTCGCCTTTTTTGTGGGCGACCCGTACCGGCACGATTTCTTCAGCGAAGAACCCGGCGGCCTGGGCAGCGGCCGTGCGTTGCTGGCTGCGCAAGGCGAAGGCGTCCTGGTCGGCGCGCGAGACTTTATAGTCATCCGCCACGTTGTCGGCGGTCTGCGGCATGGCATCGACGCCGTACTGGGCCTTCATCACCGGGTTGATAAAACGCCAGCCGATGGTGGTGTCTTCCAGCTTCATATTGCGCGAGAACGCAGCGTCGGCCTTGCCCATCACGAATGGCGCACGGGACATCGACTCGACGCCACCGGCAATCGCCAGCTCCATTTCGCCACTGGCGATGGCGCGGAACGCGGTGCCGATGGCGTCCATGCCCGAGGCACACAGACGGTTGAGGGTCACGCCAGGGATGCTCGATGGCAAGCCGGCCAGCAGCGAAGCCATGCGGGCCACGTTGCGGTTGTCTTCGCCGGCCTGGTTGGCACAGCCGAGGAACACCTCGTCCACCGCGTTCCAGTCCACCGACGGGTTGCGCGCCATCAGCGCCTTGATCGGCAAGGCCGCCAGGTCATCGGCGCGCACGGTGGACAGGCCACCGCCGAAGCGGCCGATGGGGGTGCGGATGGCATCACAAATAAACACGTCGCGCATCAGGCTTCTCCTGGGGTTTGGCCATGGGCGGCGGCGGTACGGGCTTCAAGGTCGCGCAAGGCGTTCAGTTCGACCTCGGTCGGTTCGGCGCTGGTACCGAGTTGATCGGCAAAACGCACCGCCCAACCGGTGGCGGCGATTACTTGTTCGCGGGTCACGCCAGGGTGCAAAGCCGTGACCACGAATTCATGAGTGCCCTCCTCCGGCTCCATGATGCACAGATCGGTGATGATCCCCACCGGGCCTGCGCCTGGCAGGCCGAGGCGCTTGCGCGAGTCGCCGCCTTCGCCATGGCCTACCGAGGTGATGAAGTCCAGTTTGTCGACGAACGAACGGGACGACTGCTTGAGGATGATCAGTACGCTCTTGGCGGAGCCGGCAATTTCCGGCGCGCCACCGGCGCCCGGCAAGCGGACCTTGGGTTGGTGATAGTCACCGACCACGGTGGTGTTGATATTGCCGAAACGGTCGACCTGGGCCGCCCCAAGAAAACCGACGTCAATGCGCCCGCCCTGCAACCAGTAGCGAAAAATCTCACCGGTGGGTACGACGGTGTCGGCGGTTTCCGCCAACTCGCCGTCACCAATGGACAACGGCAATACCGACGGCTTGGCGCCAATCGGGCCGGACTCGTAGATCAGCACCACATCGGGGGAAGATGTCAGGCGTGCCAGGTTGGCGGCCTTGGACGGCAAGCCGATGCCGACGAAGCACACCGAACCGTTCTTCAGGCGGCGCGCGGCGGCGACGGTCATCATTTCATTGGTCGAGTAAGCCATTACTTGGCCTCCTGCGCGGCAGCCAGTTTGGCCTGGAATTGACTGAAGTCAGCAGTGCCGTGGATGTATTCATCGATCCAGGCGGTAAATGTCCCACGATCCCGAGCGATCGGGTCCCAGGCTTGATAGAAGCGATTGTCGCGTTCGGTGTAACCGTGGGCGTAGGACGGATGCGCACCACCCGGCACATGGCACACGGCGGTCAGGGCCCAGGTCGGTAGCACGCAGGCGTTCATTGGCGCGTTAAGGTCATCGACGATTTCTTCGACGGTGACGATGCAACGCTTGGCCGCCAACGCCGCCTCTTTCTGCACCCCGAGAATCCCCCACAACAGCACGTTGCCCTTGCGGTCGGCCTTTTGTGCATGGATCACCGTAATGTCCGGGCGCACCGACGGTACCGCCGCCAGCACTTCACCAGTGAAGGGGCAGGTCACGGTCTTGATCAACGGGTTGACCTTGGGCAGGTCGGAGCCGGCATACGCCCGCAGTACCGCGAACGGCAGGCCGGAAGCGCCGGCCACGTAGGCGTTGGCCAGGTCGGCATGGCTGTGTTCTTCGATCTCCAACGGTTGCGGCCATTGCTTCTCGACCGCGTCCCGCAGGCGATGCAGGGAGCCCACGCCAGGGTTGCCACCCCAGGAGAAAATCAGCTTGCGCGCACAGCCGGCCCCGATCAGTTGGTCGTAGATCAGGTCAGGCGTCATGCGTACCAGCGTCAGGTCTTTCTTGCCCTGACGAATGATTTCATGACCTGCCGCTGTAGGGATCAGGTGGGTAAAGCCTTCGAGCGCGACGGTATCGCCGTCATTGACGAACTGCTTTACCGCATCAGCCAGCGAAAGGATTTCAGCCATGGGGTTGGGCTCCCGATATAGGTCGAAAAAGACGCTGGAGGCAGCGCCGAAGTGCTTGAAGAGTAAGCCGGGGCAATGGGCCAAACAATCCGATAATCGACTATCCGTTCGATAATCGAACGGATTGTTGCCTAGCTATCTTTCAAGACGAACACGGTCAAATGTGGGAGCGGGCTTGCTCGCTCCCACATTTTTGAACCGTGTCCGCTTTAAGTCTCAGGTGGCGTCGGCGTGGCTGACGATGCCCTTGATCACCACCGCCGTGGTAGCGAGTGCCGCCGGAATCACCAGCGCCGTCAGCACCTGCTCGAAGTTCCAGCCCAACCCCAGCAAGGTGGCGCCCATCCACGCACCGAGGATCGCGCCAAAGCGCCCGATCCCCAGCATCCACGAGACACCTGTGGCACGTCCCTGGGTCGGGTAAAACCGCGCAGCCAACGAAGGCATCGCCGATTGCGCACCGTTGACGCACATCCCGGCAATCAACACCAGGGTCGCCAAGAGGGTGATGTTGCCCAGGCTCTGGCCCACGGCGTAGGCAAATACCCCGGCCAATAGGTAGAACGCTCCGATGACCTTGTGCGGATTGAACCGGTCCATGGCCCAGCCCACACCCACGGCACTGAGTACGCCGCCGAACTGGAACAACGCGCCAATGAAAGCCGCCTGCTCCATGCTGGCGCCGCTGTCGCGCATCAGGGTTGGCAGCCAACTGGTCAGCAGGTACACAATCACCAAGCCCATGAAGTACGTCAGCCACAGCAACAGGGTGCCGGCGCTGTAGGTGCCGGAAAAGATCACCGCGAACACGTTGCGCGCCTTGACGGTTTTCTGTTCCGGGACACTGAAGCTTGAGGCCTGGGCGACGATGGCCGGGTCGATGGGCGCCAGGGCCTTGCGCACCTTGTCCGTGCCGCGATTGCGCACCACCAGGTAGCGCGCCGACTCCGGCAACCACAGCACCAGCACGCCGACCAGAATCAATGGCAGGATGCCGCCGATCAGCAGCAGGCTGTGCCAGCCGAACATCGGAATCAGCTTGGCCGAGATAAATCCGCCACCGGCCATGCCCAGGTTGAAACCGCAGAACATGCTGGTCACCAGCAACGACTTGTGACGCTCCGGCGTGTATTCGGACAGCAATGTCGTGGCGTTCGGCATACCGGCACCCAGGCCCAGGCCGGTCAGGAAACGCAACACCAATAACTGATCAACATTGGTGCTGTAGGCCGAGGCCAGGCTGAAGGCGCCGAACACCAGCACGGCGCCCACCAGCACCATCTTACGACCAAAACGGTCAGCCAAGGGACCGGAGCCCAGGGCGCCAAACACCATGCCGATCAGCGCGGCACTCATCACCGGGCCGAGGCTGGCACGGTCAATCCCCCAATCCTGGGACAGCGCCGGCGCAATGAAGCCCATGGCCGCGGTGTCCAGCCCGTCGAGGAAGACAATCAGGAAGCACAGGATCACCACCCGCCACTGATAGCGGGACAACGGTTGTGCATTGATAAAGGACTGCACGTCCAGACACGTACCAACAGAAGGTGAAGGCTGATTCATTATTTTTATTTCCACACCGATGGGCGGGCGAACGACGGCGAGTCGTCATTATTATTGGGGCGAAACCGATGCCGCGACGGTAGGCGTCGTCGCGGTCAATGACGCTGCCGCGACATTAATGAGCCAGGGGAAACACCGTCAATTGCCCAGGCTGGGATCTGTGCGGTCACCGAACAGCTTACGCAAACAACTGGGCGCTCAGTTCCTGGCTGGCGCTCAACATGCTCGGCAGGAAGCGCTGCTCCAACTCGCTGCGACTGACCCGGCCGGCGTGAGTGCTGACATTGAGCGCGGCCAATACCTGGCCCGACGCGTCGTACACCGGTACGGCGATGGAGCGCAGGCCCTGCTCCAACTCCTGGTCGACGATGCACCAGCCCTGTTGCCGCACTTGTTGCAGACACTCCAGCAGTTCGGCGGGCGTGGTCAGGGTGCGGCTGGTCTTGGTTTGCAGCTCGGCATGATCGAGGTAGTCCTGCAACGACGCATCATCCAGGGCGGCCAGCAGGATCCGGCCCATGGATGTGCAATAGGCCGGCAGCCGTCCACCCACCGAGAGGTCCACCGAGATCAGGCGCTGGGTCGTGGCGGAACGGGCGATATAGAGGATGTCGTCGCCTTCCAGGGTCGCCATGTTGCAGGCTTCGTGCAGTTGCTCGCTCATGCGATCCAGATAGGGCTGGGCAGAAACCGCCAGGGGCGTGGAAGACAGATAGGCGTGCCCCAGGGTCAGAACCTTGGGTAGCAGGGAGTAGGTGCGCCCGTCCGTGGTGGCGTAGCCGAGCTTGATCAAGGTATGCAGGCAACGCCTGACGGCAGCGCGGGGGATTTCCGTGCGATGGCTGATCTGCGCGATGGTCAGGTGACGCTTGCGTTCCTGGAACGCCTGCACCACAGCCAACCCACGGGCCAGGGAGGTCATGAAGTCGGGGTCGCCGGTAAATGCCTGGATACGCTTGGCCGGTGATGCAACGATCGGCGGCGCCACTGAGGCGAAAGAGTTGCGCAATTGATCGTTCATTTCAGGTCCTTTCTCTTATTGTCGATCACCATTACAAGCTGGCCGGCAACGGATACACAAGGCAAGGCCGCCAACATTGGGCGATTATCGGACGGTCATTCGATAATCGCAATTTACTCCTGTGGGGCTGTTGAGCCCTGCCGGGCATCGACAGCCCTCCAGAATTTTCAAGGTGCCCAATTAACTGATGGGTATTAGGCGCAACGGCGTTGATTTAATTAATGCCCATTTACATTCAACTGTCACACACAGACTATTAGGCAAGTGTGGCGTCAAGTTCTCGACACTATTGGGTCACAACACACAAACAAAGTTGACGATTTTTAACTTGTTGGCGATAGTCTTATTCAAATACGCCGCTATAATGCACCGTACGATAAGGTCGAGTCGGCACCGAGAACGATCCGTGACGCCAGCGAACCTCGCTGTTGCCTTGTCTTGGCCTTGGTCGCAATTAAAGGGTGCTCAGTTCCACTGTCAGCCCATTATTGTGAAATAACAGAAAACTGTTGCTACGACAGCTGTTCTTGCCTCGTACCGTGGCCGTGTGCGGTAACAAAGTGGCATCGCGTTTCACTGCAATCAACTCAACTCATTTAGGTAACAATGTGACGAAAGACGAACTGCGCGCGGAACTTGAGCGCCAGGAACAACGTTACAAGGATGTTTACGGCGGGGAAGTCACCACCTACGCCGCCCAACCAGAACCTGAGCGCAAACCGTGGCGCAAACGGGCCAGTCTGCTCGACCAGGCTTTTGCCCAGGAAATCCAAAAGATCGAAAAGGACCTCAAGGCCGAAGAGCCATAAGCGCTGTCGGACTGAGCCTTCCTGACAAGTCATCGCCCTGCCAGCACCTCCTGGCAGGGGCGCCTTGGCTATGCCCGCCAATCGGCACCTTTCGCACCATCACGAAATTTCATACAGCCGTTTCAGACCGCTCCTCCCAATTGTCGCACCCTCCATCGACACGCCTATTCTTTATAAATCAATGAGTTGCCAAACCACCGAAATATCTGGTAGCCACACCCATCCTCCAAACTAATTCGTTGAAGAATGTTACCGGCGAGCAGCTAGTGCATAGATTACTGAGGTTTTCTGGCATAATCGCGCCCCCTTACGACCGGGTCATAAAACCTTCATGATCGATTTATTCAGCGGACTAGATGCTTGGGTTCTTGTGAGCCTGCTGCTCGCCCTCGCCTTTGTCCTCGCCTTCGAGTTCATCAATGGCTTTCATGACACCGCTAACGCGGTGGCCACAGTCATCTATACCAAAGCGATGCCGCCGCACCTGGCCGTATTCTTTTCCGGGGTGTTCAACTTCCTTGGCGTGTTGCTCGGCGGGGTAGGCGTTGCCTATGCCATCGTGCATCTGCTGCCGGTGGAGTTGCTGATCAATGTGAATACCGGCCATGGTCTGGCCATGGTGTTTTCATTATTAGCCGCCGCCATCACCTGGAACCTTGGCACCTGGTATTTCGGGATCCCGGCATCCAGCTCCCACACCCTGATCGGTTCGATCCTCGGTGTCGGCCTGGCCAATGCCTTGATCAACGACATTCCACTGGCGGACGGGGTCAACTGGCAGAAGGCGATCGATATCGGCGCCTCGCTGGTGTTCTCGCCCATGGCCGGCTTCCTGGTCGCAGCCCTGGTGTTGATTGGCCTTAAATGGTGGCGCCCACTGTCCAAGATGCACAAGACGCCGGACCAGCGCCGCAAGCTCGACGACAAGAAACACCCGCCATTCTGGAACCGCCTGGTACTGGTGATTTCCGCGATGGCCGTGAGTTTCGTGCATGGCTCCAACGACGGTCAGAAAGGTATCGGCCTGATCATGCTGGTGCTGATTGGTATCGTGCCCGCACAGTTCGTACTCGATCTGGGCAGCACTACCTACCAGATCGAGCGTACCCGCGACGCCACCCTGCACCTCAACCAGTTCTACCAGCGCAACCACGAAACCCTCGGTGAATTCCTCGCCCTGGGCAAAAGTGTCAAAGACGACCTGCCTGGCAAGTTCCGTTGCAACCCGCAACAGACCGAGCCGACCATCAACGCCCTTCTCGGCACATTGAAGGGTGTCTCCGACTACCGTTCACTGACTTCCGACCAGCGTATTGAAGTACGTCGCTACCTGCTGTGCCTGGACGACACCGCGAAGAAAGTCGGCAAGCTGCCCGGCCTTGAAGCCCGCGAGAAGTCAGACCTGGAAAAACTGCGCAAAGACCTGACCGCCACCACCGAGTACGCTCCATTCTGGGTGATCCTCGCCGTGGCCCTGGCCCTTGGCCTGGGCACCATGGTGGGTTGGAAACGTGTGGTACTGACCATCGGTGAGAAGATCGGCAAACAGGGCATGACCTATGCCCAGGGCATGTCGGCGCAAATCACCACGGCCACCATGATTGGCTTTGCCAACATCTTCGCCCTGCCGGTATCCACCACCCACGTTCTGTCTTCGGGTGTGGCGGGGACCATGGTTGCCAACAAAAGCGGCCTGCAAGGCGGTACGGTGAAAACCATCCTGATGGCTTGGGTACTGACCCTGCCTGCGACGGTGAGCCTGTCGGCCGGCTTGTTCTGGCTGGCCTCCAAGGCGCTGGGCAGCTAACAGCCCGCGCAATTGAAAAAGGCGTGACCTGCGAGGGTCGCGCCTTTTTTATGCGCCGATTTATCGACCCCCCTTGTAGAAGCCGGCTTGCCGGCGAAAAACTGGAAAGCAACGCGGGCCACCGGACACACCGCGTTATCGTTGACGATTTTCGCCGGCAAGCCGGCTCCTACAGGAATGGCTTCAAAATCCGGGCAAAAAAAAGGGCGACCGAAGTCGCCCAAAATGCCTTGCGTGCTCATGTAACCCGGAAAAACCTATGGTTTTTTACGCTTATTCGCGTCTTTCCAGATAAAAAAACCAAACCCTACAAAAAACAGCACCATGAGGCCGACAGTCAGCACCCCGGCGAAAACCACATTATCGAAAAACATGACCGGCCTCCTGCTCTTGCCCTGTTGCGATGGGGCTAAGTTAACCAAGAAGTCGGGAGGAGAAATTGACGGGGATCAATGTCGCCCGCAACGGGGCGTAAAGAAGGGGAATAACTGACCTGAATCAACAGATTCAGGTCAGTTCAGCGCTTTTTCGGTTTGTTTTTCGACTTTTTCTTCGCTTTGCCCAAGGGCATGGCCTGCTCGAACGCCTGGCGCACTTCATTAAGGCGCTTGTCATTGAGGTCATGGACCCGTTTGGCCCGTTCAGCATTCAGGTCGATCAGCTTGTCATCACTCATGGCATGGCTTACGTGGTGGCTGGAATGGCTCAATAATGCGGCCTGGCCCGCCCAAGGGTCAAACCTCGACGTCCACCCACAACCCCTGGCGGGGCGCGTCCTCGATCAGCGGCGCCACAGGCACCGTGTTATCGGCGTTGAGCTCATCACCGGGAATGGCCAAGTGCTGCTCGGGATCTTCATCGGCCTCACGCCGGCGTTTCTGCTGTTCCTGTTGGCGCCGTTGTTCTTCGCGCAGCATTAAGGTCGATTGTTCGGCGTCACGGTGCTTGAGGTCGATGGTGCTTTCGTTGGAGCTCGGTTGCGCGGGGACCACCGGTGGAATATCGGGTTTTGGGCGCACGGGGTCGAGTTGCGACGTGACCGGCACAACACTCAAGGGCAAGATCGGTGGCAGCATAATTATGGGTCTCCTGTCAGCAGGCTGTCGGCTGCTGCACCAACGACTTGAGGCTGGGGCCGCCAACTTGTGACCCAGTCGTCAGTCAGCCGTGCCCTGCCACCCGTCGAATCGTCCGCT
The DNA here is from genome assembly GCF_900004755.1 of Pseudomonas sp. 25 R 14. Classification (NCBI taxonomy): domain Bacteria; kingdom Pseudomonadati; phylum Pseudomonadota; class Gammaproteobacteria; order Pseudomonadales; family Pseudomonadaceae; genus Pseudomonas; species Pseudomonas sp. 25 R 14. The sequence goes on along the minus strand of NZ_CVTS01000040.1, from coordinate 238,851 downwards.
TTCATCCCTGCAAGCGGAGTAGTTTTTGTCAGAGTCCTTTGGCTGGGGGCCTTGTTCCGTTAGAATAGTCGGCTTTTTCACGGCGGGAGTCAGGCAGCATGGCGCAGCAGTATCAACCGGGGCAACGCTGGATTAGTGACAGCGAAGCAGAGCTGGGGTTAGGCACCGTTCTGGCACAGGACGGGCGCTTGTTGACCGTGCTCTATCCGGCCACTGGCGACACCCGCCAGTACGCGCTACGGAATGCGCCCCTCACTCGCGTGAGGTTCTCGCCGGGTGACACCATCACCCATTTCGAAGGCTGGAAAATGACCGTGCGCGAAGTCGACGATGTCGACGGCCTGCTGGTCTACCACGGCCTCAATGGGCAGAACGAGCAGGTCACCCTGCCGGAAACCCAACTGTCGAATTTCATCCAGTTCCGCCTCGCCAGCGACCGTCTGTTCGCCGGGCAGATCGACCCGCTGGCCTGGTTCTCCCTGCGCTACCACACCCTGGAACACACCAGCCGCCAATTGCAGTCCTCGCTCTGGGGCCTGGGTGGTGTGCGTGCGCAGCCAATTGCGCACCAATTGCACATCGCCCGTGAAGTGGCTGACCGTATCGCACCACGGGTTCTGCTGGCCGACGAAGTAGGCCTGGGCAAGACCATCGAAGCCGGCCTGGTGATCCATCGCCAGTTGCTGTCCGGGCGCGCCAATCGCGTGTTGATCCTGGTCCCGGAAAACCTGCAGCACCAATGGCTGGTGGAGATGCGCCGGCGCTTCAACCTGCAGGTTGCGCTGTTCGACGAAGAACGTTTTATCGAAAGCGATGCCAGCAACCCGTTCGAAGACACCCAGCTTGCGCTGGTGGCCCTGGAATGGCTGGTGGACGACGAGAAAGCCCAGGATGCGCTGTTCGCCGCCGGCTGGGACTTGATGGTGGTCGACGAAGCGCACCACCTGGTCTGGCACGAAGAAAAAGCCAGCGCGCAATACCAGTTGGTTGAGCAATTGGCCGAGACCATTCCCGGCGTGCTGCTGCTGACCGCAACCCCGGAGCAACTGGGCCAGGACAGCCACTTTGCGCGCCTGCGCCTGCTGGACCCGAACCGTTTCCACGACGTCAAAGCCTTCCGCGCCGAGAGCGAAAACTATCGCCCGGTAGCCGAAGCCGTGCAGGAACTGATGGACAAGGGCCGCCTCTCGCCAGCCGCGCACAAGACCATCCTGGGGTTCCTCGGCGACGAAGGCGAAGCTCTGCTGGCCGCCGTCAACGATGGCGACACCGAAGCCAGCGCGCGCCTGGTGCGTGAACTGCTGGACCGCCACGGCACCGGCCGCGTGCTGTTCCGTAACACCCGCGCCGCGGTGCAAGGCTTCCCCGAGCGCAAGCTGCACGCCTACCCGCTGCCGTGCCCGGACGAGTACCTGGAGCTGCCGCTGGGCGAGCACGCCGAGTTGTACCCGGAAGTCAGCTTCCAGTCGCAGCCGGACATCGAAGAAGAAAACCGCTGGTGGCGCTTCGACCCGCGCGTAGAGTGGCTGATCGACCAGTTGAAAATGCTCAAGCGCACCAAGGTCCTGGTGATCTGTGCCCACGCGGAAACCGCCATGGACCTGGAAGACGCCCTGCGCGTGCGTTCCGGCATTCCGGCCACGGTGTTCCACGAGGGCATGAACATCCTTGAGCGAGACCGCGCCGCCGCCTACTTCGCCGATGAAGAGTTTGGCGCCCAGGTGCTGATCTGTTCGGAAATCGGCAGTGAAGGCCGCAACTTCCAGTTCGCCCACCACCTGGTGCTGTTCGATCTGCCGTCGCACCCGGACTTGCTGGAACAGCGCATCGGCCGCCTGGACCGGATCGGCCAGAAGCATGTGATCGAGCTGCACGTGCCGTACCTGGAAACCAGCCCGCAAGAGCGGCTGTTCCAGTGGTACCACGAAGCGCTGAACGCCTTCCTTAATACCTGCCCGACCGGCAACGCCTTGCAGCATCAGTTCGGCCCGCGCCTGCTGCCGTTGCTGGAAAACGCCGACGATGGCGAATGGCAAGGCCTGATCGACCAAGCCCGCGCCGAGCGCGAGCGCCTGGAAGCCGAGCTGCACACCGGCCGCGACCGCTTGCTGGAACTCAACTCCGGCGGCGCTGGCGAAGGTGATGCGCTGGTCGAGGACATCCTGGAGCAAGACGATCAGTTCACCCTGCCGATCTACATGGAAACCCTGTTCGATGCATTCGGCATCGACAGCGAAGACCATTCGGAAAACGCGCTGATCCTCAAGCCCAGCGAAAAAATGCTCGATGCCAGCTTCCCCCTCGGCGACGACGAAGGCGTGACCATCACTTACGACCGCAACCAGGCGCTGTCTCGCGAAGACATGCAGTTCATCACCTGGGAGCACCCGATGGTCCAGGGCGGCATGGACCTGGTGCTGTCCGGCTCCATGGGCAACACCGCCGTGGCCCTGATCAAGAACAAGGCGCTCAAGCCGGGCACGGTATTGCTCGAACTGCTCTACGTCAGTGAAGTCGTGGCGCCGCGCTCGCTGCAACTGGGCCGCTACCTGCCACCGGCAGCCTTGCGCTGCCTGCTGGATGCCAACGGCAATGACTTGTCGGGCCGAGTGTCGTTCACCACCCTGAACGATCAGTTGGAAAGCGTGCCACGGGCCAGCGCCAACAAATTCGTGCAGGCCCAGCGTGACCAACTGACGCCACGGATCAACGCCGGCGAAGAGAAAATCGCCCCGCGCCACGCCGAGCGTGTGGCCGAGGCACAACGTCGCCTCGCGGCAGACACCGACGAAGAGCTGGCACGCCTGACCGCCCTGCAAGCGGTCAACCCGACCGTACGCGACAGCGAACTGGTTGCCCTGCGCCAACAACGCGAGCAAGGCCTGGCCATGCTCGACAAGGCGGCGCTGCGGTTGGAAGCGATTCGGGTGTTGGTCGCGGGTTGATCCGCGCACTGCTCTGTTGAACAAGAAGGCCCGCGCAATGCGGGCCTTTTTTATTCATGTTGGATGTGTGCTGTGAGTCAGGGCCTCATCGCGAGCAAGCCCATGCAGTCACCTCAGCCTCAAGCAGTCACCGCAGGGCCCGACACCTCCACCACCCCCAAGCCATCCTTCATCCGCTTGGCATCGCGCACAAAACACCGCGAAGCCTGGAACAGAAACAGCATGGTCAGGAACAGCGCCACCGGAATCAGGTACATGGCGTCATGCAAACCCACGGCCTTGAACGCTTCGGTCATTTGTTCGGCACCCGCCGCGTACATCGCCGCATGGGCAAAGTGATCGGACAACGCCCCCACCACCACTGGCCCCATACCGCCACCCAGCAGATACAGGCCGGCAAAGAACAGCGCCATGGCCGTAGCCCGCAGGCGGGGCTCCACCACGTCCTGAATCGCCGTGTACACACAGGTATAGAAGTTATAGGCAAACAGCCAGCCCACACTGAACACCGCGACAAACACGCCAATCTCGATACGCCCCGCGTGCAGGGCCCAGGCGGTGCAGACCGTGGAAATAATCAGGCTGAACGCGGCAAACAGCAGCCGGCCGTTGGGGATACGTTGGTGAATCTTGTCGGCCACCAGCCCGCCCAGGGTCAGGCCAAACAAGCCGGTCACACCAACAATCACCCCGGTTGCCACCGCAGCTTCTTGCAGCGGCATCAGGAAGTAGCGTTGCAGCATCGGCACCAGGAACGAGTTGCAGGCATAGGTGGCAAAGTTGAAGCACAACCCGGCAAGCACCAGCCACAGGAAAGTCGGCACCGCCAGCACACGCCGGATCGGCCGGTCGACTTTCTCCTGGGAGACTTGCACGGTCTCGGCGGCGCCGCGCTTGGGCTCCTTGATGTAGAACATGAACACCGCGAGGATCAGCCCCGGGATGGCCGCGATAAAGAACGGTGCACGCCAACTGTCGAACGCCTGGACCATCGCGCCGATGGTAAAGAACGCCAGCAACAGGCCCAAGGGCAGGCCCAGCATGAAAATCCCCATGGCTCGGGCGCGGCGGTGTGCCGGGAACAGGTCGCCGATCAGCGAGTTGGCGGCGGGTGCATAACTGGCTTCGCCAATGCCGATGCCCATGCGCACCAGCAGGAAAGTCCAGAAACTGCCAACCATGCCGTTGACCGCCGTCAGCGCACTCCAGCTCGCCAGGCCCCAGCCCATCAGTTTGCTGCGCGAGCCGGTATCGGCCAGGCGCCCCAGGGGCAAGCCGGCAATGGCATAGACGATGGTGAACGCGGTACCGATGATGCCGAGCTGGAAGTCACTGAGGTGCCATTCCATGCGGATCGGTTCGATGATGATCGCCGGGATGGTGCGATCAAAGAAGTTGAACAGGTTGGCCAGGAACAGCAGGAACAGAATGCGCCAGGCATTCGCCGCTTGGGTCGAGTTCTGCATGGGTCCGTCTCTTTATTGTTATAGAGGCTCGATGCCGACGCATCCTGCCCGGAACCTGCAATCTAGTCAGGCGCGACCCAGTTGTCTGTAATGATTCGTAAAGCTGATAGGACGTAATTCCATCTGCAACAACAGCGTTTCGCGCCGACAAAAAAATAAGCACTGGCCCCCCTTCCCAAGCGCCTTGGCAGGAATAGAATAGCGAGCCTTCCGCAGTTCCCCCCCTTACCTCTTATTGATGACGTGCCATGTCCGATGCCAGTCCGTGTCTGAGTTGCGGTGCCTGTTGTTCATACTTTCGCGTGTCTTTCTTTTGGGGCGAATGCGCTTCATCAGGCGGCACCGTGCCCGATGACCTTGTAGTACAGATCAACCCCAGTCGGGTGGCGATGATCGGCACCGACCAAAAACCCGCCCGTTGCTGCAGCCTGGAAGGTGAAGTGGGCAGCGGCACACGCTGTTCAATCTACGAGCAACGGTCAAGCGTGTGCCGAGACTTCGAGTCGTCGTGGAGCCAGGGGGAAGTGAACGTCGATTGCGACGCCGCACGCGCCGCGTTTGGCCTGGCGCCACTGGAGCAGCCGCCTTACGAGTTTGAGCTGCCCATCAGCGCTTAGCACCATTGGCTATGATTGGCATGCCAAAATCGAAGCAATCAAAATGCCATTACTGCTTGCGATTCCGTTGAGCCTTCTATACTCGATTCCATAGGTCATCGCCGCGCGCAGTGACACGAGATGACTCTGTAACGGGACATGCTATGGAATGGCTGGGTCTGCATTTTTTTACCCCCCTTCCCGAGAGCGGGCAGCTAATACTCAATTGCACCCATAACCCTTTCCTGGTGCTACTGGCCTACTTGGTCGCCTGCGCTGCGGGCTTCGGTACCCTGGACATGGCCGAGCGTGTCGGCCACGTTGGCAACCTGACAGCACAACGCCGCTGGCGCTGGATCGGCGCCGGTTGCCTGGCTGGCGGAATCTGGTCGACTCACTTCATCAGCATGCTGGCGTTCCAGGCGCCCATCGCCATCCATTACGAACTGTTCATGACCTTTGCGTCATTGCTGATCGCAATGATCGCGTCGTTGTTTGCCATGCAAACCCTCAGTCATGCCCAGCTGCGCTTTAATCGGTACCTGGTGGCGTCCATCTGGATGGGCCTGGGCATCGCCCTCATGCATTACGTAGGCATGTCCGCCATGCGTTCCGAGGCGCAGGTGTATTTTTCAACAGGGCTGTTTGTGTTATCGGTGGCGATCGCCATCGGGGCTAGCCTCGCGGCCTTGCTGCTGTCCAGCTACCTGCGCAATGGCAGCGGCATGTTCCACCAACTGCTCAAGTACGGAGCCAGCCTGGTACTCGGCGCCGGCATTATCAGCATGCACTTCACCGGCATGGCCGCTATGCAATTGCTGGTGCCCAACGGCGCCATGCCCTCATTGCCAATCGACGACAACCCAACACAACTGGGCCTGTCGGTGGCCGTCATCACGTTGCTGGTGATCGGCAGCAGCATCAGCGCGGCCCTCGCCGACAAGAAGTTGCAACACAAGGAGCGGGACCTGCGTCGGGTCAATGCCTTGCTGACCGAGCTGGACCAGGCACGTGCGTCCCTGCAGCAAGTCGCTCATTACGATGCCTTGACCAGCCTGCTCAATCGTCGGGGCTTCAACCAGATCTTCGCCGAAAAACTCGTGGAGAAAAACCAGACCGGGGGCATGCTCGCGGTCATCTTCCTCGACATCGATCACTTCAAACGGATCAACGACAGCCTGGGCCACGACGCCGGCGATGAGCTACTCAAAGTCCTGGCCGGCCATATCAAGAGTTCGGTACGTAGCCACAATGATGTCGTGGCCCGGTTCGGCGGCGATGAGTTCTGCATCCTGATCAACATCCATCATCGCGACGAAGCGCGGCACATGGCCCAGCGCATCATGCAGAAAATGAAAGAGCCAATCGAACTGGCCGGCCGACGCATGGTGATGACCACCAGCATCGGCATCAGCGTGTTTCCCGAGGACGGAACCACCTGCGAGGAACTGCTGAAAACCGCCGACCTGGCGCTCTATCAATCCAAGGATGGCGGGCGCAACAGCCTGAACTTCTTCAGTTCCAACCTGAAAACCCGAGCCTTTCTAGAACTGCAGCTGGAAGAGGAACTGCGCAATGCACTGCGCAACCAAAAGGAACTGGTCCTGCACTACCAGCCGATTCTGGACCTGCGCAAAGGCAAGGTCACACGACTCGAAGCGCTGGTGCGCTGGCAACACCCGCAACATGGGCTGCTGGCCCCCGAGCGGTTTATCGGCATTGCCGAAAACAACGGCCTGATTGCCGAACTGGACAACTGGGTGCTACGCCAAGCCTGTGCCGACCTGGGCTGGTTGACAGACCAGGGTCATCCGGACCTGATCATGGCCGTCAACTGCTCGGCCTTGAACCTGTCCCGCGACGAACTGGCCGATGAAATCGAATACGCCTTGCGCAGCAGTGGCATCGCCGCCAGCCGCCTCGAACTGGAAGTGACCGAAAACGCCTTGATGGGCAACATCAGCAGCACCCTGATCCTGCTGCGACAAATCCGCGCGCTGGGTGTTGCGCTGTCCATCGACGACTTCGGCACCGGCTACTCTTCCCTCTCCTACCTCAAGCGCCTGCCCCTCAACACGCTGAAGATCGACCGCTCGTTTATCCAGGATATTCCAAAATCCACCACCGATATGGAGATTGTCCAGGCGATCATCGGCATGGCCCACACCCTGCACCTGCAAGTCATCACCGAGGGGGTAGAAACCCCGCAACAACTGGAGCTGTTGATCAAACATGGCTGCGATTACGTGCAGGGGTACCTGCTCAGTGCCGCGGTGCCGGCCAGTGAAATCAGCGCGGTGATCATGGCGCTTGACCAGCACCACCCGCTGACACCGTTAAGCCTGGCGGGCGGCAAAGACACATCGGCGGTTGTACGTCCCATCCGTTGAAGTGCAGATGACTTGGCAAATCGCCATCATTTTGATTAAAGAACGCCGACGAACGGCCGATTCATGAGAGTCCAGCGTCGCTTTTCCCTAGAAACAATAAGGTTAAGACCGCTCGCTGAGGCCTAAACGCACTGTAAAAGTCGCGAACTCTCACTCGGTGATGGCTCTTTGATGCTTTCCAGCCATCCGTCCAGGCACATGGCGCACAATGACTTCTAAAAATAATCCTGTTACTGCGGTATCCGACGTGTTGCTCACAGCTCCTGCGGAAAAGCCCTCAGGCCCAAAGTCATTGAACGGTCAACGTGCGCTGGCCACCCAGCAATACCTGTACTTCACCGAAACCAATACTGATCGCATCCTCGATAACCTCGACGGCCTGCGCGACATGGTGTTCCCGCGCCCGCTCCACCTTGAGGGTGACAGCGAGTTGCGCAGCGAGCAGGAATTTCCCTCGGTGTGCCTGATCGGCCTCGGGCGCTGCGGCTCCAACATTGCCCTGGATGTCGCGGAGCTGGTGTACAACGCCCGCAAGTTCTACTTGAACGAGTTCAGCACCGAAGAAAAGTCCTACGCTGAAAAGGGCTACAGCCCGGCCCAGTGGATCCGCAACAACTTGCGCCTGGGGGCCAACAAGGCCAGTAAACCGGTGTTCCTGGTAGAACCCTTGGTGATGCTCGGCGACCTCGACAAAGACATCGCCGGGCGGATCCGCTTTTCGCGCAAGGGTGAGAAAAGCGGCTTTTTACGCGACTACAGCAAGATGAAAATCATGGACCTGTCGGAAGTCCATGCCGGTGGCGCCGGTAACGCACCGATCCTCGGCCAGTACCTGGCCAAGATCATCCTCAATAAAGACACCCAGCGGTTTTCCAGCCCCGACTGGAAGATGATCCATTCGTACCTGATCGACTCCTGCGGCATCAAAGCCAACCAGTCGCGCCTGTACTTCTCGATTTTCAGCGCCGGTGGCGGTACCGGCTCGGGCATGGCCTCGGAGTTTGGCCTGGCCCAGCAACACTCGTACATGAACAAGACCTTCGACACCAAGCCCGCCGACGAGCACGACAGCAAGAGCGGCCACGCCTTTGTGTTCGAGCCGATCTTCACCAGCGGCATTTGCGTGCTGCCGAATATCTCCGACCACCGCAGTGAAATGTCCGAGGCGCTGCACATCAACGCCGGACGGTTGCTGTGCAAGTACCTGTCGGAGGAATGGGACTTTTCGTACAACTTCGACAATGAAGACAGCAGCGAAGCCAGCGTCAAAGGGCGTATTCGCCCATGGAACGCCATGATGCTGATCTCCAACGACATCATGCGTTACGCCGAAGAAAGTGATGATGGCAACATCCAGAACATTGACGTCAATGCCATGGAAAAACACGCCAACCAGTACATCTCACAGCAGATCTTCAACATTCTGACGGCCCAGGCGGTCACCACCGACTACGACCAGAACTATTTCCGCCGCGCCGGCATCGACATCGGCGAAACCATTCGCCTGGACGCCAACGACCTGTTCATGAGCCTGGCCGGGCCGGTGGCGATTGCCTATGCCGAATCCGTGGTCCCGGAAACCCCGCCGCCGTCGAATGACAAGTTCAAGGTGTTCGAAAAAGAACCGCAGCGCTTGAACATCGACGACCTGTTCTTCCGCTCCATCGACCTGCCCCACTTCAACAAGGTCACCCAGGCCATCGAAGGCATCAGCCTGCTGCCGATCGAGTCCAAGCGCTATCGGGCGTCGCTGGAGCAGTACAAGAATTCCGGCTACGACGCAGCGGCCCTGCATGACCTGCACTTCTTCAAGAACTGCTCGTCGGTGGTGTCCATCGTCTCCCTGCCCAAGGACTACAAGCTGTCCTATATGGACCTGAACCGGCTCAAGACTCACCTCAACAGCCTGTTCCCCAACACCACCCTCAAGCGTTACGCATTGGTAATCGGTGCTTCAGCCAACCTGTCGCTGACCACGCTGATCGCCAAGAGCCCGTGCCTGTCGGATGACTTCCTGACGTTGATCGTGGCCTTTATCAAACGCTGCTTTGCCCGCAACCCGTACCGTTTCGACGAGACCCTGGACAACTCGATCCTGGACTTCATCATCCACGAAGACTTCGACGAGGACCGTATCGACGAGTTGCTCAACGAATTCGAAAACCCGGCAAAGATCCTCGATACCAACTGGTACGCGATCAAGCCGATGTATGAGAAGAAGTACCGCGAGCTGATCAATGACAAAGAGAAGTTTGTCTCGATCAACGACATCCGTCTGTCGCGCGATTGCGTGAAGAAGGCGATCAAGTACTTGCGTGAGATCTACCGTCACAGGATTGGCAAGACTAAGGTGATCTCGTTGAATAACCATACCGGGAAGACCGCCTAGACCGAGGCGCGCCCTTCGCGAGCAAGCCCGCTCCCACAGCTGACCGAGTTCCACCCTTGGAATGCGGCCGAATGTGGGAGCGGGCTTGCTCGCGAAAGCGGTCTTACAGGCAACAAACCTCTACAAGTTCGCCACACCAAGAAACAATTCCCCAGGCACTTCGCGGCCCGCAAAACTGTTCCCATGACGTTTACGTCACCCTCGCCTGTGACCTTTCTTCACGGCCAGTTGCCATCATGGTGAAAGCGGTTACTCCGCTACACACTTCTAACCGGGAAAAACACGCATCATTTCGGTGCGCACATTTAATTCGATGCCCTTTCCTGGATCAGAATCCACGGTGAAACCACCACTGCCCACAGGCTCGGATCACGCTCCAGCAAGTCCAATGCCCGCGTCGCAGACACTTCGCCAAGACTCCCCGAGGCCAGCCAGGCGGCCACTTTGTCACGTTTGTCTTCGGCCATGCCCTCGGCGGCCTCGATCAAATCCAGGCCAGCCTCGACCCACAATAGGGCACCCTTGGCGAAGAACGGCTCAAGCTCCTTCCAGGAAATTTCCGCGGTTTCGCCGAGCAGCTTGGCATAGAGGGTGCTAGGTTCTTGCGTCATGGGAACTCACCTGAGGAAAAAATCGGCGCAATGATACCGTCGAGACTTCCCCAGAAAAACCCAGTAGCAATTGAGGCACCGATTGAAAGTGTCAGGAATGCCAAGGATTGCCCGAAACTCTGGCATAAGCCCGCCGCAATTCTGTCTTTTTCTTTCATTTAAGCGACACACCCGGCGTTTGCCCCCAGCTGCCAGCTTTTCAAGCGATCAACCGGCGCTCTACACTGTACCGGTACAGTTGCCAGGCCGCCGCCGGGGGGATATCCGAGATATCTGATCCGGTTCTGCAGCTCACAAGGCCGCTAGAACTATAAAAAATACAACAGTAAGAGTGGAGCACTATGAATAAGGCTACTAAGCAGATTTCCAAACTGTTTGCCGCTATGGTCCTGGCTGGGGTTGCCGGCCATTCGTTCGCAGCTGACACCATCAAGATCGGTATTGCCGGCCCCAAGACCGGCCCTGTGACCCAGTACGGCGACATGCAGTTCATGGGCGCCAAGCAAGCCATCAAGGACATCAACGCCAAAGGCGGTGTCAACGGCAAGATGCTCGAAGCCAAGGAATACGACGACGCTTGCGATCCTAAACAAGCCGTTGCCGTAGCCAACAAAGTGGTCAACGACGGCGTCAAGTTCGTGGTCGGCCACCTCTGCTCCAGCTCCACTCAACCCGCTACCGACATCTACGAAGACGAAGGTGTGATCATGATCACGCCTGCCGCCACCAGCCCGGATATCACCGCCCGTGGCTACAAGCTGATCTTCCGTACCATCGGCCTGGACAGCGCCCAGGGCCCTGCGGCCGGCAACTACATCGCCGACCACGTCAAGCCGAAGGTCGTCGCAGTACTGCACGACAAGCAACAATACGGTGAAGGCATCGCGTCTGCCGTGAAGAAGACCCTGGAAGAAAAAGGCGTGAAAGTCGCCGTCTTCGAAGGCCTGAACGCCGGCGACAAGGACTTCTCCTCGATTATCCAGAAGCTCAAGCAAGCCAACGTCGACTTCGTCTACTACGGCGGCTACCACCCAGAACTGGGCCTGATCCTGCGCCAGTCCCAGGAAAAAGGCCTGAAAGCCAAGTTCATGGGCCCGGAAGGCGTCGGCAACGACTCCATCTCGCAAATCGCCCAGAAAGCCTCCGAAGGCCTGCTGGTCACCCTGCCGAAATCCTTCGACGCCGACCCTGCCAACAAGGCAATTGTCGACGCACTCAAGGCTGACGGCAAAGACCCAAGCGGCCCGTTCGTGTTCCCAGCCTACTCGGCAGTTGAAATCATCGCTGGCGGCATCACTGCCGCGAAAAGCGAAGACACCACCAAAGTGGCCGAGGCCATCCACGCAGGCACCTTCAAGACCCCGACCGGCGACCTGAGCTTCGATGCCAAGGGCGACCTGAAGGACTTCAAGTTCGTGGTCTACGAATGGCACTTCGGTCAACCAAAAACCGAAGTTTCCCCTCAGTAAGCCAGGCGTTACTGGACAACAAGCCCACTGTGCAAGCAGTGGGTTTTGTTTTACGAGGTTTATGGGCCACGCACCCGCGATCCGGGCGCTGGTTCACCTGAAAATCTTAAAACCGTCACCAGCGGTTCGCTGGCAAATGCTTGGTGCAAATGTGCTCACAGAACACAGCACCGGGCTGGAAGATGACTCCACCAGTGAAATGCGTATCGGGTTTTTAGGAGCGCTGTAATGCCTGAGATCTATCATTTTTTCCAACAGCTGGTTAATGGCCTGACCATTGGCAGCACCTATGCCTTGATAGCCATTGGCTACACAATGGTTTACGGCATCATTGGAATGATTAACTTCGCCCACGGCGAGGTGTACATGATTGGTTCCTACGTGGCCTTCATTGCCATTGCCGGGCTGGCCATGATGGGTATCCACTCCCTGCCGCTGTTGATGACTGCCGCGTTCCTTGCGTCAATCGTCGTAACCAGTGCCTACGGCTACAGTATCGAACGCGTTGCGTACCGCCCCTTGCGTGGCAGCAACCGCCTGATCCCGTTGATTTCTGCCATCGGCATGTCGATTTTCCTGCAGAACACCGTATTGCTGTCCCAGGACTCCAAGGACAAGTCCATTCCCAACCTGATCCCGGGGAGCATTTCCTTCGGCCCAGGTGGCGCACAAGAAGTGCTGATTTCCTACATGCAGATCCTGGTCTTCGTCGTCACCCTGGTGGCGATGCTGGGCCTGACCCTGTTCATCTCCCGCTCCCGTCTGGGGCGCGCCTGCCGGGCCTGTGCCGAAGACATCAAGATGGCCAACCTGCTGGGCATCAACACCAATAACATCATCGCCCTGACCTTCGTCATCGGTGCCGCACTGGCCGCTGTCGCCGCCGTGTTGCTGAGCATGCAGTATGGCGTGATCAACCCCAACGCCGGTTTCCTGGTGGGCCTCAAGGCCTTCACTGCGGCGGTCCTGGGCGGCATCGGCAGTATTCCGGGCGCCATGCTCGGTGGGCTGGTGCTGGGTGTGGCCGAAGCCTTTGGGGCCGATATCTTCGGCGACCAGTACAAGGACGTGGTGGCCTTCGGTCTATTGGTTCTGGTGCTGTTATTCCGGCCGACCGGCATCCTGGGCCGTCCGGAGGTTGAGAAAGTATGAGCAGATATCTTAAATCGGCGTTTTTCAGCGCCTTGCTGGTATGGGCCGTGGCCTTTCCGGTACTCGGGCTCAAGTTGAGCATTGTCGGGATCAACCTTGAAGTACACGGCACCGGGCCAGTAACCCTGACCATCATTGCCCTGTGCTCGGTGCTGATGTTCCTGCGGGTGCTGTTCACCCAGCAGGTCGGGGCGCTGCTCAAGTCCAATCGTGGCCCGCTGGTATCGCCCAAGGTCAGCCAGTTCCTGACCCTGCCGCGCACCCAGCGCTACATCATCATCGGCCTGATCGTGGCCGCGTTGATCTGGCCATTCTTCGGCTCCCGAGGTGCGGTGGATATCGCCACCCTGATCCTGATCTACGTGCTGCTGGGCCTGGGCCTGAACATCGTGGTGGGCCTGGCCGGCCTGCTCGACCTGGGGTATGTGGGCTTCTACGCGGTGGGTGCCTACACCTACGCGCTGCTCTCGCATTACCTGGGCTGGAGCTTCTGGATCTGCCTGCCACTGGCGGGCATGGCGGCGGCGACGTTCGGTTTCCTGCTGGGCTTCCCGGTGTTGCGCCTGCGTGGTGACTACCTGGCCATCGTGACCCTGGGTTTTGGTGAGATCATCCGTCTGTTCCTGCGTAACCTCACCGACATCACTGGCGGCCCCAACGGCATCAGCAGCATTCCCAAGCCGACGTTCTTCGGCTTGTCGTTTGACCGCTCCGCTGCAGAAGGCATGCAGACCTTCCACGAGTACTTCGGGATTGCCTACAACCCGGTGAGCAAGGTGGTGTTCCTGTATCTGGTCGCCCTGTTGCTGGCCCTGGCCGCGCTGTTCGTGATCAACCGCCTGCTGCGCATGCCGATCGGGCGTGCCTGGGAAGCATTGCGTGAAGACGAAATCGCCTGCCGTGCGCTGGGCCTGAACCCGACCGTCATCAAGCTCTCGGCCTTCACCCTGGGCGCCGCGTTCGCAGGTTTTGCCGGTAGCTTCTTCGCCGCGCGCCAAGGCCTGGTGACGCCGGAGTCGTTCACCTTCATCGAGTCGGCAATCATCCTCGCCATCGTGGTATTGGGTGGCATGGGCTCGCAGTTGGGCGTGATTCTTGCGGCCATCGTGATGATCCTGCTGCCGGAACTGATGCGTGAGTTCAGCGAGTACCGCATGTTGATGTTCGGCGCCATGATGGTGCTGATGATGATCTGGCGCCCTCAAGGCTTGCTGCCCATGCAACGTCCCCATATGGAGCTGCGCAAATGAGCCGCGAGATCCTGAAAGTCGAAAACCTGAGCATGCGCTTCGGCGGCCTGCTGGCGGTCAATGGCGTGGCCCTGACCGTGAAAGAGAAGCAGGTTGTAGCGCTGATCGGCCCCAACGGCGCCGGCAAGACCACGGTGTTCAACTGCCTGACCGGCTTCTACAAGCCGGCCGGTGGCAGCATCCTGCTGGACGGCCAGCCGATCCAGGGCCTGGCCGGTCACGAGATCGCTCGCAAGGGCGTGGTGCGGACCTTCCAGAACGTGCGGTTGTTCAAGGACATGACAGCAGTGGAAAACCTGCTGATCGCCCAGCACCGCCACCTGAACACCAACTTCTTCGCGGGCCTGTTCAAGACCCCGGCGTTCCGCAAGAGCGAGCGCGAGGCCATGGAGTACGCCGCGTACTGGCTGGACAAGGTCAACCTCACCGAGTTTGCCAACCGGCCGGCCGGCACCCTGGCCTATGGTCAGCAACGTCGCCTGGAAATCGCCCGCTGCATGATGACCCGCCCGCGGATCCTCATGCTCGACGAACCGGCGGCAGGCCTCAACCCCAAGGAAACCGAAGACCTCAAGGCGTTGATCGGTGTGCTGCGTGAAGAAAACAACGCCACCGTGCTGCTGATCGAGCACGACATGAAACTGGTCATGAGTATTTCCGACCATATCGTCGTGATCAACCAGGGTACGCCGTTGGCCAACGGGACGCCGGAGCAGATCCGCGACAACCCGCAAGTGATCAAAGCCTATTTGGGGGAAGCGTAAATGCTGCAATTCGAAAACGTTTCCACTTTCTACGGCAAGATCCAGGCCCTGCACGACGTCAACGTGGAAGTGCGCCAGGGCGAAATCGTCACCCTGATCGGCGCCAACGGTGCCGGCAAATCCACCTTGCTGATGACCTTGTGCGGTTCGCCCCAGGCTCACAGCGGCAGCATCCGCTACATGGGTGAGGAACTGGTGGGCCAGCATTCAGCGGCGATCATGCGCAAAAGCATTGCTGTGGTTCCGGAAGGCCGTCGGGTGTTTGCCCGCCTGACCGTGGAAGAGAACCTGGCCATGGGTGGGTTCTTTACCGACAAGGGCGACTACCAGGAGCAGATGGACAAGGTGCTGCACCTGTTCCCTCGGCTCAAGGAGCGTTTCAGCCAGCGCGGCGGCACCATGTCCGGTGGCGAACAGCAAATGCTCGCCATCGGCCGTGCGCTGATGAGCAAGCCCAAGCTGCTGCTGTTGGACGAACCTTCCCTGGGCCTGGCCCCGATCATCATCCAGCAGATCTTCGATATCATCGAACAACTGCGCAAGGACGGTGTGACGGTGTTTTTGGTGGAGCAAAACGCCAACCAGGCATTGAAGATTGCAGACCGTGCCTATGTGCTGGAAAACGGCCGGGTGGTGATGCAGGGCAGCGGCGAACAACTGCTGACCGATCCGAAAGTGCGCGAGGCTTACCTGGGCGGCTAAAAACGGTTGCTGGATAAACCGGGTCTAACTGTGGGTGGGCTTGTGTGGGAGCGGGCTTGCCCGCGATGGTGGTGGGTCAGTCAAATATTTATTAACTGACCCACCGCCATCGCGAGCAAGCCCGCTCCCACATTTGCTTTGTGTGGTCCGATAAATTTGCGTTGTTTTCAAGTTTTCTTCGATCCCCTTGTAACAATCCCCTCCCCCCTTTCTCTAGTGGGGTAAGCAAGCACAAACGCTTCCTTACCTACCTCACTGCTGGAGAAACACCATGACCACCCGTTCTCTGTCCGCCGCCACCCTCGTCCTGGCCCTGGGTTCTGCCTTGAGCCTGAGCACCTTGACCACTGTTGCCCATGCTGACGACGCGAAGATGGAAAAATGCTTTGGCGTCGCCCTCAAAGGCAAGAACGACTGCGCCGCAGGCGCCGGCACCACCTGTGCGGGCACCTCGAAAACCGACTACCAGGCCAACGCCTGGAATCTGGTCCCTGAAGGCACCTGCGTGAAGATGGAAAGCAAAACCTCGCCGACCGGTTTTGGCCAATTGGAAGCCTTCAAGGCCAAGTCCTGAGCCCCCCGCCTGAGTACTGACGATGACGCTTTCATCCCTACCCAATGTCGCCCAGGCTCAGGCGCCCGGCCTTCCACGCCGGGCTGGGCTGGGACTCAAGAGCGAGCACTTGGCAGAAGTGCTCGCGACCCTGCCCGATATTGGTTTTTTTGAAGTCCACGCCGAAAACTACATGGTGGCCGGCGGGCCTTTTCATCACTACCTGGGATTGATCCGCGAACAGTACCCACTGTCGCTGCACGGCGTTGGCCTGTCCATCGGCGGCGAAGGCCCGCTGAACCAGGACCACCTTGCACGCCTGGCGGTACTGATAGAACGCTATCAGCCCCAATCCTTTTCCGAACACCTGGCCTGGTCCAGCCACGGCCCGGTGTTTCTCAACGATCTGCTGCCCCTGGCCTATGACGACGCTGCCCTCAAGCGGGTGTGCGAGCACATTGACCAGGTACAAACCACCCTCAAGCGGCGAATGCTGCTGGAGAACCCGTCGACCTACCTGCAGTTCCAACGCTCCACCCTGGATGAAACCGACTTCATCAGCGAAGTCATCCGGCGCACCGGCTGCGGTTTGCTGCTGGACGTGAACAATGTGTACGTGTCCTGCATCAATCATCAGCAGGATCCATTGGCTTACCTTGACGCCTTGCCATTGCACGCGGTGGGTGAAATTCATCTGGCAGGCTTTGCCGAAGACTCCGACAGCCTCGGTGACCGCCTGCTGATTGATGATCACGGTGCGCCCATCGACAACGCCGTATGGCACCTGTATCAGCAGGCACTGCAACGGGTCGGGCCGGTGGCCACGCTGATTGAGCGTGACAACGATGTACCGGCATTACACGTATTACAGGCGGAGGTCCAGCAAGCTGACCGGCACCTGCTGGCCGTGGCGGTGCACTCATGAATCTGCAGGAGGATTTTGCCAAGGCTCTCCTGGCGCCAGACCAGCCCTGCCCCGATGGCCTGTTCAGCAACAATGGCGCCGATCCCGCCAGTCGTTTTGCGGTGTACCGCAACAACGTCCACAGTTCGTTGATCAACGCCCTGCTCGACAGCTACCCCGTGACCCGGCAACTGGTGGGCGATGGGTTTTTCCGGGCCATGGCCGGGCTGTACGTCCAGGCGTATCCGCCCACCAGCCCACTGCTCAACGAGTACGGCAGTGACTTGGCCGACTTTATCCAGGGGTTCGCCCCCGCCGCCACTGTACCGTACCTGGCCGACGTCGCCCGGCTGGAGCGCTTGCGGGTCAATGCGTATCACGCCGCCGACACCCCTGTCGCTGACCCACAGGCCGTCATCAATCAACTGCAACAACTGCCCAGCCTGGGCAGCGTAAGCCTGCAATTGCATCCATCCGTTGCCACCCTGCAATCGAACTATGCCGTGGTGGCGTTATGGGCCGCGCATCAAACCACCGATAGCGTCGCCAGCCTTGATCCATGGCATGGGCAAAGTGCGCTGGTCCTGCGCAACGGCCTGGAAGTCGAAGTGTTCTGCATCGACGCCGGTTGCGTGACGTTTATCAACAGCCTGAACAACGCCTGGCCTCTGGAAATGGCGGTGGCGTATGCCCTGGATGCGTCCAGTGAATTTGACCTGCACCAATGCCTGGGGCTGCTGATCAGCCACCGCGCCATCACCCATATCAAGGTACAACCATGAACACTACCGCCCCGAGTCTGATTGCACGCGTCATTCAAACCTTCGAGAAAATCCCCTACAGCCTGATTGCCCTTGTCGCACGCTTTTCCATTGCGGCGGTGTTCTGGAAGTCCGGCCAGACCAAAGTCCAGGGGTTTGCTGTCGATCTGGTAGACGGCACCTTCGAACTCGGCGTACCCCACCTGGCCAACTCCACCGTGCCGTTGTTTCAAAGTGAATACCGGATACCGTTTGTGCCTGCAGAAGTGGCCGCGTACCTGGCCACGTTCGCCGAGCATTTTTTCCCGATCCTGATTTTGCTGGGGCTTGCCACGCGTTTTTCAGCCCTGGCACTACTGGGCATGACGCTGGTGATTCAGCTGTTTGTCTACCCCGACGCGTACCCGACCCACGGCACCTGGATCGCTTTGCTACTGGTGTTGATGGCCAAGGGGCCAGGACGGGTATCGATTGATCACTGGATTGCCCGGCGCTGGCGCTAAAGCCGGTCCAGTGCCTCACCGTTGCGCTTGAACCAGCCCACCAGGTAATCGGCCAGCACCTGGGTACGACGTGGTAGCCCGCCCTGATACGGATGGACCAGGTACATCGGCATGCTGCGGGTCTGATAATCACGCAGGAGCCAACGAAGCCGGCCGTCAGCCAATTCCATCTGCAACAGATAGGATGGCAGCCGGGCGATACCGGCCCCCACCAGTGCGGCCTTTTTCAGCAGGTTGTAGTGGTTGGAGGCAAAGGTGCCATCCACCCGCACCCGCAACAACTCGTGCTGCTGGTGATACAACCACTCCTCACGCCCACTGTAGTGGCTGTTGAGCAAGCAACGGTGGCCAACCAGGTCGGCCGGCGTCAGCGGCTCACCGTATTGCTCCAGATAGGCCGGGCTGGCACAGGTCATTTCATGCCAGGCCAACAGTGGCTTGGCAACCAGGCGCTCATCGTTGGCCACCTCTGAGCGCACCGCCAGGTCAAAACCGTCCCGGGCCAGGTCGCGATAGCTGTTGTTGAGATCCAACTCGATCTGCACCTGCGGATACCGCCTGGAAAAATCCAGCAACAGGCCATCGAAAAAAGTCTCACCCAAGGACACCGGAACCGTCATACGCACAGGCCCGGCCAAATCGTCCTTGAGCCGCGCCAATGCCTGTCGGGCACGCTCGACCTGAATTACCAGTCCCTGCGCCTGGGGCAATAGCGCTGCACCTGCGGCCGTCAGGCTGAGTCGCCGGGTCGTGCGGTGCAACAACACCACCGAAAACTGCGCCTCCAACTGGCTGATACGCTTGGACAACTGGCCCTTGCTGCAGCCCAGTTGCTGGGCTGCCAAGGTAAAGCTGCCGGCTTCGATCAACACCGCAAACGCCGCCAGATCATCCATTTCGCTCATGGATTGTTTCCATTTGAAAACCAAAGGTTGCCTATTAGTGCGCTTATCCGCAGAAAAAACCACTCTAGACTCAAGGCTCATCTGAGTATCTGGAGGAACGACACCATGAAAATCCTGTTGATTGGCGCCAGCGGCACCATCGGTTCTGCGGTCAAGACCGAGCTGTCCCAACGCCATGAAGTGATCACTATTGGCCGCAAGAGTGGCGACTTTCAGGTCGATATCAGCGACAGCGCGTCGATCCGCCAACTGTTTGCGCAAACCGGCAAGTTCGATGCACTGGTGTGCGCCGCCGGCAGCGTCAACTTCGTGCCCCTGGGCGAAATGGACGCCAGCCACTTCGACCTCGGCCTGCAAGACAAGCTGATGGGCCAGGTCAACCTGCTGCTGATAGGCCGCGAGTTCGCCAACGACGGTGCGTCGTTCACTTTCACCAGCGGCATCCTCAATCGCGATCCGATCCGCACCGGCGCCTCTGCCGCGCTGGTCAATGGCGCCATAGACGCCTTCGTGAAGGCTGCAGCGATAGAGTTGCCACGGGGTCTGCGCATCAACTCGGTCAGCCCGAACGTGCTGGTTGAAGCCATGGGTAGCTATGCCCCTTATTTCAGGGGTTTTAAGCCGGTTCCTGCGGCGGATGTGGCATTGTCCTACGCAAAAAGCGTTGAAGGTTTACAGACAGGGCAGACTTACATCGTTGGATGAATTCAACCTGTATTCCAGGCTTGTGATGCAGCGCCAGCCTGCGTAACGTGGCGGCACTTATCAGGAGACCCGATAATGCTTGCCGCCCGTATCCTTGCTCTGTTTGCCCTGCTGCCCCTGTTCGCCGCCTGCCAGGTGTTTGAAAACGATCCGGAGACGTCCTCCACTGCGGGCCTGACTCGCATGCAGGGCGAGTTGACGGCCATCGGCGACAAGTTGCTGTTCCAGCCCTGCCATGATCAGCGCAACTACGTGGTCAGCGATACCGGCGGCACCAGCATCCTCCAGGAAGCAGCGTCCCTGGCCGGCCAGCAAGGGGCGTTGTTTGCCGACTTGCGCGGCAAGTTCTCCGGGGTCGCCAGCGGTACCCAGGGCCAGGTTGACCTGCAACAGTTGTACCGCGTCGAACGCTCGACCTCAGCCTGTGACGACCCGGACTTCAAGCGCATGATCCTGCGCGCCAACGGGCATAAGCCAGCCTGGGCACTGAATGTGACCAACAAGGGCATGGTCCTGCAACGCGAAGGCCAGCCACCGTTGCCGGTGCCTTATGTGGAAGAGCAACTGGGTGATGGCCGCTTCAACCTCACCACCGAAGCCAACGGCCAGCAAATTGAATTGTGGGTCGCGCCCCAGCGCTGCATCGACAGCGTCAGCGGCAGCCTGCAACACATGAGCGCCGAACTTCGGATCAACGGTCAGGTACAGCGTGGCTGCGCGGCATTTGGTGGCTCACGGGACGACTGATTCGACCCTGCGCTGTTTTAGCATGACGGGAAAGCGCCGTTGGGGCTTATAATCGCCGGTTTGCAAAACCGCCGGCCCTACCAAACGCCGCATATCGGATCCTGTCATGCTACGAATCACCGAACTCAAGCTGCCCATCGACCATCCCGAAGAAGACCTGCGGCCTGCCATCGTGCAGCGCCTGGGCATCGCCAGTGATGATCTGCTCGATTTCACCCTGTTCAAACGCAGCTACGACGCGCGCAAGAAATCGTCGGAGCTGTGCTTCATCTACACCGTCGACCTTGAGGTCAAGGGTGAAGCCGCCCTGCTGCTCAAGTTCGCCGACGACCGCAATATCAATGCCGCGCCCGATGTCAGCTACAAGGTCGTGGGCCAGGCGCCGGCAGGCCTGAGCGAGCGGCCCATCGTTGTCGGTTTCGGCCCTTGCGGGATCTTTGCCGGGTTGTTGCTGGCGCAGATGGGTTTCAAGCCGATCATCCTCGAACGCGGCCGCGAAGTGCGCCAGCGCACCAAGGACACCTGGGGCCTGTGGCGCAAAAGCGTACTCAATCCCGAGTCCAACGTGCAGTTCGGCGAGGGTGGCGCCGGGACCTTTTCCGACGGCAAGCTCTACAGCCAGATCAAGGACCCGAAATTCCACGGGCGCAAGGTCCTGCATGAGTTCGTCAAGGCCGGCGCGCCGGATGAGATCCTCTATGTCAGCAAACCGCACATCGGCACCTTCCGCCTGACCGGCGTGGTGGAAAACATGCGCCAGCAGATCATCGCCCTGGGCGGTGAGGTGCGTTTCGAACAGCGGGTCACCGACGTGCTGATCGAAGATGGCCAGTTGAATGGCGTGGTGGTCGATAGTGGCGAGCAGATCCTCTCCAAGCACGTGATCCTTGCCCTCGGCCACAGCGCCCGCGACACCTTCCGCATGCTCCACGGTCGTGGCGTGTACATGGAAGCCAAGCCGTTTTCGGTGGGTTTTCGCATCGAACACCCACAATCGCTGATCGACGCCGCACGCCTGGGCAAGTATGCCGGGCACCCGAAACTGGGCGCGGCCGACTACAAGTTGGTGCACCACGCCAAGAACGGCCGTTCGGTGTACAGCTTTTGCATGTGCCCGGGCGGTACGGTGGTGGCAGCCACCTCCGAGCCGAATCGGGTCGTGACCAATGGCATGAGCCAGTACTCGCGTAACGAACGCAATGCCAACTCCGGGATCGTGGTCGGCATCACCCCGGAAGTGGACTATCCGGGCGGCCCGCTGGCCGGGATCGAGTTGCAGGAGCGCCTGGAATCCCACGCGTTCATCCTTGGCGGCAGCAACTACGAAGCGCCGGCGCAACTGGTCGGTGATTTCATCGCCGGCAAGCCGTCCACCACCATTGGCACTGTAGAACCGTCCTACAAGCCAGGTGTAGCCCTCGGTGATTTGGCCCTGGCCTTGCCAGACTTTGCCATCGAGGCCATCCGCGAAGCGCTGCCGGCCTTTGAGAAGCAGATCAAGGGCTACTCGCTGCATGACGCAGTACTGACCGGGATCGAGACTCGCACCTCGTCGCCGCTGCGGATCACCCGTGACGCGTCGATGCAGAGTTTGAATGTCAAAGGCCTGTTCCCGGCAGGCGAAGGCGCCGGTTATGCCGGTGGGATCCTGTCGGCAGGCGTTGACGGGATTCGGATTGCCGAAGCCGTGGCGCGCAACATCCTCGGAATCGAGGCCTGACAGTTCACTCGTAAACGACCCCTCTCTATTGTGGGAGCCGGGCTTGCCCGGCTCCCACAATGGTTTCCATACACAGGTTTTAGATATTGGCGCGCAGGACGCTGTCCGGCAATGGCTCGCCCCGCTCGACAGTGGCAGCCACCGCGTCAATCAACTCTTCCAGTTCATACCCCTGCCCGACCAGCCACGCATCGTCGTAATAGGTCGTGGCATAACGCTCGCCCCCATCACACAGAATCGCCACGATAGACCCCGACTCCCCCGCCGCCTGCATCTGCTGCGCGGCAATCAATGCGCCAATCAGGTTGGTGCCGCTGGACCCCCCGACCCGCCGTCCCAAGCGTTGCGCCAGATAATGCATGGCCGCCAGCGACAAGGCATCTGGCACCTTGACCATCGCATCGATCACCTTGGGCAAGAACGATGCCTCTACTCGTGGCCGGCCGATGCCCTCGATCCGCGAACCGCAGTCCAGGCGCAAGCTGGCATCACCGCTCTGGTAGTACTCAAAAAACACCGAACGCTCGGCGTCGGCGCACAACACCCGGGTGCAATGCTGGCGATAACGCACATAACGCCCCAGGGTTGCGGTGGTACCGCCGGTACCCGGGCTGGAAATCAGCCAGCTCGGCTCGGGATGCCGTTCGAAGCGCAACTGCTGGAAGATCGATTCGGCAATATTGTTGTTCGCCCGCCAGTCGGTGGCCCGTTCGGCGTAGGTGAACTGGTCCATGAAGTGCCCGCCACTTTCCTGCGCCAGGCGTTCGGATTCGGCGTAGATCTGCGTGGGATCCTGCACCAGGTGGCTCTTGCCGCCGTAAAAGGCGATCTGCGCAATCTTTTCCTGGGAGGTGGTGGCCGGCATCACCGCAATGAACGGCAGGCCCAACAAGCGCGCGAAGTACGCCTCGGAGATCGCCGTCGAACCGCTGGAAGCTTCGATCACTGGCGCGCCCGGTTTGAGCCAGCCATTGCACAGGGCATACAGGAACAAGGAACGGGCCAGCCGGTGCTTCAGGCTCCCGGTGGGATGGCTGGACTCATCCTTGAAATACAACTCGATTCCCGGCAAGCCCGGCAACGGTAGTGGGATCAGGTGGGTGTCGGCGCTGCGCTGGAAGTCCGCTTCAATAATGCGGATGGCCTCTCGGGCCCACGGACGGTGGTCGTTCATGCTCAGGTTCCATTAAGTTTTCAGGCTTGATCTTAGGGTGTTTCCTACACTGCACACAGATACAGTCATGACTCAATTCGATACATAATTGCCAGGCGTTGACGCAATCCATACAACGGCGCTTTTATATAACAAAAAAGAATATAACTTTTGTTTTAACAACTAACAGTACGGGTTAGGGTACGCCCCTATTGAACTTTGATTGGAGAGCATCCCTTGCCTCTGCGTAGCACGTTTACCCGTTTCTTCCAGCTCGAAGCGGCCAGTGGTCTGTTACTGATCGCTGCAGCCGCCTTGGCCCT
This sequence comes from Pseudomonas sp. 25 R 14, assembly GCF_900004755.1. Classification (NCBI taxonomy): domain Bacteria; kingdom Pseudomonadati; phylum Pseudomonadota; class Gammaproteobacteria; order Pseudomonadales; family Pseudomonadaceae; genus Pseudomonas; species Pseudomonas sp. 25 R 14. The sequence continues at coordinate 214,843 of NZ_CVTS01000040.1, read as the reverse complement.
GATCATCAACAATTCACCGCTGTCCTCGTTCTATAACAGCTTTCTTGAAGTGCCCGTCGCCGTCCAGATCGGCGCCCTGCAAATCGCCAAGCCCTCGCTGCTGTGGATCAATGATGGCCTGATGGCCCTGTTCTTCCTGCTGATCGGCCTGGAGGTCAAGCGCGAGTTGCTCGACGGCCACCTGTCCAAACCTTCCCAGGTCGTGCTGCCAGGCGCTGCGGCCATTGGCGGCATGGTGGTGCCGGCGCTGATCTACTGGGCACTGAACAAGGATAACCCGGCCGCCCTGGGCGGCTGGGCCATCCCGATGGCCACCGATATCGCCTTTGCCCTCGGGGTATTGGCGCTGCTGGGCAAGCGTGTGCCGGTGTCGCTGAAGCTGTTCCTGATGACCCTGGCGATCATCGATGACCTGGGTGCCATCATCGTCATCGCGATTTTCTACTCCGGCGACCTGTCCACCGCGTCGCTGGCAGGCGCCGGCGCCTGTCTTGTCGCCTTGATCGCCATGAACCGCCTGGGGGTGGTGAAGCTCGGGCCGTATCTGATCATCGGCCTGATCCTGTGGGTCTGCGTACTCAAGAGTGGTGTTCACGCGACCCTGGCTGGCGTCACCCTGGCGTTCTGCATTCCGCTGCGCACCAAGAACGCCGAGCCGTCGCCCCTGCTGGGCCTGGAACATGCCCTGCATCCCTGGGTGGCGTACGGCATCCTGCCACTGTTCGCCTTTGCCAACGCCGGCGTATCCCTGACCGGCGTCAACCTGGAGAGCTTCACCCATCATGTGCCAATGGGTATCGCCGCTGGCCTGCTGGTGGGTAAGACCGTCGGTGTGTTTGGCCTGACCTGGCTCGCGGTGAAAACCGGCCTTGCGGCCCTGCCGACCGGCGCCAATTGGGGCCAGGTCATGGGCGTGGCCATCCTGTGTGGCATTGGCTTTACCATGAGTCTGTTTGTCGGCTCGCTGGCGTTCCTGCCGGGCAGTAGCGAATACGCCGGGATGGACCGGATGGGCATTCTCACCGGCTCGATCCTTGCGGCACTGATTGGTTATGCCGTGACGGCGATGGCCAGTCGCAAACAGGCGACGGTCAACGCGTAACGCGCTCTGTTCACCTGAGCGCGCAATAAAAAACCCCGCCCGGTCACCCGGTCGGGGTTTTTCTTTTACCGCCTGCCAACCCTTAACGGGTAACGCGGCTGGTCCCATCAACGGTCATGATGCGCACGCGGTCGCCGATGCGGAAGATTTCGTTTTCCTGCACAGCCTGGACGTAGGCGCGCATGCTGCCGTCGTCTTCGCGCACGGTGATTTCAACACCCTGGGTGCGAGTCAGGCCTTCTTCGGTGGCCGAGCCCAGCAGGCCGCCAGCCACGGCACCGATAACGGCTGTCACGATGCTGCCACGACCGCCACCGATGGCACTACCGCCCACACCGCCGATAACTGCACCCGCTGCACCACCGATTGGGGTCTTGGTGCCTTCGATCTTGACCGGACGCAGGGACTCGATGGTGCCCATGCGTACGCTCTGTACGCGACGGGCTTCGTCACGGGAGTACGAGTCGCCGGTCAGGCTGGAGGCGCAGCCACCCAGCAGCAACGACATGGTGGTAAAGCAGGCAACCAGCAGAACAGACTTACGCATAGCATCAACTCCAAAGGACATATCTTTATTAGACTCCGCTGCTTGACGCCTGTCACGACACGGCCCGGAGAAAATTGCTTTCATTCAGCCCCAGTACAGACAGGCTGTATCGCGAAAATCGACGAACGGTAGCACCTGCCCCCAGACAAGGAATTTCATGGACTACTTCATTATTGTAGCGACTACCGCCGCCGGCCTGTATTTCCACTGGTGGCTGTACCGGCGGATCAAGCGCTGGATAGACCGCGACCTTGCGTTGTCCCTGGCAGGAGACGATCAGCGCAAGCGCATCTTTATGCTGCAACAGTTGGACCGCGCCAAGGCGGAGAAGGTCAAGCGTAAGGATTTGCCGCAGTGGCTGCAGGATGCAGCCCGGCAATATGTGGTCAAAGCCACAGAGTAGAAACTTCTTAGTGAAGGACGTGTAGGAGCCAGCTTGCCGGCGCCTACACGTGTGATGTCTTCAGGGCGCCAGTCGCTCGCGGGTCCAGTCGGCCCCCTGCAAACGATAGTTCAAGCGATCATGCAAACGGCTGGTCCTGCCCTGCCAGAACTCGATGCGCTCCGGCAGCAGGCGATAGCCGCCCCAATGCTCAGGGCAATCCGGCTGGGTATCGCTGAAGCGTTGCTCGGTGGCCTTGAGCAGGTCCTGCAACTCTTCGCGATCCCGAATCACCCGGCTCTGGGGAGATGCCCAGGCACCAATCCGGCTGCCCAGCGGACGCACCTGATAGTAGGCGTCCGACTCCTGGGGCGTGACCTTGACCACCCGCCCCTCGATGCGCACCTGGCGCTCCAGGGTCGGCCAGAAGAACGTCATGGCAGCAAAGGGGCGTGCCGCCAATTGCTCACCCTTGGCGCTCTGGTAGTTGGTAAAGAAGGTAAAACCCTGGGCGTCCAGGCCCTTGAGCAGCAGGATACGGCAGTGCGGACGGCCCTCCTGGTCCACGGTCGCCAGGGTCATGGCGTTGGCCTCCACCGGCGGTTGCTCGGTCTTGACCGCATCGGCGAACCACTGGTGGAACAAGGCAAACGGCTCGTCCGGGGCCTGGGCCTCGCTCAAACCGTCCCGTGTGTAGTCACGGCGCATATCAGCCAGTGCCTGGGTCATGCGGCTTTATCCTTCTTGCTCAACTGCTCAGTTTTTCGCCTGGTCGTTTGCCGCTACTTTTTTCGCAGGTGCTGCAGCCTTGGCGGCAACCGGCTTTTTCGCGGCGGGCTTGGCGGCCGTTTTTTTCGCGGTGGGCTTGGCGGCAGCCTTCTTGGCAGGTGCTTTCTTGGCGGCAGTGGCTTTCTTGGCGACCGGCGCTGGGGCAACTACGTCCTGTACCGCAACCAGTTCAGGTTTCGGCGGGTTTGGCGAGTTGTACTTGCTCAGCAGTGCCAGCATGGTGGTGCGCTGGGTGAACATGATTTCCATGCGACGGTTCAAGGCGCGGCCCTGGGTACTGTCGTTGGCGGCGCGAGGCATCAGGTCACCCATGCCACGCAACATCAGGCGATCCTGCTTCAAGCCACTGAGGCTGAAGATCGACGCAATGGACTGGGCACGTTCCTTGGTCAGGGGCTGGTTTTGTACGGTGTCGATGTGGCCCAGTACCAGCACGGCGGTCTTGGGATCGCTTTCAACGGCCTTGGCTACACGGGTGAACGGACCCAGGGTCACTGGCAGCAGCATCGCCGGGCGTTTCGGGTTATAGGAACCATCGACCGGGGCAATCACCACCAACACGTTATCGCGACGTTCCAGTTGCAGGTTGCTGTCCTTGATCGCAGCCCGCAGGCGCGGCTCGTAGTCGTCCAGCCAGGCTTGGGTGATTTTCGGATCTGGCATCGGGATGTTGGTCACATCGACTTTGCTCAGGGGTTTTGGCTTGCTTTCGAACGGCCACCACCATTTGGTGTCGGTTTCAGTCTTGGCGACCACCGGGGCAGTCGTCGGGGCAGGTGTGGCCGCCTTCAGATCAGCCTTGAGGTCAGCCTTTGCATCAGCCGCCTTGGCATCGGTTTTGGCAGTAACATCCTTGGCCGCCGACTTGTCGAACCCGAATGCCCACCAATGCTCGCCAGACGCATCATTTTGTGGAGTTTGTGCACAGCCAGTAAGAGTGAGGCAGAGCGCCAGTGCCAAGGACTTGTTCGATAACATGAGATATCCACAAAATGAGAAAATACAGGGGCCTGAATGACCCGTTAAACAGACGCTTCACAAAGTTTAAAGTAACAATACTTTTCCAGCGCCTTTTGTAGGTGCCTTTTTAACAAAAAAACACCAGACAGCAAGCTATTTACAGACAACCGGCCAATATTCTTACCAACTTTTGCGCACGTGGGTCCATAAGTACATACGGCCCCAGAGTATTGGTCACAAAACCAAATGCTACATCATGTTCCGGATCGGCAAATCCCACCGAGCCTCCGGCCCCAGGATGCCCAAATGCACGTGGACCAAGGCCAAACGTTGCATTGGGTACGCCAGGCTGATCCAACATGCAGCCCAGGCCAAAGCGGGTTTGCGTCAATAAGGTTTTATCCGGCCCGATACTGTGCTCACGGGTCAATTGTTCAAGCATATCGGCTTCCAACAAACTTCCGTCCAACAAACCACTATAAAAACCGGCCAAACTGCGCGCATTGCCATGCCCATTTGCCGCAGGCTGCTGCATACGACGCCACTCGGGTTTGTTAGTGCTGGTTAGTATAGAAGGTGGATTGGTAAACGCCCGGGTGCTCATTGCCGCGGGTTCTCGCAGGGTGACCTGCAACAAGCGCTGGGCTGCCTCATCGCCCATATTGCCTTTGCTCCTGGCAATGTGGGCTACACGATAAAACTCTTCGTCCGCCAACCCGACATGAAAGTCCAGGCCCAGCGGCCGGGCAACCCGGGCCACAATCGACTCTCCCGGCCCCCGCCCATCAGCGCGACGCAGCAGCTCACCAACCAGCCAGCCATAGGTGATGGCGGCGTAACCATGGCCTTCACCGGGCGTCCACCAAGGGGACTCGGCAGCCAAGGCCGCCGTCATCAAGGGCCAGTCATACAAGGCCTCGGCGGGCAATGTTTCGCGCAGCGCTGGCAACCCGGCCTGATGGCACAGCAGTTGGCGCAGGGTGATGTTTTCCTTGCCGGCAGCGGCAAACTCCGGCCAGTCGTTGGCAACCGGGGCGTCCAACTGCAATTTACCTTCGGCAACCAGTTGCAGAGCGGCAACGGCGGTGAATGTCTTGGTGCAGGAGAACAAGTTGGCGATGGTGTCGCTATGCCACGCCTCGGCACCATCCTTGTCGGCAGTGCCGGCCCACAGATCGAGGACGGTTTCGCCGCCAATCTGCACACACAGCGCCGCGCCGCGCTCCTGAGGGTCGTCAAACAGTGCGGCGAAGGCTTCACGCACCGCTTCGAATTGAAGCTCGTAATGACCCTGAATCTGCACCTGCACCCCCCTCGGAAAAGACCTACGTAAAGTGGCGCCCATTGTTCCAGTCATTACTGGGTTTGGGAACCCGCCGCTGCCTTGGCTTTTTCGGCTTCCCGGCCCAGTTGCCGGATCGCCGCCAGGTTGCTTTTACGCACACTCTCGACGAAGCCCTGGAACGGCACGTCGGTGATTCCCACCAGGCCGAAGTGACCATTTTCACCATCCAGCAAACGCCCGGTCACCGGCTGGTCGAGGTACTGGAACCAGTGCACGCCGACAATCGACGGCTCGGCCATGGCCTGCTTGAGGAAGGTCGCATAGGCCGGGCCGCGCAACTCTTCCCTGGCCAATTGCGTCACACCGCCCCAGAACGGACCACGGTCGGCCGAGCCAACGTTGAACTCGGTGATCAACACCGGTTTGTCCAGTGCGCGCAAGGCCGCAAAGTCGTAGCCGTCCTGAGGGGTCAGGGTGTACATATTGAAGCTCAACACATCGCAATATTGGGCGCAGGACGCCACGGCCTCCGGGGTACTGACCGCATAGCGTCCCCCCAGCAGCAACTGGTTGGGCGCATGCCATTTCAGCGCATCGGAGATGGTCTTGAAGTAGGCATCGGCGAAGGTTTTCTGGAAATACTGGAAATCGGCCTCGATTTCCGGGTGCTCGGCGTTCGGAACCGGCGGTTCGAAACCGGGATCTTCCATCAATTCCCAGCCAGCCAGGTGGATGCCCCAGGCTTTGGAAAGGCCCTCTTCGTTGCGGTACTTGTCGCGCAGTTGCTTGAGGAACGCACGCTTGGCCGGGACATCCGTGGTCATGCGCAGGGTGCCGTAGGCCAAGGCGTAGCGGGATTTCGCATCGTCGCCGGGACCGGCCCACGCCAGCTCGTTATCGGCAAAGAAGCCGATCAACCAGGGGTCGTCGCGATGGTCACGGGTGGCGATCGCCACGGCCCGCTCGGTGGCCATGGCAAAGCGCGGGTCGAAGGGGTCGGGCATGCCGCCCCACCAATCGATACCGGTGCTGATGCTGGTGTAGTCGCCAATGATCGACAGGGGCATGGTGTAAGGCAGGCGATCAGCATCACCCAATTGCGGGGCGCTCCAGTTGCCGACCGTGTTGAAACCCCAGGCTTGCAGGCGGTCCAGGGTGTGGCCGAGCCAGCGAGCCTGGTCGAAACCTTCGGTGCCATAAGTACGTTGCAGGTTGGCACCGTAGAAATCGTACCAGCGCCCCACATTGAAGCCGCGCCCAGCATCGGCACCATTGCCGCCACGGTTGTCGCCGCTGCCGTAATACTTGTCGAAGGGCTCACCCGCCTTGGGCAGTGCGCCAAACATCCATTCGCGCCCCGCGACGTAAGTCTGGCTGTTGTCCGGGGTCACGGTGTTGACGCCCAGGGAGTAGAACGGATGCCCCAGCGGTGTCACCAGGTACCAGCGCCCGTCACGCTTCTGGGTGCGGAAGAAACCGCTGGCCTCAAAGGCCGGGCCCTTGGTGCTGCCGCCAAACTTGTCCAGGGCGGCCTTGTCATGTTCCGCAAGCCAGCCTTTGAGCTGTTGCTGCTCCTTGGCGGCAGTGGCTTTCAACTGCTCGTCGCTGCTGACTTTTTCCGGCCAGCGCGCACGGTTGGACTGCCCATAGGCATCGACCAGCTCACTGTAGGCGGCCTTGAGCACTGGTTCGCTGTCCTGCACGCCAAAGCGTTCCAGCAGGATGCTTTGCGCTGCAACCGGCTTGATCATCGACAGGGTGACCGAAACCACCTGGCTGCGATCGATTTCACCCGCACTGCCGGCCAGCATCACGCGCTGACCGTCCACGGTGATCGGCATCGGCGGCCCGGCCTTCATGCCCTGGCTCAAGGGCGAGTTGGCTTGCAGCGGCACCAGCAGGGTTTGCGCAGGCCCCGCAGGCAAATCAATACGGCTGACCAGAGTCTTGCCGTCGCTGCTCTGCACCTTGACGTACAACGTCAGCGCCCAGTCCATCGCGCTCTGGATACGCAGGCTCATGGCACTCGATTGCGACCAGTCCCACACGCCGTTCTGCGGGCTGAGCACCAGGCTCGGCTCCGCCGCCGGGTTGAAGGTGATGCGGCGCAACACCTCGCCTTCCGGAGTCTGTTCGGCATTGTATTGCGGCAGGCTGGCGTCCTGGGTCGCCACCTTGACCACGTCGGCCGGCCGGACAAAGTTGAACAGCGTCTGTTGCCCGACCGGCGCGGCCAGCAATGGCGCAGCGAACAACAGGGCAAAAAGAGCAGGCAGCGTGCGGATCATACGAACAAGGTTCTCCCAATTCGGCCGGTGAATGGCCTGATGACATACATGAGATAGACCACGAAGTGGGCGAAATCGCCCACTGTGGATTAAGAAATTTCGCGCCGGAAAGGCGGCAGGGCATTCAGGATAGCCTTGCCATAGCGCTGGGTAACTAGGCGGCGGTCGAGCAAGGTGATGGTGCCCCGGTCTTCTTCGGTACGCAGCAAGCGACCACAGGCCTGGACCAGTTTCAACGAGGCATCCGGCACCGAGATTTCCATGAACGGATTGCCTCCGCGGGCTTCTATCCATTCGGCCAGTGCGGCCTCGACCGGATCGTCCGGCACCGAGAACGGGATCTTGGCGATCACCACGTGTTCACAGTAAGCCCCGGGCAAGTCGACACCTTCGGCGAAACTCGCCAGGCCGAACAGCACGCTGGAGTCCCCACCATCGACCCGCGCCTTGTGCTTGTTCAGGGTTTCCTGTTTCGACAGGTTGCCCTGGATAAACACCTGCTTGCGCCAGTCGCGGTCAAGGCCGTCGAACACGTCCTGCATCTGTTTGCGTGACGAGAACAGCACCAGCGTGCCTTTGGAACCCTCCACCAGCGACGGCAGGTCACGAATGATTGCCGCTGTATGGGCCGGCGCATCCCGTGGGTCGGCCTTGAGGTCCGGCACCCGCAACACGCCAGCGTCGGCATGATGGAACGGGCTGGGCACCACGGCGGTGACGGCTTTTTTCGGCAGGCCGGCACGCATGCGGAACCGGTCGAAGGTCCCGAGGGCCGTCAGGGTGGCCGAGGTCACCAAGGCGCCGTAGGCCACGTTCCACAGGTTGCGCCGGAGCATTTCCGCCGCAAGGATCGGGCTCGCGTTGACTTCGATATCGAACAACGCACCACTCTCCGACAGCGTCAGCCAGCGGGCCATGGGCGGATTGTCTTCCGGGTCTTCGACGGTGAAGGCAGTCCACAACTCCCAGTTGCCCTGGGCACGGGACAGCAGGCTGCCAAACAGCGGATACCATTCCTCGGCCTGGTTGCTGGCGATGCCAATATTGACCTCGCCGTCCATGCCTTCCTTGAGCAGGTCGGTCAGACGAGTGAATAAATCGGTCAGGCGCGAAAAACCCTTCTTCAACTCGACGCCCATCTCGCGCATATGCTCGGGGATCAGCCCGCCAACGAAGCGATGGCGTGGCCGTTCTCGGCCTTCAACGTCTTCGCCGGGCTTGAAGTCCGCCACCTGCTCGCAGGCGCTGAACATGAACTGTTGCTGGGTCTTGATCTCCCGCGCCAGCTCCGGCACCTGTTCGATCAGCTTGCCCAGGTCGCCCGGCAACGGATGCTGGGCCAGCAGCTTGGTGAGGTTCTTGGCGGTGGTTTCCAGCCAATCGGCAGTGGAACGCAGGCGGGTGTAGTGAGCGAAGTGGCCGATGGCCTTGTCCGGCAGGTGGTGGCCTTCGTCGAACACGTACAGCGTGTCGCGCGGGTCAGGCAGCACCGCGCCGCCGCCAAGGGCCAGGTCGGCAAGGACCATGTCGTGGTTGGTGACAATCACGTCAACCTTGCCCATGCCTTCGCGGGCCTTGTAGAAGGCGCACTGGCCGAAGTTGGGGCAATGACGGTTGGTGCACTGGCTATGATCGGTGGTCAGGCGCGCCCAGTCGGCGTCTTCCAGGGCATTGGGCCAGCTGTCGCGGTCGCCATCCCATTTATTGCCGGCCAGTTTCTCGATCATGCTGGTAAACAGCTTCTGGCTGGCTTCGTCGACTTCGATCTTGAAACCTTCTTCTTCGAACAGCGAGGCCGTGGCGGTTTGCGCATGGCCTTCCTGCAGCAACACATCCAGCTTGGACAGGCACATATAGCGGCCACGGCCCTTGGCCAGGGCAAAGGTAAAGCTCAGGCCGCTGTTGCGCATCAGGTCCGGCAGGTCTTTGTAGACGATCTGCTCTTGCAGGGCCACGGTGGCGGTGGCAATCACCAGGCGCTTGCCGGCGGCCTTGGCGGTGGGAATCGCCGCCAGGCTGTAGGCCACGGTCTTGCCGGTACCGGTGCCGGCCTCGACGGCCACGACCGCAGGGTCGCCGCTGCGCCGGCCTTCGTCGTCGGTGTCGATATCCCCGAGGACCTTGGCCACTTCGGCGATCATCAGGCGCTGGCCGTAGCGCGGTTTCAAGCTCTTGGCTTCGAGAAAACGCGAGTAGGCGCCCTGGATCGTGGTTTTGAGTTCAGTGCTGATCATGGATAGTCGGGCGCAAAAAACGCTGGATAAATTTTCAGTGGTTCGGATCGGCCGCTATCATACCCCGCTAATTAATCCCGCGCAGAACGGAGTACCTCAATGACCGTCTTTAGCCTTGCCTACACCCTGCATGTATTAGCCGCCCTGATATGGGTCGGCGGTATGTTTTTCGCTTGGATGATCCTGCGCCCGGCCGCTGTGGCGGCGCTTGAGGGGCCGGCGCGGCTGAAACTGTGGGCGAATGTGTTTCCGCGTTTTTTCGTGTGGGTCTGGGTGGCGGTGCTGATCTTGCCGATCAGTGGCGTCGGACTATTGCAACTGCGCTTCAGCGGGTTTGAAACCGCACCGCGTTATGTGCAGGTGATGATGGGGTTGTATGTGGTGATGACGGCGCTGTTTATCCGGATCCAGGCGTTGCAACTGCCTGAACTGCGCACGGCTGTGGCAGCCGAGGACTGGGCGACGGGCGCGCAGGTGCTGGGAAGAATCCGAAAGTTGGTGGGGATCAATCTGATTGTCGGGTTGGTGGTGGTGGCGATTGCCTCGGCTCGGCCGATGTTCTGAGGGTGTTCTTCAGGGCCTCATCGCGGGCAAGCCCGCTCCCATATTTTGAAGGTATTCACAAATCAAAGTGTGGGAGCGGGCTTGCTCGCGATAGCGTCAGCCCCAGCGAATCAAAGCCGCTGGATGGTCACTGAACCGGCAGGCCCCGCCGGCCCCGACTGCCCTTCGAGCCCCGGCCTGCCCTTCTCGCCCCCATCGGCGCGGTACACCAGGCAGCCCTTGGACTGCCCGCCCTTGCCCGGCTTGCCGGCAACACCTGGCAAGCCGCCAGCACCGCCATCAACCCAGACTTTGATCTGCTCGCGCGGATAATCCTGCGGCAACTCGATGCGCACTGCCGCACCCGCAGCGCCTGGCAGCCCGTCGCCGCCGTTGTCACCATTGGCACCACGCCCGGCCGAACCCCAGGTGCAACCCGGGTCTTCGCCATTGGCGCCATCCAGGCCGGCATAGCCTTGGGCACCCGTGCCCCCACGGGCATCAACCGACAGTTCATCCGCGCTCAACTGGGTGATCCGCAAGGTCAGGTCACGCCCCGGCTTGGCCGGTTTTTCATGGGTACCAGGCGCGCCACGGGAAGTGATCTGGCTGCCATGCTCCAACTGCGCATGCCGCACCTGCAATTGCAGGGCCGAGGCGCTGGGCACGATGGCAATCCGTGCCTCTCGCCCCAGATGCAGTTCGTCGACAGTGACCTGTGTGATATTCGCCGGAATCAACAAGGTGCCGTAGTCGGCCACTTCCAGGCGCTCCAGCTGCAGCACGCTGGTGCTGTTGGGCAGGCGCAGCAACGAGTGAGTCTCGACACTGACGCTTTCGGCCAGGGCAATGGGGCTGACCAGCAGGACCAGGAAAAAAACCTTACGCATGATTGGCATCCTTGTTGTCTTGATCATCAACAGCCGTAGGCGCAGGCAGGCTCTTTATATGGAACATCCCCAGCAACAGGATCAGCAGGCGGTCACGCCAGGGGTGGGCACGATGTTTGACGCTGGCGTTGAATAACACCAACTCCAGCAGATGGGTCAGCAACAGCAGGCTGCCGACGAGGTTGACCAACAGATGAAATGGATTGGTCAGAGGTTTGAACAGATTGACCAATACAACCGCCCAGAACAGCAACGCCAGCAACTTCCCCACTCGCAAAAACAGCTTCATGCCCCATGCCCCCTTGCACATTATTCTTTGGGCGCACAGTAACGAGTTCTACAGGCGATTTGCCAGTGAAGGATTAAAAAACTTGAGAAACGTACAACTTGGCGTCCTGATCGCCGAGACTTGTCGGAATCAGCCGTCAGAAATGCCCTTGGAGTCACCCAAGGGCATATCGCAAATGCCCTAGCGGTTGATCTGGATTTCCACGCGGCGGTTCAGGGCTCGCCCGTCAGCGGTTTTATTGTCGGCCACCGGATGGCTCTCACCGGCCCCGGTCACGGACACAAAGTTGCTGCGGGGCACACCGGAGTGGACCAGGTACTCGGTCACCGAATGTGCGCGCTTTTGCGAGAGTTTCTGGTTGTAGGCGTCTTTACCGACGCTGTCGGTATGCCCACTGACCCGCAGTTGCGCACTCGGTGCTTCCTGTTTGAGGCGCGTGGCAATCGTGTCGAGCTTGGTTTTATCGGCCGCCGTGAGCCTGGCCGAATCGAACTCGAAGTGCACGTCACGGATCACGATGGTCTCTTCCTTGACCACCACTACCTCTTCCACGACGACCACCTCAGGTTCCGGCGGGCAGCCATTGGCATCGACCTGCACGCCTTTGGGCGTGCCTGGGCACTTGTCACGGCTGTCCGGTACGCCATCGCCGTCTTCGTCACCGTCGCCATGCACCCAGCAATAGGCGCCGGCCATCCCGCCAATCAACAACGCGCCGCCGCCAGCCCATGACGAGCTTTCGGTAGCGCCAAGCGCGGCACCGGTGACGCCGCCGAGGGCTGCACAGGTGGGCCAGTCGGTTTTTTGCAAGCCTGCGCAACCTGTCAATACTCCGGTTAGCAGAACCAAGGGTAGAGCTGTCCGCATGATGCTCATTTGATTTCTCCTGAGGGGATCGGCCGCAAGCCGATGGGTGGAGTAAAGACCGCTCTTTTCATCTACGCCAGCCCGTAAAAGCCCGTATTCATTGGCCCAGGCTGCTTTTACCGAGCAACAAGCCATCACCCGCGCTAGGCCCGCACGCTCAAGCAGGCTAGTCTTCACGGTTCTGATGTGAGGATCTTCGATGACCGCCGGCAATTCTTCCCGTACGCCGCAGCAAGCACTGGCTGCCCTGCTTGATCGACAAGCCCCCAAACGCCTGCTGGTGTTGGGTGCCGGCCACTTCCCGGCGCTGGATGCGTTCAAGCAGGCACACCCTGATACGGTCGTCTGCGTCGCAGGGCCAGGACCATTGCCTGGCGAACTGGCCGCCCAGCGATTTGACCTGGCCCTGGTGGTCGACTGCCTGGAGCACCTGTCAAAACGTGCAGGGCTGGAGTTACTCGGTGGGGTACGCAACCTGAACGCGAGCCGCATCGCCGTCCTCGCCGACCTGGCTGCCTGCGGCTGGAAGGACACCGACTTTTTCTCCCTGGCCCTACAGACCAGCGAGCACTTTTGCCGCGACAATCAGGTACTGACGCTATTTACCTACGATCTGCTTGAATACAAACAAGTACCGGATTGGTTGAACGCTCGGTTCTGGGCCAACCCGGAAAATTTCGGAAAGTATTGGTGGTAACCATGAGTACATCCATTTGCCCTTGCGGCAGCGGCAACCTGTTGGACGCCTGCTGCGGCCATTACCACACCGGCCACCCCGCGCCCTGCGCCACCGCGTTGATGCGCTCGCGCTACAGCGCCTATGTGCTGGGGCTGGTGGATTATCTGGTGGCGACCACGCTACCGGCGCAACAGAGCGGCCTGGACCGTGACGCCATCGGTGCCTGGAGCGCCCAAAGCACCTGGCTGGGCCTGGAAGTGGAAAGCTCCGAGGTGTTTGGCGGGCAGCCTGAACACGCCTTCGTCACCTTTACCGCGCGCTGGCATGACAGCACCGGAGAACACAGCCACCGGGAACAGTCATCCTTCGTACAGAACGATGGGCGCTGGTACTTCATTGATCCCACGGTACAAGTGAAGGCCAGTCGCAATGATGCTTGCCTGTGCGGCAGCGGGCAGAAGTTCAAGAAGTGCTGTTCCAGCTATCTGTAAAATTCCGCTTCTTTGTAGGAGCGAGCTTGCTCGCGAAGAACTAAAGGGCATCGCGTTTATCCAGGCTACGTGCGTTATCGTTAACGTCTTTCGCGAGCAAGCTCGCTCCTACAGGGACCACGCCATGGTTAGCCGGTTACTCGCGTATAGCTGCCTGCTCGCAGTGACCGTTGGCCTCTCGGGTTGCGCGTCCTGGTTCGCCGATGACACGCCGCCACCGCAGATCCATCTGGTCAAGGTCGAATTGGTGCGCGCCAAGCTGCTGGAGCAGAAATTCAAACTGCACTTTCGTGTGGATAACCGCAGTGACTCGGACCTGACCGTGCGCGGCCTGATCTACAAGATAAGCCTGGCCAATGTGGAACTGACCGAAGGCGAGTCCAACGAATGGCTGACCATTGCGCCCCATGGCCGGGGATTTTTCAAAGTCACGGTGCGCACCAACCTGTGGCCGCAGGTGCGGGAAATCGCCGACCTGCTGAAAAATCCGGATCGTCCCATCCCCTATCGCCTGGAAGGTGAGTTGAAAACCGGATTATTCATCGGTAACGACGTGCACGTGATGCGCAATGACGAGATAATCCCCGGCGATTTTATTCCGGAGCGACACCAATGACTCAGCAACCCCATGTCCATGGTCCTGACTGCAACCACGATCACGATCACGATCACCACGATCACGACCATGGTCATGTCCACGGCCCGAACTGCGGCCATGCCCACCAGGAACCCGTGCGTAATGCCCTGAAGGATGTGGGCCGCAACGACCCATGTCCATGCGGCAGCGCCAAGAAGTTCAAGAAGTGCCACGGTGTCTGACACACCCCACGGAGCCGGCTTGCCGGCTCCTACAGTTCTATCGATAGACCCAAATATTTCATTGAATTTTCGGTAGTCGAACATTACCTATACCTACAGGCACATCATCGGGCGTCCTGCCCGCTCAAGCATCACCAATCCTGGAGAGCTTCATGATCGACCTGTATTACTGGACCACACCCAACGGTCACAAGATTTCGTTGTTCCTGGAAGAAGCCGGCCTGCCCTACGAGGTGCACCCGATCAACATTGGCCAGGGCGACCAGTTCAAGCCAGACTTCCTGAAGATCGCGCCCAACAACCGTATTCCCGCCATTGTCGATCAGCAGCCGAGCGACGGTGGCGCACCGATTTCCCTGTTTGAATCCGGTGCCATCCTGTTGTACCTCGCAGAAAAGACCGGCCAGTTCCTGCCCAGGGACCTGCGCGGTCGCCAGGAAGCGCTGCAATGGCTGTTCTGGCAAATGGGCGGCCTGGGGCCGATGGCCGGGCAGAATCACCATTTCAGCCAGTTCGCCCCGGAAAAAATCCCCTACGCCATCAAACGCTACGTCGATGAAACCGCCCGCCTCTATGGCGTACTGGACCGACGCCTGGCCGATCGCAGCTTCGTCGCCGGCGAGGCCTACAGCATCGCCGATATGGCGATCTACCCGTGGATCGTTTCCCACAAATGGCAGAGCCAGCGCCTGGAAGATTTTCCCCACCTGCATCGCTGGTTCAACCTGATCAAGGAGCGTCCGGCGACGGTGCGGGCCTATGATTGGGTGCAGAAGGTCAACCCGCCAAAATCCTGATCGTGCCCTGTAGGAGCCGGCTTGCCGGCGAAGATCGTTAATGAAAACGCTGAGTGCCTGGATAAACGTGGCGCCGGGTAGTTTTTCGCCGGCAAGCCGGCTCCTACAGGGATTTGAAAAAATTAGCATCGCCTCCCGCTTGCGTCGGTTCGCCGCGCTCACTAACGTAGCGCCTTTACTGACGTTACCCCCCGCAGGAGCTTTGCCATGGCCTCGCCAGCCCTCTCACGTTTTCTTCCCCGGTTCGGCGTTGCCGCGGCAGTGGCCAGTGCCTTGGGCCTGGCCGGTTGCCAGTCACTGAACAGCCAGGACACCCTGCCTCCCGTCTCCGGCGTACAGCCGCTCAAGGGCCTGGCGCAAAATGTTTCCGTACGACGCAACAGCCAGGGCATGCCGCTGATTGAGAGCAGCACGTTCCACGATGCGCTGTTCACCCTCGGTTATGTGCACGCCAGCGACCGGATCAACCAGATGGTCACCCTGCGCCTGCTGGCCCAGGGCCGTCTGGCGGAAATGTCCGGGCCGGATGTGCTGGATGTCGACCGTTTCATGCGTGCAGTCAACCTGAAGAAAAGCGCCAGCGAGCTGTACAACGCCTCGTCGCCGCGCCTCAAGCGCTTCTTCGAAGTGTATGCACGCGGGGTCAACGCCTACCTGTTCCGCTACCGCGACAAGCTGCCGGCAGACCTGGCCCAGACCGGCTACAAGCCCGAATACTGGAAGCCGGAGGATTCGGCGCTGCTGTTCTGCCTGCTCAACTTCAGTGAGTCGGCCAACCTGCAGGAAGAACTGTCCGCCCTGGTACTGGCGCAAAAAATCGGCGCCGACAAACTCGCCTGGCTGACCCCAAGCTACCCGGACGAGCCGCTGCCTGCGGCGGAGTCCGACAAGCTCAAGGGCGTCAACCTCGGCCAGATTCCCGGTCTCGCCACGCTCACCAGCATCAACGAGCGCCTCGGCAGCCTCAACACCCTCGGGGTTTCCACCTCCAGCAACTGGGCCATCGCCCCGCAACGCAGCCGCAGTGGCCGCAGCCTGCTGGCGAACGACCTGTCGACGCCAATGCAGGCGCCGTCCCTGTGGACTTTCGTACAAATCCGCGCGCCGAAATACCAGGCGGCCGGGGTGTCGATTGCCGGGATTCCTACCCTGCTGTCGGGTTTCAACGGCAAGGTGGCCTGGAGCATGAGCCAGGTGTCCGGCGATACCCAGGACCTGTTCCTGGAGAAGGTCAAACGCCAGGGCAGCGCGCTGTACTACGAACACAATGGCAAATGGCTGCCGACCATCGTGCGTAACGAAACCTTCTTCGCCAAGGGCCAGCGACCGATCCGCGAGGCGGTGTACGAAACCCGCCACGGGCCGCTGCTCAACAGCGCCCAGTCGCTGACCAGCGGTTATGGCCTGGCCCTGCAAACCGCCGACTTCAAGGATGACAAGAGCCTGGATGCGTTTTTCGACCTGTCCCGGGCGCAGAACGTGGAAAAAGCCTCGGACGCCAGCCGCGAGATTCGTGCGATCCCCCTGAACATGGTGTTTGCCGACGCCAGCAATATCGGCTGGCAGGTCACCGGGCGCTTCCCCAACCGCCGCGAAGGCGAAGGCCTGCTGCCGTCGCCAGGCTGGGACGGGCGCTTTGACTGGGATGGCTACGCCGACGCGATGCTGCACCCCTATGACCAGGACCCGCCACAAGGTTGGGTCGGCACGGCCAACCAGCGCACCGTGCCCCACGGCTATGGCATGCAACTGTCCAACTCCTGGGCCGCGCCAGAGCGCAGCGAACGCCTGGGGCAACTGGCCGGTAACGGCAAGCACGACAGCCGTAGCGTAATCGCCATGCAGTACGACCAGACCACGCTGTTCGCTGCCAAGCTCAAAAGCATGTTCCAGGCGCCGGGTATGGCCCAGCCACTGAAACAGGCGATCGATGCCCTGCCTGCTGCCGATCGGGCCAAGGCGCAGGAGGCCCTGGGCCGCCTGATGGCGTTCGACGGGCGCCTGGCCGCCACGTCGAGCGATGCTGCGATCTACCAACTGTTCCTGCAGGAAAGCGCCAAGCAGATTTTCCTCGATGAACTGGGCCCGCAAACCAGTGCCACCTGGAAAGCCTTTGTCAGCAACGCCAACCTGTCCTACGCCGCCCAGGCCGATCATCTGTTGGGGCGCGAAGACAGCCCATTCTGGGACGACCTGCGCACTGCGCAAAAAGAAGACAAACCGGTGATCCTCGCCCGCAGCCTGGCCGCTGCGATCACCGCCGGCGACAGCCTGCTGGGCGCAGATCACAAGGCCTGGCAATGGGGCAAATTGCACAGCTACACCTGGAAGAACACCAGCGGCCAGACCCTGCGTGGTCCGGTGGCGGCAGGTGGCGATCACACCACCTTGAATGCATCGCCCTACAACTGGGGGCAGGACTTCGCCACCACTCAGGTCCAGGCCCTGCGCATGATTGTGGATTTCGGCCAGGTGGAACCGATGATGGGCCAGGGCGGTATCGGCCAATCCGGCAACCCCGCCAGCCCGAACTATGCCAATGGCATCGATCCGTGGCTCAAGGCGCAATACTTGAGCTTCCCGATGCAGCCGCAGAACTTTGACAAGGTGTACGGCAAGACTCGATTGACTCTGGTCCCTGGGAAATAACCCCATATAGGAGCTGACGAGCCAGCTCCTACAGTTCGTGACCCGCCCGCACTGCAATGGTGCTGAAGATCTGTAGCGCCCGATATCGGGCGCTTACCACGTTGCCCTTCGCGTAATCCTGCCAATTTAAAAGACTGTTCAGAACTATGGTGCAGAAATTGCTACCTGGGATACGTCTGACACCGTTCAGTAACAGTCCTAATCGCGCCACAAGCGCTTATCTTGGTTTCCAGGGATTACTTAATGAAAAAAGCATTGCTGACCCTTTCTGCACTCGCGCTGTGCATGGCCGCCGGTACCGCCTTGGCCAAGGAATACAAAGAATTGCGTTTTGGTGTGGATCCTTCCTACGCGCCGTTTGAATCCAAGGCCGCCGACGGCAGCCTGGTGGGCTTCGACATCGACCTGGGCAATGCCATTTGTGCGGAGCTGAAGGTCAAGTGCAAGTGGGTGGAAAGCGACTTCGACGGCATGATCCCGGGCCTGAAAGCCAAGAAATTCGACGGTGTGATTTCCTCCATGACCGTGACCCCGGCCCGCGAAAAAGTCATCGATTTTTCCAATGAGCTGTTTTCCGGGCCCACCTCCTATGTCTTCAAAAAAGGCTCGGGCCTGAGCGAAGACACCGCATCCCTCAAAGGCAAAACGGTGGGGTATGAGCAAGGCACCATCCAGGAAGCCTACGCCAAGGCCGTGCTGGATAAGGCCGGGGTGAAAACCCAGGCCTATCAGAACCAGGACCAGGTCTATGCCGACCTGACGTCGGGCCGCCTCGATGCATCGATCCAGGACATGCTGCAAGCCGAACTGGGCTTTTTGAAATCGCCACAAGGCGCGGACTACGAAGTCAGCAAGCCGGTGGACAGCGAACTGCTGCCCTCCAAGACCGCCGTGGGCATCGCAAAAGGTAACAAAGAGCTGAAAGCCCTTCTGGATAAAGGTATCAAAGCGTTACACGATGACGGCACCTACGCCACCCTCCAGAAAAAGCACTTTGGCGATCTGAACCTGTTCAGCGGCAAGTAATGCTGCGGTGCCCGCTCCGGCAAGGGGCGGGCGCACGACCGATGGCCAAAGGCATACCCTATGTTTGAAGACCTGTTGCAGACCCTCGGGCTTGGCGCGTTCAGCCTGAAAGGGTTTGGCCCGCTGTTGCTGCAAGGTACCTGGATGACCCTCAAGTTATCGGTGCTGTCCCTGGCCGTCAGCGTCGTGCTGGGGCTGATCGGTGCCAGCGCCAAGCTGTCCAGCCTGGCGTTATTGCGCATTCCCGCACAGCTCTACACCACCTTGATTCGCGGGGTGCCGGACCTGGTGCTGATGCTGCTGATTTTCTACAGCCTGCAAACCTGGCTGACCGGGTTCACCGACTACATGGAATGGGAGTACATCGAGATCAACCCGTTCGGCGCCGGGGTGATTACCCTGGGCTTTATCTACGGCGCCTATTTCACCGAGACCTTTCGTGGTGCGATCCTCGCCGTACCCCGTGGCCAGTTGGAAGCCGCCACCGCCTATGGCCTCAAGCGCGGGCAGCGTTTTCGCTACGTAACCTTCCCGCAAATGATGCGCTTCGCCCTGCCGGGCATCGGCAATAACTGGATGGTGATGCTCAAGGCCACGGCGCTGGTATCAATCATCGGCCTGGCCGACGTGGTCAAGGCCGCACAGGACGCCGGCAAGAGCACTTACCAACTGTTCTTTTTCCTGGTGGTCGCGGCCTTGATCTACCTGGTCATCACCAGCGCCTCCAACCTCGTCCTGCGCTGGCTGGAAAGCCGTTACTCCGCAGGCGTACGGGAGGCGGTGCGATGATCGAACTGCTGCAGGAGTACTGGCGCCCCTTCCTCTACAGCGACGGTAGCCACATCACCGGCCTTGCCATGACGCTGTGGCTACTCACGGCCTCGCTCTGCATCGGCTTCGTGGTGTCGATCCCGTTGTCCATCGCCCGCGTCTCGCCCAGCCGCTGGGTGCGCTGGCCGGTGCAGTTCTACACCTATCTGTTTCGCGGCACACCGCTCTATATCCAGTTGCTGATTTGCTACACCGGCATCTACAGCCTTGCCGCCATTCGCGCGCAACCGGTGCTGGATGCGTTCTTTCGCGACGCAATGAACTGCACCCTGCTCGCATTCGCCCTCAACACCTGCGCCTACACCACCGAAATATTCGCCGGCGCCATCCGCAGCATGGCCCACGGCGAAGTCGAGGCGGCCAAAGCCTATGGCCTGAGCGGCTGGAAACTGTACGCCTACGTGATCATGCCCTCGGCCCTGCGCCGCTCATTGCCGTACTACAGTAATGAAGTGATCCTGATGCTGCACTCGACGACGGTAGCCTTTACCGCGACGATCCCGGACATTCTCAAAGTGGCCCGGGATGCCAACTCGGCTACCTTCCTGACCTTCCAATCGTTCGGTATCGCTGCGCTGATCTACCTGACCGTGACCTTTGCCCTGGTCGGTCTGTTTCGTCTGGCGGAGCGTCGCTGGCTGGCCTTTCTCGGGCCGAGCCATTAAGGAGCCCCTATGCGGCAACAGATTTATCCCCTCCTGGCGCCCGTGCCGGGCACGGCACGGCAGATCCACAGCTTCCATTTCGGGCCCGAGCAGGCCGAAGGCAAAATCTACATCCAATCCTCGCTGCACGCCGATGAACTGCCGGGCATGCTGGTGGCCTGGCACTTGAAGACCCGCCTGGCAGAGCTGGCGGCCGCCGGGCGCCTGCGCAGCGAAATCGTGCTGGTGCCCGTGGCCAACCCGGTGGGCCTGGAGCAGGTGCTGATGGATATTCCCCTGGGCCGCTACGAACTGGAGAGCGGGCAGAACTTCAATCGCCTGTTTATCGACCTCAGCGAAGAGGTCGGCAACCAGGTCGAAGGCCTGCTGGGGGATGATCCAAGGCTTAACGTCGCATTGATCCGCGACAGCCTGCGCCAGGCTCTCGACCGCCATGCACCGGTCACGCAACTGCAATCCCAGCGCCTGGTGCTGCAACGCCTGGCCTGTGATGCCGATATGGTGCTGGACCTGCATTGCGACTTCGAAGCCGTCGCCCATCTGTACACCACACCCGAGGCCTGGCCCCAGGTCGAGCCGTTGGCCCGCTACATCGGCGCCGAAGCCAGCCTGTTGGCCACCGACTCCGGCGGGCAATCCTTCGATGAGTGTTTCACCCTGCTCTGGTGGCAGTTGCAGCAACGTTTTGGCGAACGCTTCGAGATTCCCCTCGGCAGCTTTTCCGTGACCCTGGAGTTACGCGGCCAGGGCGATGTCAATCACGGCCTGGCCAGCCTCGACTGCCAGGCGATCATCGACTACCTGATCCAGTTCGGCGCCATCAGCGGCGAGCCTGCCCCGCTGCCCGACCTGCCCTACCCCGCCACGCCACTGGCCGCCGTCGAGCCGGTAGCCACCCCGGAGGGTGGCCTGCTGGTGTTCCACGCATTGCCAGGGGAATACCTGGAAGCCGGGCAGTTGGTCGCCGAGGTCATCGACCCCATTCACGACCGCGTCACCCCCATTCACAACCGCCACGCCGGCCTGATGTATGCCCGATCGTTGCGGCGCATGGCCACGGCCGGCATGGTCATTGCCCATATCGCCGGGCTTACGCCCTATCGCAGCGGCTATTTACTATCGCCTTGAGGATGCACGCCCCATGTACAAACTGACCGTTGAAGGCCTGCATAAAAGCTATGGCGACCATGAAGTGCTCAAAGGTGTTTCGCTCAAGGCCAAAAGCGGTGATGTGATCAGCCTGATCGGCGCCAGCGGCTCGGGGAAAAGCACCTTCTTGCGTTGCATCAACTTCCTTGAACAACCCAATGACGGTGCCATGAGCCTCGACGGCCAGCCAATCCGCATGGTCAGCGACCGCAACGGCATGCGCGTGGCCGACGAAGATGAGCTGCAGCGCCTGCGCACCCGTCTGGCGATGGTGTTCCAGCACTTCAACCTGTGGAGCCATATGAGCGTGCTGGAAAACATCACCATGGCCCCGCGCCGGGTCTTGGGGTGCAGCAAAAAGGACGCCGAGGCGCGTGCCCGGCGCTATCTGGACAAGGTGGGGTTGGCCGCACGGGTGGCCGACCAGTATCCAGCGTTCCTCTCGGGTGGCCAGCAGCAGCGGGTGGCTATCGCCCGCGCCCTGGCAATGGAGCCGGAAGTGATGCTGTTCGACGAGCCGACCTCAGCCCTGGACCCGGAATTGGTCGGCGAAGTGCTGAAGGTGATCCAGGGCTTGGCTGAAGAGGGGCGGACCATGATCATGGTGACCCACGAGATGAGCTTTGCACGCAAGGTATCGAGCCAGGTGCTGTTTTTGCACCAAGGCCTGGTGGAGGAGCATGGCGCACCGGAAGACGTGCTGGGCAACCCGAAAAGCGAGCGGCTGCAACAGTTTCTGACGGGACACGTGTAGGCGTCAGGCCACAGGTGCGGGAGGAGGCTCGTCCGGCAGGGTCGGAACGCCAGGTTCGGAGGGTTGTTCCGGGGTGTCGGGGTCTGGCTGGCCTGGAATGCCGCCGGCGGCGGGGTCGGCCATCAGGGACCAGGCCAGAACACCAATCTGATTGGGTTCCAGCCGGGCAAGTTCGGCGCTGATTCGCGGGTCGATCTTCATAGGGTACTCCTCAAGCGTGGCTCGGCGCGCTGTGCACGCGCCGAGGCAGTACACCCAATAGAGTGCCTGCCCGCTGACAAATTCCCTTGATCTGTAAGACGTTTCTATCAGGTGCGTGGCAGAGTGACGCCGCGCTGGCCCTGGTACTTGCCGCCACGGTCCTTATAGGACACTTCGCACTCTTCATCGGATTCGAAGAACAGCATCTGCGCCACACCTTCATTGGCGTAGATCTTGGCGGGCAAGGTGGTGGTGTTGGAGAACTCCAGGGTCACGTGGCCTTCCCATTCCGGCTCAAGCGGCGTCACGTTGACGATGATGCCGCAGCGCGCGTAGGTGCTCTTGCCCAGGCAGATGGTCAGGACGTTGCGCGGAATACGGAAGAACTCGACAGTGCGCGCCAGGGCAAAGGAGTTTGGCGGGATGATGCACACGTCGCTCTTCACATCGACGAAGCTCTTCTCGTCGAAGTTTTTCGGATCGACGGTGGCCGAGTTGATGTTGGTGAAGACCTTGAACTCATCGGCGCAACGCACATCGTAGCCGTAGCTGGAAACCCCGAACGAGATCAGGCGTTCGGCGCCTTCACCGCGCATCTGGCGCTCGACGAAGGGTTCGATCATGCCGTGCTCTTGCGCCATGCGGCGAATCCACTTGTCCGATTTGATGCTCATGGCGGGTGTCCTGAATAGCGAGGTGGAAAATTCTGTTGGGCATCTTACCGGGGCTGGCCTCGCGGTTCAAAGGACGCGGGGGTTTTTCTTGATTAAGTTGCGCCCGGTCACTGTCAGCCGTGTAGACCGGGCCCTGGCCCTGAATTGATGGCACGCGGGCCTGTAAAGGGCACCGCCAGTCACGAAAATAGAGAAACCTTCGGAAATACCATTGGCACGTTCCGGAAAAAGGGTTAAGGTGGCGCCACTGTGCTGCTTGTGTCACTGAGAATCTCTACACGATGTTGAATTTCGATCCAACCATCTCCAAGAATTTTTCCTGCTCTTTGCACTCAGTCTCGGCCAGGGCTTTTCCTGAGTCGCAGTTAACTTTGTCCAAGGAGATACACCATGTCTAATCGCCAAACTGGTACCGTTAAGTGGTTCAACGATGAAAAAGGCTTCGGCTTCATCACTCCACAATCCGGTGACGACCTGTTCGTTCACTTCAAAGCTATCCAATCCGACGGCTTCAAAAGCCTGAAAGAAGGCCAACAGGTTTCTTTCATCGCTACCCGCGGTCAGAAAGGCATGCAAGCTGAAGAAGTTCAAGTTATCTAACTTGTACTGACTTAGTCGAAAGAACCCCGCCCTTAAAAGCGGGGTTTTTTTATGCCTGCCATTCGACCGTTATGGTCGAGCATAAAAAATGTGGGAGCGGACTTGCTCGCGAATGCGGTGGATCAGTCAGTACATCTGTCGACTGATACTCCGCGTTCGCGAGCAAGCCCGCTCCCACATTGGGTCAAGCGTCGCTATTGAAACAACGACTCGCTCGACAGACCATTCTTCTCCAGGATCTCCCGCAAGCGCTTGAGACCCTCCACCTGGATCTGCCGCACCCGCTCACGGGTCAGGCCGATCTCCAGGCCAACATCTTCCAGGGTGCTGCTTTCATGGCCGCGCAGCCCGAAGCGGCGAATCACCACCTCACGCTGCTTGTCCGTCAGCTCTGAAAGCCACTGGTCGATACTTTGCGACAGATCATCGTCCTGCAACAGCTCACAAGGATCTGTTGGACGATCATCCGTCAGGGTGTCCAGCAGGGTTTTATCCGAATCCGGACCCAGCGAGACATCGACCGAAGACACACGCTCATTGAGACCCAGCATGCGCTTGACCTCGCCCACTGGTTTTTCCAGCAGGTTGGCGATCTCTTCAGGCGAAGGTTCATGATCAAGTTTCTGGGTAAGCTCACGCGCTGCCCGCAGGTAGACGTTAAGCTCCTTGACGACATGAATCGGCAACCGGATGGTCCGGGTCTGATTCATGATTGCCCGCTCGATGGTCTGGCGAATCCACCATGTCGCGTAGGTCGAGAAGCGGAAACCCCGCTCAGGGTCGAACTTCTCGACTGCCCGGATCAAGCCGAGGTTGCCCTCTTCGATCAGGTCCAACAGGGAAAGCCCACGATTGACGTAGCGTCGGGCGATTTTCACCACCAGTCGCAAGTTGCTTTCAATCATGCGCTTGCGCCCAGCCGGATCGCCCTTCTGCGACAAGCGCGCAAAAAAGACTTCTTCTTCGGGAGTGAGCAAGGGGGAAAAGCCGATTTCATTGAGGTACAACTGGGTCGCATCAAGCGCCCGGGTGTAGTCAATATACTTATGCTGTTTTAACGCTGTGGAGTTTTTGGACTTGGTGCGAACTGAAGGTACAGCGGGTCCCTCATTCGACATCGATTCCGTCCCGATGCCGGTCTCCATAAGGAGAACCTCATCGTCGATGTCAAACTCCGGCGCTTCTTTACTGAGAGCCATTGTTATAGTCCTTTGGTGAGTTCGACCTCAAGCTCAAGCGACGCCTTTATCCTTGGCAACGCTGGAGCCTGTTCCTTCTACGTGAGGGAACAGGCTGGCAACACATCAACGACGGGGTAGGAATTGCAGCGGATCTACAGGTTTCCCTTGGCGGCGAATCTCAAAGTGCAGTTTCACCCGGTCTGTACCAGTTGACCCCATTTCGGCAATTGTCTGTCCGACTTTGACCTGCTGCCCCTCCCGAACCAACAACCTGCGGTTATGACCGTAGGCACTGACGTAGGTATCGCTGTGTTTGATGATGACTAATTCGCCGTAGCCCCGTAAACCACTCCCGGCGTATACAACCGTCCCATCAGACGCAGCTAAAACAGGCTGTCCCAAATCCCCGGCGATATCAATGCCTTTATTCAAACTACCGTTTGAGGAGAATTTCCCAATAAGGATGCCATTTGAGGGCCATCCCCACCCCTTCGGTGCAGGCCCGGCAGGTGGCAACGGCGCGGGTGCCGGCTTGCTCGCAGCAGCCGGCGCAGCAGTGCCGGCGGGGCGCGTAAAGACCGTGGTTTTGCTGGAAGAGGAAGGCGAGGAACCGGATTTTGTCACAACTGCCGTAGGCGTTGAACCGGTGCGGCCATCGAAGCGAATGGTCTGCCCAGGATGTATCGTATAAGGCACAGGAATGTTGTTACGCGCGGCGAGCGCCTTGTAGTCCCAGCCATACCGGAAGGCGATCGAGAACATCGTATCGCCCTTGCGCACCACGTATTGCCCGGTCGTCACTGTAGGCCGTTGCGGTGCCGCATTATTGCGGTCGACGACCCGCGCCCCGCTGCCCGTGCTGGAGCAGGCGGCCAACAAGGAACTCAAGACAAGGCCAATCACCAGTCGCTGAAAGCTCGTTTTACTCATACGCTGCGCAATGACTGTGAGACTCACCCGCCGCTCCCTTTGTGGTGGCTGAAACATGAACGCCTGTATCAGGCTTGAAATATGCTGCAAGTATAACTGGCTGCCGGACTTTAACCGGCAACAAGGTAGAAACGAAAAATTCATCTCGTTTAATAACTACCCAACTTGATGTTGACTCAATGAACCCCGCTGTAAGACACATACCCAAGGATAGAATTCAGTATGCCGTCATAAATGATCAGGCCAATGGGCCATTGAGTAACGGAACGAAACGCACCGCCCCCAGAACATGCCGGGAAAAGCCTTCTTCTTCACGCACGATCAACATCAACTGTTGCACTTCGCCCGCCCCCACCGGAATCACCAGGCGCCCGCCCGGAGCCAATTGGTCGAGGAGCGCCTGGGGCACATCGGTGGCCACGGCCGTCACGATAATACCGTTGTAAGGCGCCAATGCCGGCCAGCCTTCCCAGCCGTCGCCCCAGCGAAAGACCACGTTGCGCAGGTTCAGCTCCACCAGGCGCTCCTTGGCCCGATCCTGCAGAACCTTGATCCGCTCGACGGAAAACACCCGCTCAACCAATTGCGAGAGCACAGCGGTCTGGTAGCCGGAGCCCGTACCAATTTCCAGCACTTTGTCCAATGGCCCCGCGGCCAACAACAGCTCGCTCATCCGCGCCACCATATAGGGCTGGGAGATGGTCTGGTTATGGCCAATGGGCAACGCGGTGTCTTCGTAGGCGCGATGGGCCAGGGCCTCATCGACAAACAGATGGCGCGGGGTTCGACGGATGACTTCCAACACCTGGGCGTTGGACAAGCCCTCTTCGTAGAGCCGCTGGATCAAGCGTTCACGGGTGCGTTGAGAGGTCATGCCGATGCCCCGGCGCAACAGGTCGTCCTGTTCACGAGCCATCAGCGCAGCCCCTCCAGCCAGGGATCGAGACCACCGAAGGCATCATTGAAGGTGCGATCAAGCTGTAACGGAGTAATCGAAACATAACCTTGCATCACCGCATGAAAGTCCGTGCCCGGCCCGCCATCCTCGGCGTCGCCCGCTGCGGCAATCCAGTAGCCCTCCCTGCCACGCGGATCGACCACCTTCAACGGTGCCGCCGCGCGCGCGCGATGGCCCAGGCGGGTCAACTGGATGCCGCGAATATGGTCCAGGGGCAGATTGGGGATATTGACGTTGAGCACCGTACGCGGCGGCAACACCAGAGTGCCGTGGGCCTCGACCAGCTTGCGCGCGAAATACGCCGCGGTCGCCAGGTTATCCACCTGCCGCGACGCCAGCGAAAAGGCGAATGCCGTGCGTCCCAGGAAGCGCCCTTCAAGGGCCGCCGCCACAGTGCCGGAGTACAACACGTCATCGCCCAGGTTGGCGCCCAGGTTGATCCCGGAAACCACCAGGTCCGGCTCATCGGCCAGCAAGCTGTTGATCGCCAGGTGCACGCAATCGGTCGGCGTGCCATTAACGCTGATAAAGCCGTTGGCCAGCGTCTGCGGGTGCAAAGGACGGTCGAGCGTCAGCGAACTGCTGGCGCCACTTTTGTCCTGGTCCGGGGCAACCACCACGCACTCGGCGTAATCCGCCAGCGCAGCATGAAGCGCGGCA
Source organism: Pseudomonas sp. 25 R 14 (assembly GCF_900004755.1). Taxonomy (NCBI): domain Bacteria; kingdom Pseudomonadati; phylum Pseudomonadota; class Gammaproteobacteria; order Pseudomonadales; family Pseudomonadaceae; genus Pseudomonas; species Pseudomonas sp. 25 R 14. The sequence continues at coordinate 187,603 of NZ_CVTS01000040.1, read as the reverse complement.
AGGCCGGGTGCGGTGACCCCGTCGTCGTTAGATATCAGAATACGCATGGGCTGTCCGTCTGCCCCACCGGCACCAGATCAACAAGCTCGCGCACCAAGACAGTGGCGAAGCATCCGGCCGGCAGGACGAATTCCAATTGCAGAATGTCCAGCGAGGGATAATGCCACGTCAACCCGCCAATGGGCAGCCGCAGAATGCGACGTTCCTGGCTCATGCCGGCTTTGGCCAGCCAATCGCACAGGTCTGCTTCGCTCGCAGCGATGGCTTGCTCCAGTTCATGAGTGGCGCCAGTGGCGGGCGAATCGCCTTCACCCCATTGCGGGCCGGTGGGATGCAGGTCGAGGATCGCCAGGCGTGGATCGCTGCACTCCGCCTCCCCGGCCGGGAAGAAACTGCGACTGTCGGTGAATGCCAGCAGGTCACCGACCTGGGCCTGCTGCCACGAACCATCGGCAACCCGCGCCGCCAGCACTTTATTGAACACAAAACTGCGCGCCGTCGACAGCAGGCGCGAACGCACATTGCGCTGCTCCGGCAACGCCTTGCGGGCCGCCCAGTCGCGGGCATCGACGACGTTGCCGCCGTTATGGCCAAAGCGCTGGGAGCCGAAATAGTTGGGGATACCGTGCTTGGCGATCAATTGCAGGCGCGCATCGATCGCAGCCTGGTCGCCCGCCAGTTGGGTCAGGCGCAGGGTAAAACCGTTGGCCGCATGCGCGCCACGCTGCAACTTGCGTTTGTGGCGGGCGGTCTTGAGGATCTTCAGGGTGTCGTTTTCCGCGCCACTGAGGTCTGGATCGGCCTTGCCCGGCAGCTGCACGCTGAACCACTGGCGCGTCAGTGCCTGGCGATCCTTGAGGCCGGCATAGCTCACCGTGCGCAAAGGCACGCCGGCAGCCTTGGCAATGCGTCGCGCAGCCTCTTCGGTGTTCAGGCCGCGCTTTTCCACCCATAACCACAGGTGTTCACCCTCGCCGGTCAGCGGGATATCCAGCACTTCATCCACCTGGAAGTCTTCAGCAGTCGCCTTGAGCACCGCACTGCCCAGTGCCTCGCCATAGGCCCGCGGGCCCAACAGTTGCGCCTCGTTCATGCGCGCAGCAACAAAGCGACGGAGTGCACCGCGATGCCCTCTTCACGACCGGTAAACCCGAGTTTTTCGGTAGTGGTGGCTTTCACGTTGACTTGATCCAGTTCTATTTGCAGGTCAGCGGCAATCAGTGCGCGCATCGATTCGATATGCGGGGCCATTTTCGGCGCCTGGGCAACAATGGTGTTATCGACATTGCCGACCTTCCAGCCCTTGGCATGGATCAGGCCGACCACATGGCGCAGCAGCACGCGGCTGTCTGCGCCCTTGAAAGTGGGGTCAGTGTCCGGAAAGTGTTTGCCGATATCCCCCAACGCCGCCGCGCCGAGCAAGGCATCGCTCAAGGCATGCAGCACAACGTCGCCGTCGGAATGAGCCAGCAACCCATGGTGGTGTGCAATACGCACGCCGCCCAGGGTGATGAAGTCGCCTTCGGCGAAACGGTGCACATCATAGCCGTGGCCAATACGCATAAAAAAACGCCCCGATTTAATTCAGGGCGTGATTCTACCTACTTTTGCCGGACATTAACCGAGCAAAGCACGTCCATGATGACGCAAGTGGTCCTCGATGAAGCTGGCGATAAAGAAGTAGCTGTGGTCATAGCCCGGTTGCAGGCGTAACTCCAGCGGGTGGCCGGCAGTCTTGGCAGCTTGCTGCAAGGCCTCGGGCTTGAGCTGGTTGGCCAGGAAGTCGTCGCGATCGCCCTGATCCACCAGCAATGGCAGTTTTTCCGAGGCTTCGCTGATCAACACACAGGCGTCCCATTCGCGCCACTTGGAGCGCTCTTCTCCCAGGTAGCGAGAAAAGGCTTTTTGGCCCCAAGGGCAATCCATCGGGTTATTGATCGGCGAAAATGCCGACACCGACTGATAACGTCCCGGGTTACGCAAGGCACACACCAGTGCGCCGTGGCCGCCCATGGAATGACCACTGATGCCGCGTTTGTCGGAAGCCGGGAAATGCGCCTCAACCAATGCCGGCAATTCCTGCACTACATAATCATGCATCCGATAATGCTTGCTCCAAGGTTCCTGCGTGGCATTCAGGTAGAACCCGGCACCCAGGCCAAAATCCCAGGCATTGTCCGGGTCACCCGGCACACCCGGCCCACGGGGGCTGGTATCCGGCGCGACGATGATCAACCCCAACTCGGCAGCCATGCGTTGCGCGCCGGCCTTCTGCATGAAGTTCTCATCGGTGCAGGTCAGCCCCGACAGCCAGTACAACACCGGCAACTTGCCGCCCTGCTCCGCCTGGGGCGGCAGGTAGACGGCGAAGGTCATGTCGCAGCCCAGCACCTCGGAATGATGCTTGTAACGCTTGTGCCAGCCGCCGAAACTCTTCTGGCATGACAGATTTTCCAGACTCATGGCCGACCTCAGAAATGAATGACGGTACGAATGCTCTTGCCTTCATGCATCAGGTCGAACGCCTTATTGATATCTTCCAGGCCCATGGTGTGGGTGATGAAGGTATCCAACGGGATTTCGCCGGTCTGAGCCATCGCCACGTAGCTTGGCAACTCGCTGCGGCCACGCACGCCACCGAATGCCGAACCGCGCCAGACGCGGCCGGTCACCAGTTGGAACGGACGGGTGGCAATTTCCTGGCCGGCACCGGCGACACCGATGATCACCGACTCGCCCCAGCCTTTGTGGCAGCACTCAAGCGCTGCGCGCATCAGCTGTACATTGCCGATGCACTCGAAGGAAAAGTCCACGCCGCCGTCGGTCAAATCGACAATCACATCCTGGATCGGACGATCGTAGTCTTTCGGGTTGATGCAGTCGGTGGCGCCCAGTTGCCTGGCGATCTCGAACTTGGCCGGGTTGATATCGATGGCGATGATACGACCGGCCTTGGCTTTCACCGCACCGATCACAGCCGACAAGCCAATCCCGCCCAGGCCGAAGATAGCCACGGTATCGCCCGGCTTGACCTTGGCGGTGTTGATCACTGCACCGATCCCGGTGGTGACACCACAGCCCAGCAGGCAGACCTTTTCCAGCGGCGCTTCTTTAGGAATCTTGGCCACGGAGATTTCCGGCAGCACGGTGTACTCGGAAAAGGTCGAAGTCCCCATGTAGTGGAAAATCGGCTGCCCCTTGTAGGAAAAACGCGTAGTGCCGTCCGGCATCAGGCCTTTGCCCTGGGTCGCACGGATGGCCTGGCACAGGTTGGTCTTGCCCGACAGGCAGAATTTGCACTTGCCGCATTCCGGGGTGTAGAGCGGGATCACGTGGTCACCCACCGCTACCGAGGTCACACCCTCGCCAATCGCTTCGACCACTGCGCCGCCTTCGTGGCCGAGGATCGACGGGAAGATGCCTTCCGGATCCGCGCCCGACAGGGTGTAGGCATCGGTATGGCAAACCCCGGAAGCGACCACCCGCAGCAGGACTTCGCCAGCCTTGGGCATGGCGACATCCACTTCCACGATCTCCAGCGGTTTCTTGGCTTCAAAGGCGACAGCGGCGCGTGACTTGATCATCCGGGTTTCTCCAGGGGCTTGAAAAGTGAGACGGGCAGTGTAAAACATGGCCCACTGATTAATAATCCAGGCAAAAGCAAAACATTATTGCTACACAGGGATAATCAACATGCTGGAGAACCGCTGGGAAGGCATCGATGAATTCGTCGCCGTGGCCGAATGCAGCCAATTCACCGCCGCTGCCGAGCGCCTTGGCGTGTCCTCATCCCATATCAGCCGCCAGGTGGCACGCCTGGAAGAACGCCTGCAAACCCGCTTGCTCTATCGCAGTACCCGGCGCGTGACGCTGACCGAGGCCGGGCAGACCTTCCTACAGCATTGCCAGCGCCTGCAAGACGGGCGCGAAGAAGCCCTACGCGCCGTGGGCGACCTGACCAGCGAACCCAAAGGCATGTTGCGCATGACCTGCGCCGTGGCTTATGGCGAACGCTTCATCGTGCCGCTGGTCACCCGCTTCATGGGGCTGTATCCGCAATTGCGGGTGGACATCGAACTGAGCAATCGCCCGCTCGACCTGGTGCATGAAGGCCTGGACCTGGCGATTCGCCTGGGCCGCCTGCAGGATTCGCGGATGGTCGCCAGCCGCCTGGCACCCCGGCGCATGTACCTGTGCGCGTCGCCGTCCTACCTGGAGCGGTATGGACGCCCACATAGCTTGTCGGAGCTGAGCCGGCATAACTGCCTGATCGGCAGCTCGGATATTTGGCAGTTGGCCCAGGATGGGCGCGAGTTTTCCCAAAGGGTGCAGGGAAACTGGCGCTGCAACAGTGGGCAGGCGGTGTTGGATGCGGCGTTGCAGGGGGTCGGGTTGTGCCAGTTGCCGGATTATTACGTGCTGGAGCACTTGCACAACGGGGCGCTGGTTTCGCTGCTTGAGGCCCATCAACCGCCGAATACCGCAGTGTGGGCGCTATATCCGCAGCAGCGGCATTTGTCGCCGAAGGTGCGCAAGTTGGTGGATTACCTGAAGGAAGGGTTGGCTGGGCGAGCGGAGTATGGCGGGTGATCTGCTGGGGTGTCAGGCCCGGCCTCATCGCAGGCAAGCCAGCTCCCACACTTTGGACCGCATATACTTGGTGGGATGCGGTCAAGTGCCTGCGATAGAGTCAACTCGGTGTAACTGACTAGCGACGATTCGCCCACCGCAACCTGAGCCACTCCAAGTCTTCCGGCCGGGTCACCTTGATATTGTCCGCTCGCCCTTCAATCAGGCGTGGCGCCTGGCCGGACCATTCCATGGCCGAGGCTTCGTCGGTGATGACCGCATCGGCCACGAGGCTATCGGCCAAGGCACGGTGCAAGGCCCCAAGGCGAAACATCTGCGGCGTATAGGCTTGCCAGATCAGGCTGCGGTCAATGGTTTCCACGACCCGCCCGTGCTTGTCGACACGCTTGAGAGTGTCGCGGGCCGGTACGGCCAGCAAACCACCGACTGGATCGTCCGCCAGCTCCGCCAGCAACTTGTCGAGGTCCTCGCGGCTCAGGTTCGGCCGTGCAGCATCATGCACCAGCACCCAGTCGTCATCGCTGGCGCCCAGGGCATTGAGTTGCAGCAACGCATTGAGTACCGAGCCTGAACGCTGCGAACCACCGTCTGCGCGCTGGATACGCGGGTCGCCAGCGCATGCCAGGCTTGGCCAGTAAGGATCATCGACAGCCAGACTGACTACCAAACCCTTGAGGCTCGGATGGTCGAGAAAACAGCCAAGGCTGTGTTCGAGAATAGTGCGCCCGCCCAGTTGCAGATATTGCTTGGGACGGTCAGCAGCCATACGGGCACCGACGCCCGCGGCAGGAATCACGGCCCAGAAGGCCGGCAAACAGAAACTCATTGGGCCAACTGGTAGAGGGTTTCGCCCTCCTTGACCATGCCCAACTCATGACGAGCCCGTTCTTCAACGGTCTCCATGCCTTTTTTCAACTCAAGCACTTCGGCATCGAGCACACGGTTGCGCTCCAGCAACACCTCGTTCTCGGCGTGCTGTGCGGCAATTTGCTGGGTCAGGTCGGTTACCTGCGCCAGGCTGCCATTGCCCACCCAAAGGCGGTACTGCAGGCCAGCCAGCAGCAAGAGCAAGACGAGGAACAACCAATTGGGACTGCGCATCGAATATCGGGTATCCAGTGAAAAAAGACAGCCATGCAAAACTTTTGAAACAACTGATAGCACGAAGCCTGGAAGAACCAGGCTTGTGCTTGATAGGCATCAGATTAGTGCGCAAATTCACTCTACAGTGAGTTTTCCGACACAATCTGTTGTCTTTTTACCATCAACTACTCAGCCGCGAAACTCACCGCGACCGTTGTATTTGGCTTTACCGCCCAATTGCTCTTCGATACGCAGCAGTTGGTTGTACTTGGAAACGCGGTCGGAACGGCACAGCGAACCGGTTTTGATCTGGCCCGCCGAGGTGCCCACAGCCAGGTCGGCAATGGTCGAATCTTCGGTTTCGCCGGAGCGGTGCGAGATCACAGCCGTGTAGCCGGCAGCCTTGGCCATCTGGATGGCTTCCAGGGTTTCGGTCAGGGTGCCGATCTGGTTGAACTTGATCAGGATCGAGTTGGCAATCTTCTTGTCGATGCCTTCTTTCAGGATCTTGGTGTTGGTCACAAACAGGTCGTCGCCTACCAGTTGGACTTTTTCGCCGATCTTGTCGGTGAGGATCTTCCAGCCGTCCCAGTCGGACTCGTCCAGGCCATCTTCAATGGAGATGATCGGGTAACGTTCGCTCAAGCCTTTGAGGTAGTCAGCAAAACCTTCGGCGGTGAACACCTGGCCTTCGCCGGACAGGTTGTACTTGCCATCTTCGTAGAACTCGCTGGCCGCGCAGTCCAGGGCCAGGGTCACGTCGGTGCCCAGCTTGTAGCCAGCGTTGGCCACGGCTTCGGAGATCACTTTCAGTGCATCTTCGTTGGACGCCAGGTTCGGTGCGAAACCACCCTCATCGCCTACGGCAGTGCTCAGGCCACGGGCCTTCAGCACAGCTTTCAAGTGATGGAAAATCTCGGTGCCCATGCGCAGGCCTTCGGAGAAGGTCTTGGCGCCAACCGGCTGTACCATGAATTCCTGGATATCAACGTTGTTATCCGCATGCTCGCCACCGTTGATGATGTTCATCATCGGCACCGGCATCGAGTAGACACCCGGAGTACCGTTCAGGTTGGCAATGTGCGCGTACAACGGCAGGTCCTGATCCTGCGCAGCCGCCTTGGCAGCCGCCAGGGACACAGCAAGGATCGCATTGGCGCCGAGGCTGCCTTTGTTTTCAGTGCCGTCGAGCTTGATCATCGCGTGGTCCAGGGCTTTCTGGTCCAGCGGGTCCTTGCCCAGCAACAGGTCGCGGATCGGACCGTTGATGTTGGCTACCGCCTTGAGGACACCCTTGCCCAGGTAACGACTCTTGTCGCCATCACGCAGTTCCAGCGCTTCGCGCGAACCGGTGGAAGCACCGGACGGCGCGCAGGCGCTGCCGATGATACCGTTATCGAGAAGCACGTCGGCTTCGACGGTGGGGTTGCCACGGGAGTCGAGAACTTCACGACCTTTGATGTCGACGATTTTTGCCATTGTTGTAAACACTCCAAAGTTGACGAAAACGACGCAGCTGAAGGAAATCTTTTGACCGACCGCAAGGGTGGAACAACGGGGCAGGCTTGCAGACGACAAGGCTCAGGCCCTAAGGCCTGAGCATAAAGCGCGGAAAGTTTACCGGAGAAACGCGGGTTACGCGGTTTCTACCGTCGGAAAACTCTTGACCAGTTCGTCCAACTGCTTGAGCTGGGCCAGGAATGGCTCCAGCTTGTCCAGGCGCAGGGCGCATGGGCCGTCGCACTTGGCGTTGTCCGGATCGGGATGGGCTTCCAGGAACAGGCCGGCCAGGGACTGGCTGATGCCCGCCTTGGCCAGGTCCAGCACCTGGGCACGTCGCCCACCAGCAGAATCTGCGCGACCACCCGGCATTTGCAGCGCGTGGGTCACGTCGAAGAATACCGGGTACTCGAACTGTTTCATGATGCCGAAACCGAGCATGTCCACCACGAGGTTGTTGTAGCCAAAGCTCGAACCACGCTCGCAGAGGATCAACTGGTCGTTACCCGCTTCCACGCACTTGTTCAGGATGTGTTTCATTTCCTGGGGTGCAAGGAACTGGGCTTTCTTGATATTGATCACAGCGCCGGTCTTGGCCATCGCGACAACCAGGTCGGTCTGGCGCGACAGGAAGGCCGGCAACTGGATGATGTCACACACCTCGGCGACCACCGCAGCCTGCTCAGGCTCGTGGACGTCGGTGATGATCGGCACGCCAAAGGCTTGCTTGATGTCCTGGAAGATCCGCATGCCTTCTTCAAGGCCCGGGCCGCGATAGGAGGTCACGGACGAACGGTTGGCCTTGTCGAAGCTGGCCTTGAATACATAAGGGATACCCAGTTTCTCGGTAACCTTTACGTACTCTTCACAGACCTGCATCGCCATGTCGCGGCTTTCCAGTACGTTCATGCCGCCAAACAGCACCATGGGCTTGTCGTTGGCAATCTCGATGTCGCCTACGCGAATGATCTTCTGGGCCATCAGGTTTACGCCTTCTTCTGATGTTGCGTCAGTGCAGCCTTGACGAAGCCGCTGAACAACGGGTGACCGTCGCGTGGAGTCGAGGTGAACTCAGGGTGGAACTGGCACGCGACGAACCATGGATGATCCGGTGCCTCGACCACTTCAACCAACTTGCCATCACCGGAGCGACCGGAGATTTTCAGGCCAGCTTCCTTGATCTGCGGCAGCAGGTTGTTGTTCACCTCATAACGGTGACGGTGACGCTCGACAATCACGTCCTTGCCGTAGCAGTCGTGCACCAGCGAACCGGACTCCAGCAGGCAATCCTGTGCGCCAAGGCGCATGGTGCCGCCCAGGTCGGAGGTTTCGGTACGGGTTTCAACAGCGCCGGTGGCATCTTCCCACTCGGTGATCAGGCCCACGACCGGGTGGCCGCTGGTGTGATCGAACTCGGTGGAGTTGGCGTCTTTCCAGCCCAGCACGTTACGGGCGAACTCGATAACAGCCACTTGCATGCCCAGGCAGATACCCAGGTACGGCACTTTGTTCTCACGAGCGTACTGCACGGCGGTGATCTTGCCTTCCACGCCACGCAGGCCGAAACCGCCTGGAACGAGGATCGCGTCAACACCTTCGAGCAGCGCGGTGCCCTGGTTCTCGATATCTTCGGAATCGATGTAGCGCAGGTTGACCTTGGTCCGGTTGCTGATGCCGGCGTGGCTCATCGCTTCGATCAGCGACTTGTACGCGTCCAGCAGTTCCATGTACTTGCCGACCATGGCGATGGTCACTTCGTGCTCAGGGTTGAGCTTGGCGTCAACCACCGCTTCCCACTCGGACAGGTCCGCGCCATTGCACTGCAAGCCGAAACGCTCGACCACAAAATCATCCAGGCCTTGGGAATGCAGGATGCCCGGGATCTTGTAGATGGTGTCGGCGTCTTCCAGGGCAATCACCGCACGCTCTTCAACGTTGGTGAACTGGGCGATCTTGCGACGCGAGGAAATGTCGATCGGGTGATCGGAGCGGCACACCAGCACGTCCGGTTGCAGGCCGATGGAACGCAGTTCCTTGACCGAGTGCTGGGTTGGCTTGGTTTTGGTTTCGCCGGCAGTGGCGATGTACGGCACCAGCGTCAGGTGCATCAGCATCGCGCGCTTGGCGCCGACTTCGAAACGCAACTGGCGGATGGCTTCGAGGAACGGTTGCGATTCGATGTCACCCACGGTGCCACCGATCTCGACCATCGCTACGTCGGCATCGCCTGCACCCTTGATGATGCGGCGCTTGATTTCGTCGGTGATGTGCGGGATCACCTGGATGGTTGCACCCAGGTAGTCACCACGGCGCTCTTTGCGCAGCACGTGCTCGTAGACACGGCCAGTGGTGAAGTTGTTGTTCTGGGTCATGGTCGTGCGGATGAACCGCTCGTAGTGGCCCAGGTCCAGGTCGGTCTCGGCGCCGTCGTGGGTGACGAACACTTCACCGTGCTGGAACGGGCTCATGGTGCCCGGGTCGACGTTGATGTACGGGTCCAGCTTGAGCATGGTGACCTTAAGTCCCCGCGCCTCCAGGATGGCCGCCAACGAAGCGGAGGCAATGCCTTTCCCCAATGAAGAAACAACACCGCCCGTGACGAATATGTAGCGCGTCATGAAAAACCCTAGAAGTCTGCGTTAAAGCGGTCGGAGCCGCCGGGGAAAGCGAAGGAAGGCCGAAGCCCCCGATCACCTGCATTAATCACAGTGCACCTTTCAAAAAAACCGCCGCGTTGTGACAGACCAGCAATGGAACACCGGTACGTTGATCGCTACACATTTTTTGGAATCGCCCAGCAAAGACTGCTTGGTAATCGGCAACGACTGTGTTTCAGGAGAATCCACAGAAGTTGTATCAAGAAGGGAGCGTAGTCTACCGGAAAGGCGCTATCAGCTCAAACCTTGATCGCAGGTTGGTGGCGTCCAATGTAATTGCCAGTCATCCCCCTGCCCTGTCGAGGCCCTGGCCAGGTTGGCCACAGCCAGCAAACGGGAGCCTTGGTACAGCAGCGGCAATCTGCCACGGACAAAGCCCGGCACCGCACTTTCGTTGAGCAAACGCTTGAGGTCACGCCGGCCACGGCCTGGTACTTCCATGACTTCACCGCCCAGGCGGTAGCCAATGCTCAAAGGCCCATCAGGGGCACATCCGCTGAAATGCAGTTGGCCGTTGCCGGGTAACTGTAGTGGGTTTTGCGGGCGCGACCAGCTCAATGGACTGTCGGAAAACTCTGACCACTGGGTAGGCAACCACCAAATGCGATCGTTGCAACGGTGCAATTGGCCGTCGGCCAAACGCCAGATGGGTTGTGCATCCGCCTTGGCATCACGTAAGGCACTCCAGCCAACCCAGTGCTCGCTATCGGGCAAGCGTGTCAAAGGCGCCAGCCAGTACCGCAAGGCGTTGCGCTGCCGGGCGTCGGAAAGAGTGCGCAACGGTGCAATGCTCAACGATGGCAGCGCCAGCCACGAAAGCCCCGACGGCTGGTTGGCGGCCTGTACATCCAGTTGCGCCAACTCATCGAGCAGCCCCTGGGCCTCTGCCAAATGCCCGGTGGTACGCGCCAGGGCATTCACAGCCTGAGGCCAGCGTGCGGTGAGCAGCGGGAACAGTTGATGGCGCAGGTAATTGCGCGAGAAGCGTGGATCGCTGTTGGACGGGTCTTCGATCCAGGTCAACTGATGGTCGCGGGCGTAGGCTTCCAACTCGGTTCGCGATACGTCCAGCAACGGCCGCGCCAGCCCCCCCGCGCCCAAGGGACGCTGCGCCGGCATGCCGGCCAGACCGCGCACCCCAGCGCCTCGCAGCAGACGGAACAACAGGGTTTCAGCCTGATCATCACGGTGCTGGCCTGTGAGTAGCAACTCCCCTGGGCTGATCGCCTCGGCGAACGCCTGGTAGCGCGCATCACGAGCCGCACGCTCAAGACTTGCACCAGGCAGCACTTGCACATGCATGACGCGCAGCGCCACCCCTGCGGCACCACAGACCGCCTGGCAATGGGCTGGCCACGCGTCAGCCGCAGCCTGAAGGCCATGATGAACATGGATAGCCCGCAGTGGCGGCAGGGGTTGGGTTTTTGCCAGGTCGACGAGCAGGTGCAGCAGGACAGTGGAGTCGAGTCCACCGGAGTAGGCGATATGCCAGGCCGGGGCGTTGCGCCAGGGGGCGAGGGATTGCAGGAGTTTGGCGGGTAGAGCTGGTTTCATCGCACGTTACCGCCGCAAAACTGAAATACGGTAGCCAAGCATACACAAAGCAAATGTGGGAGCGGGCTTGCTCGCGATAGGGGTGTATCCGTCAGTTAATCTGGCACTGACACACTGCTATCGCGAGCAAGCCCGCTCCCACACAAACCCGAATCCATATGGCTATGCGGTACCTTACAGGCCGTAGCTCATCAAGCGCTCGTAGCGACGAGCCAGCAGCGCTTCGTTGTCGAACTTCTTGAGCATAGCCAGCTGTTCGCAGAGTTCGGCGCGAATGGTTGCAGAAACAGCGGCCGGGTCGCGGTGAGCGCCGCCCAGTGGCTCGGCAATCACTTTGTCGACAATGCCCAGGCCTTTGAGGCGATCAGCGGTGATCCCCATGGCTTCGGCAGCATCCGGGGCCTTTTCTGCAGTTTTCCACAGGATCGAGGCGCAGCCTTCCGGCGAGATCACCGCGTAGGTGGAGTATTGCAACATGTTCAACTGGTCGCAGACGCCGATGGCCAGCGCACCGCCGGAACCGCCTTCACCGATCACAGTCGCGATGATCGGGGTTTTCAGGCGCGCCATCACCCGCAGGTTCCAGGCAATCGCTTCGCTCTGGTTACGCTCTTCGGCGTCGATGCCAGGGTAGGCGCCCGGGGTGTCGATAAAGGTCAGGATCGGCATTTTGAAGCGTTCGGCCATTTCCATCAGGCGACAGGCCTTACGGTAGCCTTCCGGACGTGGCATACCGAAGTTGCGACGCACTTTCTCGCGCACTTCACGGCCTTTCTGGTGACCGATCACCATCACGGGCTGGTCGTCCAGGCGGGCAATACCGCCGACAATCGCCGCGTCATCGGAGAAGTGACGGTCGCCATGCAACTCGTCGAACTCGGTGAAGATGTGATCGATGTAGTCCAGGGTGTACGGACGGCGCGGGTGGCGGGCCAGGCGCGCGATCTGCCAGCTGGTCAGCTTGCCGAAGATGTCTTCGGTCAGCGTCTTGCTCTTGTCTTGCAGGCGCAAGATTTCATCGCCGATATTCAGCGAATTGTCATTGCCGACCAGGCGCAGCTCTTCGATCTTGGCTTGCAGGTCAGCGATCGGCTGTTCGAAATCAAGAAAATTCGGGTTCATAAGCGTCCGTCTTGGGTCGACGGCCAGGGAGTGCCAGGCCTGCCGGTGGTCTATTCGCGCCCTACCTTAAGGGAGAGGCGCGTCAAGGTCGAGATTAAATGTTGAGTCGAGGTCAGGGGCAAAACAATGGCCCTGACCGTCAACGGTATTGGAGGAAGACGTTGTCACGCCCGAACTGGTCACGCAATGCTTGAATCAAGCCATCGGCCGGGTCAATTCGCCACGTCTCGCCAAACTGCAACATCGCCTTGGCATCGCTGCCGGTGTACTCCATGGTCACCGGGCACGCGCCACGGTGGCGCTTGAGCAGATCCCCCAGCCAGCGTAGCTGATCGCCCTTGAGGGCTTCGGTTTTAACCTTCAGGCGCAGGCTTTCGGCCAGGTTGGTACGGGCATCTTCCATGCTCATCACGCGCTTGATCCGCAGGCGCAGGCCGCCGGAGAAGTCATCATTGCTGACCTCCCCCTCCACCACCACCATCGCGTCGGTCTGCAACAGCGACTGCGCGGAGTGGAAGGCGTCGGCAAACAGCGACGCTTCGATACGGCCCGAGCGGTCGTCGAGGGTGATGAAACCCATCTTGTCGCCCTTTTTGTTCTTCATCACCCGCAGGGCAATGATCATCCCGGCAACGGTCTGGGTATCGCGCGCCGGCTTCAGGTCGATGATGCGCTGGCGGGCAAAACGACGGATCTCGCCTTCATATTCGTCAATCGGGTGACCGGTGAGGTACAGGCCCAGGGTGTCTTTCTCACCCTTGAGGCGTTCCTTGAGGGTCAGTTCCTTGGCCTTGCGGTGATTGGCGTACACATCGGCATCTTCTTCGACAAACAGCCCGCCAAACAGGTCGGCATGCCCGCTGTCGTGGGTACGGGCGGTTTGTTCGGCAGCCTTGATCGCTTCTTCCATGGCGGTCAGCAGCACCGCGCGGTTACGGTCGATATTGGCCTGGTAGGCCTTCGGCTCGTCATGGAAATACGGCCCGAGGCGATCCAGAGCACCGCTGCGGATCAGGCCATCGAGGGTACGTTTGTTGATGCGCTTGAGATCGACCCGAGCGCAGAAATCGAACAGATCCTTGAACGGGCCGTCCTGGCGCGCCTCCGTAATCGCCTCGACCGGGCCCTCGCCCACGCCCTTGATCGCGCCCAGGCCATAGATGATGCGGCCCTCGTCGTTCACCGTGAACTTGAACTCCGAGGCGTTCACATCCGGCGCGTCGAGGCGCAGTTTCATGGTCCGCACTTCTTCGATCAAGGTCACGACCTTGTCGGTGTTGTGCATATCCGCCGAAAGTACCGCCGCCATGAACGGCGCCGGATAGTGGGCTTTCAGCCAGGCAGTCTGGTACGACACCAGGCCATAGGCGGCGGAGTGGGATTTGTTGAAGCCATAACCGGCGAATTTTTCCACCAGGTCAAAGATGTTACCGGCCAGGTCAGCGTCGATGTTGTTGGTGGCGCAGCCTTCAATGAAACCGCCGCGCTGCTTGGCCATTTCCTCGGGCTTTTTCTTACCCATGGCGCGACGCAGCATGTCTGCACCGCCGAGGGTGTAGCCGGCCATGACCTGGGCGATCTGCATCACCTGTTCCTGATACAGGATGATGCCGTAGGTCGGTGCCAGTACTGGCTTGAGGCCCTCGTACTGGTAATCGGAGTGCGGGTAGGCCAGTTCGGCGCGCCCGTGCTTACGGTTGATAAAGTCATCAACCATGCCCGATTGCAGCGGGCCCGGACGGAACAGGGCCACCAGTGCGATCAAGTCTTCCAGGCAGTCGGGCTTGAGCTTTTTGATCAGCTCCTTCATGCCGCGCGATTCAAGCTGGAACACCGCGGTGGTCTCGGCTTTTTGCAGCAGGGCGTAGGTTGGCTTGTCGTCCAGCGGGATAAACGCGATGTCCAGCGGCGCCTCATCGACCTTGGCCCGCTCGCGGTTGATCGTCTTGAGCGCCCAATCGATGATCGTCAGGGTCCGCAGACCGAGGAAGTCGAACTTCACCAGGCCGGCCGCCTCCACGTCATCCTTGTCGAACTGGGTTACCAGGCCACCGCCTTCTTCGTCGCAATAGATCGGCGAAAAGTCTGTCAGCTTGGTCGGCGCGATTACTACACCACCGGCGTGCTTACCGACGTTACGTACCACGCCTTCGAGCTTGCGGGCCATGTCCCAGATTTCGGCAGCTTCTTCATCGATCTTGATGAAGTCGCGCAGGATTTCTTCCTGCTCGTAGGCCTTTTCCAGGGTCATGCCGACTTCAAAGGGAATCATCTTCGACAAACGGTCCGCCAGGCCGTAGGACTTGCCCTGCACCCGCGCCACGTCGCGGATGACCGCCTTGGCCGCCATGGAACCGAAGGTAATGATCTGGCTTACCGCGTTACGCCCGTATTTTTCGGCCACATATTCGATGACCCGGTCGCGACCATCCATGCAGAAGTCGACGTCGAAGTCGGGCATCGATACCCGTTCCGGGTTCAGGAAGCGTTCGAACAGCAGGTCATATTCCAGCGGATCAAGGTCCGTGATCTTCTGCACATAGGCCACCAGCGACCCGGCACCCGACCCCCGGCCAGGCCCCACCGGCACGCCGTTGCTTTTGGCCCACTGGATAAAGTCCATTACGATCAGGAAGTAACCGGGGAACCCCATCTGGATGATGATATCCAGCTCGAAATTCAGCCGGTCGACATACACCTGGCGCTTGGCTTCGTAATCTTCAGTGGTGTCCTTGGGCAGCAGAACGGAAAGACGCTCTTCCAGGCCATCAAAGGACACCTTGCGGAAATACTCATCGATGGTCATGCCATCGGGAATCGGGAAGTTGGGCAAGAAGTGCTTGCCCAGCTTCACTTCAATATTGCAGCGCTTGGCAATTTCGACGGAGTTTTCCAGCGCCTCGGGCAGGTCACTGAACAGCTCGGCCATTTCTTCGGCACTTTTGAGGTATTGCTCTTCGCTATAGTTCTTCGAGCGACGTGGATCGTCCAGCGCCCGGCCTTCACCGATGCAGACGCGGGTTTCGTGGGCCTCGAAGTCTTCTTTCTTGATAAAGCGCACATCGTTGGTGGCCACCAGCGGCGCACCCAGCTTTTCGGCCAGGGCCACGGCGGCATGCAAGTGTTCTTCGTCGTTGGGGCGGTTGGTGCGCTGCACTTCCAGGTAGAAGCGGCCCGGGAAGACCTGCATCCACTCGCTCGCCAGTACCTCTGCCTCGTGCGGATTACCGCCGAGCAGCGCGATCCCGATCTCGCCCTCTTTAGCCGCCGACAGCATGATCAGGCCTTCGCTGGCCTCGGCAACCCATTCACGCTCGATGATGATCGAGCCATTGCGCTGGCCGTCGATGAAACCACGGGAAATCAGTTCAGTCAGGTTGCGATAACCCACGCCATTCATCGCCAACAGGCTGATACGGCTCAGGGCGTTGTCCGGGTCTTTGTTGGACAGCCAGAGGTCGGCACCGCAGATCGGCTTGATCCCGGCGCCCATGGCATTTTTGTAGAACTTGACCAGGGAACACATGTTGTTCTGGTCAGTGACCGCAACGGCAGGCATGTTCATGCCCACCAGGGTTTTGACCAGCGGTTTGATCCGTACCAGGCCGTCGACCAGGGAATATTCAGTGTGCAGGCGCAGGTGAACGAATGAAGCCGGCATAGTGATCCTGTCTAGATACGTGTGAAAACAACAAGGCCCGGATTGTACCGGGCCTTGAGTAAAACATCAGCCTGCGCCTAACGCTCGGCCAGGTTTTCGCGCGCCTCATAAGCCAGGCGTACCGGGGCAAACGAGCGGCGGTGGATCGGTGTCGGGCCCAATCGGGCCAGGGCTTCCAGATGAACGGGCGTCGGGTAGCCTTTATGGCCGCCAATGCCGTAGCCCGGATAGATCAATTCGAACGCCGCCATTTCACGGTCACGACTGACCTTGGCCAGGATCGAGGCGGCGGCAATCGCCGGAACCTTGCTATCACCCTTGACCACCGCTTCGGCCGGCATTGCCAGCTTCGGGCAGCGATTACCGTCGATCATCGCCAGTTTCGGGGTAATGTGCAGCCCCTCGACGGCGCGCTGCATGGCCAGCATCGTGGCGTGCAGGATATTCAGCTCGTCGATTTCCTCGACTTCGGCCCTGGCGATATACCAACTGAGGGCCTTTTCGCAAATTTCGTCAAACAGCTTTTCCCGACGGGCCTCAGTCAGTTTCTTCGAGTCGTTGAGGCCGAGGATCGGACGATTCGGATCCAGAATCACCGCCGCCGTGACCACCGCGCCGCACAGCGGGCCACGCCCTACTTCATCGACACCGGCAACCAGTTCGTGGGTTTGGGCAACCAGGCTGAAATCCAGGCCGATTTGCGTCTTCATAGGGTTTCCTGCTGGCGGCCGATCAAGGTCAACACGGCATCTGCTGCCTGGTTCGACGCATCACGGCGCAAGGTACGGTGAATTTCGTCAAACCCACGGGTCTGCTCTTCGCCACCGTCGATCAACGGCGCAATGGTCTGGGCCAATGCTTCGGGCGTTGCCGCGTCCTGCAACAACTCCGGCACCAACAAACGCTGGGCCAGCAGGTTGGGCAAGGAGATGTAGGGACTTTTGACCATGCGCTTGAGAATCCAGTAGGTCAGCGGCGCCAGGCGATAAGCCACGACCATCGGGCGTTTATAGAGCAAGGCCTCAAGCGTGGCGGTACCGGAAGCGATCAACACCGCATCGCAGGCGGCCAGGGCCAGGTGCGAGTGACCGTCGAGCAGTGTCAACGGCAGGTCGCGCCCCACCAACAAAGCCTCGATTTGTGCGCGTCGCTGCGGGCTGGAGCACGGCAGCACAAAACGCACCCCAGGCTTCAGGGCCTGCAGGCGTTCAGCCGCATCAAAGAACAGTGCGCCCAGACGACCGACCTCACCGCCACGACTGCCGGGCATCAACGCCACCAGCGGCCCCTCGGGCAAGCCCAGCTCGGCGCGGGCTGCGGCACGATCGGCCTGCAACGGGATGGTATCGGCCAGGGTATGGCCGACAAACCTTACCGGCACGCCCTTTTCTTCATAGAACCGTGCCTCGAAAGGCAGCAGGGTCAGCATCAGGTCGCAGCCTTCACGGATCTTCAAGACACGCTTCTGTCGCCACGCCCACACGGACGGGCTGACGTAATGCACGGTCTTGATCCCGGCCTGACGCAGCTTGAGTTCGATATTGAGGGTGAAGTCCGGTGCATCGATACCGATAAAGACATCCGGTTTCTCTGCAATCAGGGTCTGGATCAGCAGTTTGCGTCGAGCGAGCAGCTCGCGCAGGCGCCCGAGCACTTCCACCAGCCCCATGACCGACAAACGCTCCATGGGAAAGTAGGAAGTCAGGCCTTCGGCCTGCATCAATGGGCCGCCGACCCCGATGAACTCCACCGATGGATGCTGCGCCTTGAGCGCGCGCATCAGGCCAGCGCCCAATATATCGCCGGAAGCTTCTCCGGCCACCAATGCAATACGCAGTGTGACCATGATCAGCGGGTGATGCCGCGAGTCGATGCCTGGATCGAATCACGGAATATGGCAACTTCAGGAAACAACGCCGCCGGCTCAGCCAGCTCTGCCAGCGCCTGGTCAACCGTCAGGCCCTGGCGATACACCACCTTGTAGGCGCGACGCAGGGCATGGATTGCATCTTCGCTGAAACCTCGGCGGCGCATGCCTTCGAAGTTCATGCTGCGGGCTTCGGCAGGATTGCCAAATACCGTGACGAACGCCGGCACATCCTTACCAATAGCAGTACCCATGCCGGAAAAGCTGTGGGCGCCGATATGGCAATACTGATGCACCAGGGTGAAACCGGACAGGATCGCCCAGTCGTCAACGTGTACATGGCCGGCCAATGCAGTGTTGTTGACCAGGATGCAGTGGTTGCCAATCACACTGTCATGGCCGATGTGCGCATAGGCCATCACCAGATTGTGATCGCCCAGGGTGGTTTCTGCCCGGTCCTGCACAGTGCCACGGTGAATGGTCACGCCTTCACGAATGATGTTGTGATCACCGATTACCAGGCGGGTTTCTTCACCCTTGTACTTCATGTCCGGCGTATCTTCGCCTACCGAGGAAAACTGGTAGATACGATTGTGTTTGCCGATGCGGGTCGGACCCTTGAGGATCACGTGCGGCCCGATGACTGTTCCCTCGCCGATTTCCACACCTGCGCCGATGATCGACCACGGGCCGACCTCAACGTCGGCGGCCAGCACGGCCGTCGGATCGATGATTGCGCGAGGGTCAATCAAACTCATAGTTTGCGTTCCGCGCAGATAATTTCGGCGGAGCACACAGGTTTGCCGTCAACCGACGCCTGGCACTCGAATTTCCAGATCTGGCGCTTGCAGCTCACGAACTTGGCTTCCAGGATCAACTGGTCACCCGGGGTAACCGGGTTGCGGAAACGCAGTTTGTCGGAGCCCACGAAATAGTAAAGCGTGCCATCGGCAGGCTTCAGGTCGAGCATTTTAAAACCCAGGATACCAGCAGCCTGCGCCATTGCTTCGATGATCAACACGCCCGGCATGATCGGATGCGCCGGGAAGTGGCCATTGAAGAAGGGTTCGTTGATGCTGACATTCTTGTAGGCACGAATGCGCTTTTCCTCAACATTGAGCTCCACTACACGGTCCACCAGCAGGAACGGGTAACGGTGAGGCAGGTATTCGCGAATCTCGTTGATGTCCATCATTTCGGGGGGAAGCCTGTAATAAAGATTGGGAGCGCGCGGACTAAGGCACGCCCCTCTAGCAAATCAAGAAGGCAGTCTAGCTGCTGTGCACACTTGATATGGAAATGGTATCAGCCATCTGATGAAACATTACTGCCAGGGGTCACGTCCCCAACACGCTTTTCCAGATGTTTCAGGCGCCGCGCCATGTCGTCGAGCTGCCTTAAACGGGCCGCGCTCTTGCGCCACTCGGCCGCGGGTTGCATCGCCGTGCCGGAAGAATAGGCCCCAGGCTCGGTAATCGAATGGGTCACCATGGTCATGCCGGTAATGAAAACGTTGTCACACACATCGATATGGCCCACCAGACCGACACCGCCGGCCAGCATGCAGTGCTTGCCGATCTTGGTGCTGCCGGAAATGCCGACGCACGCAGCCATAGCCGTATGATCGCCAATCTGTACGTTGTGGGCGATCTGGATCTGGTTGTCGAGCTTCACACCATTGCCAATCACGGTATCGGCCAAAGCCCCGCGATCGACAGCAGTGTTGACGCCAATCTCCACATCATCACCAATCAGCACACCGCCAACCTGGGCAATCTTCTGCCAGATGCCCTTCTCATTGGCGAAGCCGAAGCCTTCGCCGCCGATCACGGCACCGGACTGAATCACCACACGCTGCCCGATACGCACATCGTGGTAGAGGGTCACGCGTGGTGCGAGCCAACCGCCTGCACCGATTTCACTGCGCGCACCGATAAAGCAATGAGCCCCTACCGTTACACCGGCGCCAATGCGCGCACCACTCTCGATCACCGCAAAAGCACCGATGCTCGCCGCAGGATCTACCTGTGCGTCATCGGCGATGACCGCAGAAGGATGTATGCCTGGAGCGGCCTTGGGTTTCGGGTCAAACAGGTGGGACACCCGCGCGTAAGCCGCATAAGGATCTGCCACCACCAGCGCATCCCCGGCAAACGTCTCGGCGTCAGCGGCCTTCAGCAATACTGCTGCGGCCTGGCTGTCGCCCAGGTATTTACGGTATTGGGGGTTTGCAAGGAAGCTCAACTGAGCTGGGCCAGCCTCCTGCAAGGTGGCTAGCCCAGTGATTTCTTTCTCCTTGGAGCCACGTAAGGTGGCCCCCAGGAACTCGGCCAACTCGCCGAGTTTGATAGTCGCGGTCATGGTTTACTTCAGCTGGTTCATGCGCTCGATCACCTGGCGGGTGATGTCGTATTGAGGCTTGACGTCGATCACGGCGCCACGCTCGAAGACCAGGTCAAAGGCACCTTTCTTGATGACTTCTTCCACAGCGCTGTCGAGTTTTGGCTTCAGTTGCTTGAGCATTTCACGGTCAGCAACAGCCTTGGCCTCGTTCAGCTCCTTGGACTGGAACTGATAGTCACGGGCCTTTTGCTTGAATTCAAGCTCCAGACGCTCGCGCTCGCCTTGCTGCATTTTATCGCCACCGGCGACCAGACGATCCTGAATACCCTTGGCACTGCTTTCCAGTGTCTTGAGCTTGGTCAGTTGTGGGCCGAATTTTTTCTCGGCATCCACGGCGTACTTCTTGGCCGCGTCGGATTCCAGCAGGGCCATCTGATAGTTCAGGACGGCGATTTTCATTTCGGCAAACGCCGGGGTTGCGACCAGCACGGTTGCCAGAAGAACCAATTGAGTCAACTTACGCACGATGCACTCCTACAGAATCCGTTGTCGTTATCTTGGGTCGGACGCTTAGAACGTCTGGCCGAGGGAAAATTGGAAAATCTGGGTTTCAGCGTTATCCGGTTTCTTGATCGGCATCGCCAAGGCGAAGCTCAATGGACCCAGGGCAGTAATCCAGGTCACACCTACACCCACGGAACTGGCCAGGTTACTCAGGCTGACATCGTTGCACTGAGTGTTGGACTTGATACCCGATGGGTTCCGGACCTGCTCGCACTTGGAGTCGAATACGTTACCCACATCCCAGAAGACCGAAGTACGCAGGGAACGCTGATCCTTGACGAATGGCAGCGGGAACAGAATTTCCGCACCACCTTGAATCAATACGTTACCACCGAACGGCAGCGGGTCGTTGTCGGAGTCAGCTACGGTGCCGGTATTACCGGTAATGCCAACACCACGGCTCGGCGTACCACGAGGGCCCAGGGTGCTGTCCTTGAAACCACGTACCGAGTTGAAGCCACCCGCGTAGTAGTTCTCGTAGAACGGCAGGCCGTCGGTCGAACCGTAGCCATCACCATAGCCCAATTCCGTGTGCAGGCGCATGGTGTAGTTATCGCTCAACGGCGTGAACAACTGGCCACGGTAGTCGAGCTTGAAGAACGACAGGTCGCTACCTGGGGTGGTGGCTTCCAGGGTCAGGCTCTGGGAGTGACCACGGGTGGCCAGCACGCCTTTGTTCAGGGTGGACTCGGACCAACCGGCCGAGGCCTTAAAGTTGAGGAACTTGTCACCTTCACGGCGGGTGAAGTCGAAGATCTCGTCCACGGTGTAGACACCGGTCTTGATTTCATCCTGCTGCGCAGTCAGGCCGAAGGTCAGGCGCGAGGTCTCACTGATCGGGTAGCCCACGTTGACACCGGCACCCAGGCTGTCGATCGCATAGCTTGCAACGTCGACGTCGAGGTCTTTGTAGTCGGTGGTGCGATAGAAGGCGTTGTAGCCCAGGCTCACGCCATCAGCAGTCCAGTAGGGGTCCACATAACCGAAGTTGTAGCGGCTCTGGTATTCGCTGCGGGTCAGGCCGATGGAAACCTTGTTACCGGTACCCAGGAAGTTGTTCTGGGTAATCGAGCCACCGAGGATCAGGCCGGCACTCTGTGCAAAACCGACGCTGGCGGTGATCGAACCGGACGCTTGCTCTTCCACGGCGTAGTTCACGTCAACCTGGTCATCCACACCCGGTACGGCCGGGGTCTCGACGTTGACTTCCTTGAAGAAGCCCAGACGCTCAAGACGAGTCTTGGACTGGTCGATCAGGTAGGTCGAAGCCCAGCCACCTTCCATCTGGCGCATTTCACGACGCAGCACTTCGTCCTCGGACTTGGTGTTGCCACGGAAGTTGATGCGGTTGACGTAGGCACGCTTGCCCGGATCGACGACAAAGGTGATGTCCACGGTATGGTCATCATCATGGGGGGTCGGCACGCCGTTGACGTTGGCGAAGGTATAGCCTTCGTTACCCAGGCGACGGGTGATCAGTTCAGAAGTGGTGGTCATCAGCTTGCGCGAGAACACCTGGTCCTTCTCAACCAGCAGCAGGGACTTGACCTGGTCTTCAGGCACTTTCAGGTCGCCGCTGAGTTTCACGTCACGTACGCGGTACTTCTCGCCTTCGTTGACGTTGACGGTGATGTAGACGTGTTTCTTGTCCGGCGTGATGGACACCTGGGTCGAAGCGATATCCATGTTGATATAGCCACGGTCCAGGTAGTAGGAGCGCAGACGCTCCAGGTCACCGGAGAGTTTTTCACGAGCGTACTTGTCGTCGTTCTTGAAGAACGACAGCCAGTTGGTGGTCTTGAGTTCGAACAGGTCGATCAGGTCTTCGTCGGCGAACTTGGTGTTGCCCACCACGTTGATGTGCTGGATCGCCGCCACGGTGCCTTCGTTGATGTTGACCTTCAGGCCGACACGGTTGCGCGGCTGCGGTACCACTTCGGTTTCCACGGAAGCGGAGTAACGGCCCTGGGCAACATATTGGCGTTGCAGCTCGTTACGTACGCCTTCGAGGGTGGCACGCTGGAAGATCTCGCCTTCGGCCAGGCCGGATTGCTTGAGACCCTTCATCAAGTCTTCAGTGGAGATCGCCTTGTTGCCTTCGATCTCGATACTGGCGACAGAAGGCCGCTCCACGACAGTGATGACCAGGACGTTGCCTTCACGACCCAGTTGGATATCTTGAAAGAAGCCGGTTTTGAACAGCGCACGAGTGGATTCCACCAGGCGACGGTCGTCAGCCTGTTCCCCAACGTTCAACGGCAAGGCGCCAAACACGCTACCCGCGGAAACCCGCTGGAGGCCGTTGACGCGAATATCGGAGATGGTGAAGGACTCGGCGTGAACTTCGGCGATCATCAATACGGTGAGAACCGCAGTTAGCAGCAGACGTTTCATGAAGTCCTTTCTTATTCCAACTGGCAATAAACAAACTGCCGCAAAATGCGGCAGATTCGCAATTCAGCGAAGCGTTACAGTCGTCCCAGATCGTTGACCAAGGCTAACAACATCACCCCGACCACCAAACTGATACCGATCTGTATCCCCCAACCCTGCACCCGATCCGACAAGGGGCGACCACGCACCCACTCGACGAGATAAAACAACAGATGCCCCCCATCCAATACTGGAATGGGCAACAAATTCAGAACCCCAAGGCTAATACTCAGATAAGCCAGGAAATTCAGGAAATCAGCAACACCCGACTGGGCAGAAGCGCCCGCCACTTTAGCAATGGTTATCGGTCCACTCAAGTTTTTTACCGAGAGCTCGCCGAACAACATTTTCTTCAGGGAATCGAGGGTCAGCACACTCATGGTCCAAGTGCGTCGCGCGCCCTCGCCAATGGCTGCCAACGGCCCGAAACTGACCTCCCTCACCATCGATGGCGGCCATTCGACACCTTTGACCCCGGCGCCCAGATACCCGCCGGCCGCCTTGGCCTCCCCACGCACCGCAAGCGTGACAGGGACGTCGATTTGAGCACCATCGCGCTCAACTTTCAGCACAATTTTCGTATCAGGACGTACACGAACCAGATCGACCACTTGCTGCCAGTCACCCAGTGCCTGGCCATCCAGGGCCAGCAAGCGGTCGCCGGTCTTCAGGCCGGCAGCCTGGGCTGGGCCCTTGGGATCGAGTTCTGCCAATACTGGCGGCAGTGCCGGGCGCCACGGACGAATGCCCAGGGACTTGATCGGATCAGGCTCGTCGGCGCCCTTGAGCCACTTGTCCAGCACCAGTTCACGCGGTGTCTCGGCTGTCGAGTCCTGCTCGCGCACCACCAGTTGCACCGTGCCGCTTTCGCCCAGGCGCCGGACCAATTGCAGATTGACCGCGCCCCAACCCGTGGTCGGCTCACCATCAATGGCAACGATTTCCTGGCCGGCGCTCAATCCGGCCTTGGCGGCAATACTGCCCGCCTCGACCGCACCGATGACCGGGCGCACCTGCTGGCTGCCCAGCATGGCCAGGACCCAGAAGAACACCATGGCCAGCAGGAAGTTGGCGATCGGACCAGCCGCCACGATGGCGATACGCTGACGGACGGTCTTGCGGTTAAAGGATTGATCCAGTTGATCAGCCGGCACTTCGCCTTCGCGCTCGTCGAGCATCTTGACGTAGCCGCCCAGGGGAATGGCTGCAATCACGAATTCGGTGCCGCGCCGGTCATGCCAGCGCAGCAGCGGCATACCAAAGCCCACGGAGAAGCGCAGGACCTTGACGCCACAACGGCGCGCCACCCAGAAATGACCAAATTCGTGGAAAGTGACCAGCACACCCAGAGCAACCAGGGTGCCGACAATCATATAGAGCGCACTCATCTAATCTCTCCGCATTCCAATCCAGCGCCTGGCGACTAACCCGCGTGACGCTTCAACCATTGCTCGGCCAAGACCCGGGCCTTGGCATCCGCCTCGAACACGGCGCCCAAATCATTCACGGCAACCACGGGCTCCAGGCTCAAAATTTCCTCGATGATACGCGCGATCTGTGGAAAACGGATGCGTCGATCCAGAAACGCGGCAACCGCCACCTCATTTGCCGCGTTAAGCATCGCCGGCGCGCTGTTGCCCGCCTCTGCTGCCTCACGCGCCAGGCGCAGGCAAGGGAAGCGCTGCTCATCCGGCGCTTCGAAATCCAGACGCGCAATGGCAAACAGGTCCAGGGGCGCAACACCGGAGTCGATACGCTCGGGCCAGGCCAGGGCATTGGCGATAGGCGTGCGCATGTCGGGGTTGCCCAACTGGGCCAGAACCGAACCGTCCACATAATCGACCAGGGAATGAATCACGCTTTGCGGATGAATCACCACCTCGACCTGTTCAGCCCGGGCATCGAACAACCAGCAGGCCTCGATCAGCTCCAGGCCCTTGTTCATCATGCTCGCCGAATCCACCGAAATCTTGCGCCCCATCGACCAATTGGGATGAGCACAAGCCTGATCCGGAGAAACGTGCTCCAGTTCAGCCAACGGTGTCTGACGGAACGGGCCGCCGGAGGCGGTCAGCAGGATGCGGCGCACGCCCACCTGGCTCAGGCCGCGGGCGAAATCGCCAGGCATGCATTGAAAAATCGCGTTGTGCTCGCTGTCCAGCGGCAACAGCACGGCACCGCTCTTGCGCACGGCTTGCATAAACAGCGCGCCGGACATGACCAGCGCTTCTTTATTGGCCAACAGGATCTTCTTGCCAGCATCGACCGCCGCAAGGGTTGGACGCAAGCCGGCGGCGCCGACAATGGCCGCGACCACGGTATCCACTTCAGAAGCGGCAGACACCTGGCACAAGCCCTCCTCGCCGACCAGCACCTGGGTCGACAACCCTGCTGCCCGCAGATCATCCTGCAAGCCACGAGCAGCAACGGCATCCGGTACCACTGCGAACTGCGGCACATGCCGAACGCACAGCGCCAACAGCTCGCTCAAGCGACTGAAGCCGGTCAGGGCAAACACCTGATAGCGCTCAGGGTGACGGGCAATCACATCCAGCGTGCTCAACCCGACCGAGCCAGTGGCCCCCAGCACGGTAACCTGCTGCAAGCGGCTCACGAGGTAGCCATCCACAACAGCACGGCAAAGACCGGGATCGCCGCCGTCAGGCTGTCGATGCGATCCAGCACACCGCCATGCCCGGGCAGCAAATTACTGCTGTCTTTGATACCTGCCTGGCGCTTGAACATGCTTTCGGTGAGGTCGCCGACCACCGAGATCAGCACCACCACTGCCGCCGCAATCAGCGCCAGAAGTATCTGTTTGACGCTCCAATCACGTACGACGCCGACAACAGCGGTAATCACCAGTGTCAGCACCAGACCGCCGTACACCCCTTCCCAGCTCTTGCCGGGACTGACTGCCGGGGCCAGCTTGCGCTTGCCAAAGGCACGGCCGGAGAAGTACGCGCCAATATCCGCGCCCCAGACCAACACCATCACCGCCATGATCAACCAGTTACCCAGGGCCATGTGCTTGATATAGACCAGTCCCTGCCAGGCCGGCAGTAGAATCAGCAGACCGATCACCAGCTTGCAGGCGACGCTGGACCACTGGCCACTGGTACGCGGGTAGGTCAACACCAGGAACGTCGCCAACGCCCACCACAGTACCGCAGCCCCCAGCACCCAAGGGGCGACATCCGGCAGGATATACATCAGGAACAGCAACAGCGCGACAATGGCGGCGTACACCACACGCGGCAATTGCTCGGCAAACCCTGCCAGGCGCGCCCATTCCCAGGCGCCCAAGGTCACGACCAGACCGATGAACAATGCAAAGCCTGCACCTTCGAGCAGGAAAAACCCGCACAGGGCGATTGGCAGCAGGATCAGTGCCGTGATGATTCGTTGTTTAAGCATTAAACCCGGGCTCCAGCTTCGATCTGCTCGCTCGTTTTACCGAAGCGACGCTGACGGGAAGCGAAATCGGCCAGCGCATTGCGCATGGCATCGTGTTTGAAGTCCGGCCAGAACAGGTCGGAGAAGTACAGCTCGGTATAGGCCAACTGCCACAACAGGAAGTTGCTGATGCGGTGTTCGCCACCGGTACGGATGCACAGGTCCGGCAACGGCAGGTCGCCGGTCACCAGGCAGGTTTGCAACAGCTCGGGCGTGATGTCTTCCGGGCGCAGATGGCCGGCCTGCACTTCACGCGCCAGGCGCTGTGCTGCCTGGGCGATATCCCATTGGCCACCATAATTGGCGGCGATTTGCAGGACGAAGCGGTTGCTGCCAGCCGTGATTGCCTCGGCTTCACGCATGGCCGCCTGCAGTTCCGGATGGAACCGCGAGCGGTCGCCGATGATGCGCAGGCTGATGTTGTTGTCGTTCAGGCGCTTGGCCTCGCGACGCAAAGCCTTGAAGAACAGGTCCATCAAGGCGCTGACTTCGTCGGCCGGCCGCTGCCAGTTTTCACTGGAGAAGGCAAACAAGGTCAAGACCTCGACCTTGGCCTCGGCACACACCTCGATCACGGCCCGTACAGCATCGACACCCGCTTTATGCCCGGCAACACCTGGCATAAAGCGTTTCTTCGCCCAGCGATTATTCCCATCCATGATGATCGCGACATGGCGCGGCACCACAGAGGGTACAGTCTGCTTGGTCTTTTCCATGAAGGCGTCCTGACCCCTTATACGGCCATCAGGTCCTTTTCTTTCTCTTCCGTGGCCTTGGTGATCTGGGCCTCGGCGTCCTTGGTCAGCTTGTCGATATCGGCGACGGCACGGCGCTCTTCGTCTTCGCTGATTTCCTTGTCCTTGACCAGCTTCTTCAGGTCACCCAGGGCATCACGACGGATGTTGCGCACGGCAACACGGGCATCTTCAGCCGCGCTGCGCGCCTGCTTGGTGAAGCCCTTGCGGGTTTCTTCAGTCAGGGCAGGCATGGAGATCAGCAGCAACTCACCCAGGTTGGTTGGGTTGAGGTTCAGGCCAGCGCTCTGGATCGCCTTGTCGACAGCGGCCAGCATGTTGCGCTCGAACGCCACGACCTGCAGGGTCCGGGAGTCCTTGACGGTAACGTTGGCAACGCCGCTCAGCGGAGTGTCGGAGCCGTAGTAAGGCACCATCACGCTACCCAGGATGCTTGGGTGGGCCTTGCCGGTACGAATCTGGCCAAATGCGTGGGCCAGAGACTCCAGGGTTTTTTGCATACGCGCCTGGGCGTCTTTCTTGATTTCGTTGATCATTGTTCGCCTTCCTCGATCAGAGTCCCTTCTGCGCCGCCGTGTACGATATTCAGCAGGGCGCCGGGCTTGTTCATGTTAAATACGCGCAGCGGCATCTTGTGGTCGCGGCACAGGCAGATTGCCGTCAGATCCATCACGCCCAGCTTGCGATCCAGCACTTCATCATAAGTCAGATGATCGAACTTCTCGGCATGCGGGTCCTTGAATGGATCAGCGGTGTAGACACCATCAACCTTGGTGGCCTTGAGCACTACGTCGGCATCGATTTCGATGGCGCGCAGGCAGGCAGCAGAGTCGGTGGTAAAGAACGGGTTGCCGGTGCCGGCAGCAAAGATCACCACCTCTTTGGCGTTCAGGTGGCGCATGGCTTTGCGACGATCGTAATGATCGGTCACACCAACCATGGAAATGGCCGACATCACGATGGCCGAGATATTGGCACGCTCCAGGGCGTCGCGCATGGCCAGGGCGTTCATCACAGTGGCCAGCATGCCCATGTGGTCGCCGGTGACCCGATCCATGCCAGCAGCACTGAGCGCTGCGCCACGGAACAGGTTGCCCCCCCCAATCACCAGGCCGACCTGGACACCGATGCCGACCAGTTGGCCGACTTCCAGTGCCATGCGGTCAAGCACCTTGGGATCGATCCCGAACTCTTCCGAGCCCATCAGGGCCTCGCCGCTAAGCTTGAGTAGAATGCGTTTATAGCGAGCCTGATAACCACTGCCCTGCTGAGCCATTGCGAATCTCTCCTGCGGCGTATTTTTAAAAAATTCTTGGCGAGCCGTTTACGGCTTGCGTTCACTCTAGCTGGACGCTGTCACAGCGCCATCGGAACACGGCTTTGTAAGCCAGTTCCAAAGGGAAGCCAAATAAAATTGAACATCCCATTTGAAAAGAGGCTGCGCGCGTGAGCGGGCAGCCTCTCTTGGGCGACAGTTGAAAACTGTCTTACTGCTTGGCGGCAGCCAGCTGGGCAGCAACTTCTTCAGCGAAGTTGTCGACCGGCTTCTCGATGCCGTCGCCTACTTTGAAGTAGGTGAAGGAAACGATTTCAGCACCGGCTTTCTTGGCCAGTTCGCCAACCTTGATTTCAGGGTTCTTGACGAACGCCTGCTCAACCAGGCTTGCTTCAGCCAGGAACTTGCTGATACGGCCTTTGACCATGTTCTCAACAATGTTTTCTGGCTTGCCTTTGATTTTTTCTTCGTTCAGCTGCAGGAACACAGCTTTTTCGCGCTCGATCGCTTCGGCAGAAACTTCCGAAGGCAGCAGGAACTCAGGGTTGCTGGCCGCTACGTGCATAGCGATGTCTTTGGCCAGCTCAACGTTGCCGCCCTTGAGGACAACTGCAACACCGATCTTGTTACCGTGCAGGTAACCACCAACAACATCACCTTCAACACGTACCAGGCGACGGATGTTGACGTTTTCGCCAACCTTGCCGACCAGTACCAGGCGATCGGCTTCTTGAGCGGCGATCAGCGGAGCGGCGTCAGTCAGTTTGTCGGCGAACGCTTTTTCAACGCTAGCAGCAACAAATGCCTTGAAGTCGTCCTGCAGGGCCAGGAAGTCGGTCTGCGAGTTCACTTCCAGCAGAACGGCGGACTTGCCGTCTTCTTTCAGAGCGATAGCGCCTTCAGCAGCGACGTTGCCTGCTTTCTTGGCAGCCTTGATCGCGCCCGAAGCACGCATGTCATCAATGGCTTTTTCGATGTCGCCGTCAGCCTTTTCCAGGGCTTTCTTGCAATCCATCATGCCTTCGCCAGTACGCTCACGCAGTTCTTTAACCAACGCTGCAGTAATTGCTGCCATTTTCAAATTCCTCTTGGATAGGTTTTCAACCATTCCACCCGACTTGTACGGGCGTTCAATTCTTCCCGAACCACCCTTGTTAACCGCTGCACGTTACAGATGCTGTAGCTGTGCCGCTCACAAATGGTTTTCGAGGTGGCAAAAAGGGGGCCAAGCCCCCTTTTTGCTTACTGAGTCAACGCCAGGGCGTCAATTACTCAGCTGCAGCGACCGGTGCTTCTTCAGCAGCGAACTCTACGGTGCCGCCGCCAACATTGTTGCGGCCACGGATTACAGCGTCAGCCATCGAACCCATGTACAGCTGGATAGCGCGGATTGCGTCATCGTTGCCTGGGATGATGTAGTCAACGCCTTCCGGGCTGCTGTTGGTATCGACTACGCCGATAACCGGGATGCCCAGCTTGTTGGCTTCGGTGATCGCGATGCGCTCGTGATCAACGTCGATAACGAACAGTGCGTCAGGCAGACCGCCCATGTCCTTGATACCACCCAGGGAACGATCGAGCTTTTCCAGGTCACGGGAGCGCATCAGCGCTTCTTTCTTGGTCAGCTTGGCGAAAGTACCGTCTTCGGCTTGCACTTCAAGGTCACGCAGACGCTTGATGGAAGCACGGATGGTTTTGAAGTTGGTCAGCATGCCGCCCAACCAGCGGTGATCGACGTACGGCGAACCGCAACGTGCTGCTTCTTCAGCAACGATCTTGCCAGCGGAACGCTTGGTGCCGACGAACAGAATCTTGTTTTTGCCCTGGGCCAGGCGCTCTACGAAAGTCAGAGCTTCGTTGAACATTGGCAGGGTTTTTTCAAGGTTGATAATGTGGATCTTGTTACGCGCGCCGAAAATGTACTTACCCATTTTCGGGTTCCAGTAACGGGTCTGGTGACCGAAGTGCACACCGGCCTTCAGCATATCGCGCATGTTGACTTGGGACATGATAGTTCCTTAATAAGTCGGGTTTGGCCTCCACGTATCCCAATGACCAACCAGCGGCATCAAGGCCTCCGGCACCCAGGTCATCGTGTCGACACGTGTGTGGATTTAAGCTTTGCGGGGTATCCCCGGAAAGCGGCGCATTTTATACCACAGCAACGACAAAAACGAAACCCGCAATCGCACTTACCTCCCGTCGTCGCCACCCAAGCCATTGAATCGGGTGAAAATACCCACACCTAATAGAGAGAAGCGATAGCCAGACACTCATGGTTTGCACCTTGCGTCTGTTAGAATCGCGTTTTTTGGGCTTGTGCGAACGTTGCACCTTTTTGTCGCACTCCCGTAAACCGTACTGATTTCAGCGCGTCGCGCTAGAGAGAGCCTGTATGACCGTTACCCTGAAAACCGCCGAAGATATCGCAGGCATGCGCGTTGCCGGCAAACTGGCTGCCGACGTTCTGGAAATGATTGCCGAACATGTCAAACCCGGCGTGACCACCGAAGCCCTGGACCGCATCTGCCACGACTATATTGTTGACGTGCAGAAAGCCATCCCTGCGCCACTGAACTACAAAGGCTTCCCCAAGTCGATCTGCACCTCGATCAACCACGTGGTCTGCCACGGGATCCCAGGCGACAAGCCGCTGAAAGACGGCGACACCCTGAACATCGACGTCACCGTGATCAAGGACGGCTACCACGGCGATACCAGCCGCATGTTCCACGTCGGCAACGTGCCGGTATGGGCCGAACGCCTGTCCCAGGTCACCCAGGAATGCATGTACAAGGCCATTGAACTGGTCAAGCCGGGCTGCCGCCTGGGCGATATCGGTGAAGTGATCCAGAAACACGCCGAAAAGAACGGTTTCTCGGTCGTCCGCGAATTCTGCGGCCACGGCATCGGCAAAGTGTTCCACGAAGAGCCACAGATCCTGCACTACGGCCGTGCTGGCACCGGTATGGAGCTCAAGGCAGGCATGACCTTCACCATCGAGCCGATGATCAACCAGGGCAAGGCCGACACCAAGGTACTGGGCGACGGCTGGACCGCCATCACCAAGGACCGCAAGCTCTCGGCACAGTGGGAACACACCCTGCTGGTCACCGAGACCGGCTACGAGATCTTCACCCTGCGCGCCGATGACACGATTCCCCGCGTTTCGGCCTGATGCTTGCAGCGGGCTTTCCAGATAGCAACGCTGTGACCTCCAGATAGATAGAAAGGAAAGCCGATCGATGCCCCAGGTGGATCCCGAACTCTTCGACCGTGGCCAGTTCCAGGCGGAACTGGCACTGAAGGCAAGCCCGATTGCCGCCTTCAAGAAGGCCATCCGCCAGGCCCGCGAGGTGCTCGACGAGCGCTTTCGCAGCGGTCGGGACATCCGCCGGCTGATCGAGGATCGCGCCTGGTTCGTCGATAACATCCTGCAAAAGGCCTGGGAGCAGTTCGACTGGAGCGAGGACGCCGATATTGCCCTGGTGGCCGTCGGCGGCTATGGCCGGGGCGAACTGCACCCCTACTCCGATATCGACCTGCTGATCCTGCTGGACAGTGCCGACCACGAGATCTTTCGCGATTCCATCGAGCGTTTTCTGACGCTGTTGTGGGATATCGGCCTGGAAGTCGGTCAGAGCGTTCGCTCAGTGGATGAATGCGCCGAAGAAGCCCGCGCCGACCTGACGGTGGTCACCAACCTGATGGAAAGCCGCACCATCTGCGGCCCCGAGCGCCTGCGCCAGCGCATGCTGGAAGTCACCAGTACCGCGCATATGTGGCCGAGCAAGGAGTTCTTCCTGGCCAAGCGCGCCGAGCAGAAAGCCCGGCATCACAAGTACAACGACACCGAGTACAACCTGGAACCCAACGTCAAGGGCTCGCCTGGCGGACTGCGGGACATCCAGACAATTTTGTGGGTGGCCCGTCGTCAGTACGGCACCCTGAACCTGCGGGCCCTGGCCGGCGAAGGCTTTTTGGTAGAGAGCGAAAACGCCCTGCTGGCCTCGTCCCAGGAGTTCCTCTGGAAAGTGCGTTATGCCCTGCATATGCTGGCCGGACGCTCCGAAGATCGCTTGCTGTTCGACCACCAGCGTTCCATCGCCGCCCTGCTGGGCTTCGAGGGCGAGGACGCGAAGACCAGCATCGAAAGCTTCATGCAGCAGTACTACCGGGTGGTCATGAGCATCGCCCAGCTCAGCGACCTGATCATCCAGCACTTTGAAGAAGTGATCCTGGCCCCCGAAGACGAAGCGCCGCCGCAACCGATCAACGCACGCTTCCAACTGCACGACGGCTATATCGAGGCGCGCAACGACTACGTGTTCAAGCGTACGCCATTTGCCATGCTGGAAATCTTCGTGTTGATGGCCCAGCAGCCGGAAATCAAGGGCGTGCGCGCCGACACCATTCGTTTGCTGCGGGAAAACCGTCATCTGATCGATGACGAGTTCCGCCACGACATCCGCAATACCAGCCTGTTTATCGAACTGTTCAAGTGCAAGATCGGCATCCACCGCAACCTGCGCCGGATGAACCGCTACGGCATCCTTGGGCGCTACCTGCCGGAGTTCGGCTTTATCGTCGGGCAGATGCAACACGACCTGTTCCACATCTATACGGTCGACGCCCACACCCTGAACCTGATCAAGCACCTGCGTAAGCTGCAATACACCCAAGTGTCAGAGAAATTCCCGCTAGCCAGCAAGTTGATGGCCAAGCTGCCCAAGCCTGAGCTGATCTACCTGGCCGGCCTGTACCACGATATCGGCAAGGGCCGGCATGGCGACCACTCGGAAATCGGCGCAGTGGACGCCGAAGCCTTCTGCCAGCGCCACCAACTGCCGCAGTGGGACAGCCGCCTGATCGTGTGGCTGGTGCAGAACCACCTGGTGATGTCCACCACCGCCCAGCGCAAGGACTTGTCCGACCCGCAGGTCATCCACGACTTTGCACAGATCGTCGGCGACGAAACCCGCCTCGACTACCTGTACGTGCTGACCGTCTCCGACATCAATGCCACCAACCCGACCCTTTGGAACTCATGGCGCGCCAGCCTGTTGCGCCAGCTTTATACCGAGACCAAGCGCGCGCTGCGCCGGGGCCTGGAAAACCCGGTGGATCGCGAAGAGCAGATCCGCCGCACCCAGAGCGCGGCCCTGGATATCCTGGTACGCGGCGGCAATGACCCGGATGATGTCGAACAGCTCTGGTCCCAACTGGGCGATGACTATTTCCTGCGTCACACCGCAGGTGACGTGGCCTGGCATACCGATGCCATCCTCCAGCAACCGGCCGACGGCGGCCCGCTGGTGTTGATCAAGGAAACCACTCAGCGCGAATTCGAAGGCGGTACGCAGATCTTCATCTATGCCCCGGACCAGCATGACTTCTTCGCCGTGACCGTGGCCGCAATGGACCAGCTCAACCTGAACATTCATGACGCACGGGTCATTACCTCCAGCAGCCAGTTCACCCTCGACACCTATATCGTGCTCGACACCGAAGGCGAGTCCATCGGCGACAACCCCGAGCGCGTGAAAAAGATCCGCGAAGGCCTGACCGAAGCCCTGCGCAACCCCGACGACTACCCGACTATCATCCAACGTCGGGTACCGCGCCAGCTCAAGCACTTCGCCTTTGCGCCACAGGTGACAATCCACAACGACGCCCAGCGCCCCGTGACGGTACTGGAACTCAGCGCACCGGATCGCCCTGGCCTGCTGGCACGGATCGGCGGGATTTTCCTGGAGTTCGACCTGTCGCTGCAGAACGCCAAGATTGCCACCCTGGGCGAGCGGGTCGAAGACGTGTTCTTTATTACCGACGCCGACAACCAACCCCTGTCCGACCCTGAATTGTGCCGCCGCTTGCAGGACGCCATCGTCGCGCAATTGAGCGTGAACCAGGAGCCCGGAGTCGAGCTGACGCGCCTGACCCTATGAACACCCGGCCAGTCCAGTGGAACCTGGCTTATGTGGGAGCGGGCTTGCTCGCGAATGCGGTGATTCAGTCAATGAAGCATCGACTGACACTCTGCTTTCGCGAGCAAGCCCGCTCCCACATTTGAATGGCTTTGCCTGGCAAGCCGCATGCTTTCAACCGAATTGAACGAGATTTGCGATGAACAACGCCCTGAACCAGCTGCAACCCTACCCGTTCGAGAAACTGCGTGCCCTGCTGGGTAGCGTCACGCCGAACCCGGACAAGCGCCCGATTGCCCTGTCCATCGGCGAACCCAAGCACAAATCCCCGGATTTCGTTGCCCAGGCCCTGGCCACCAACCTCGACCAGATGGCGGTGTACCCGACCACCCTGGGCATTCCCGCATTGCGCGAGGCGATTGGTGCCTGGTGCGAACGACGCTTCAACGTGCCCAAGGGCTGGCTGGACCCGGCGCGCAGTATCCTGCCGGTCAATGGCACCCGTGAAGCGCTGTTCGCCTTCACTCAGACCGTGGTCAACCGCGGCGACGATGCCCTGGTGGTCAGCCCGAACCCGTTCTACCAGATCTACGAAGGCGCAGCGTTCCTCGCCGGGGCCAAGCCGCATTACCTGCCGTGCCTGGATGAGAACGGCTTCAACCCGGATTTCGATGCGGTGACGCCGGATATCTGGAAACGCTGCCAGATCCTGTTCCTGTGCTCCCCAGGCAACCCGACCGGTGCCCTGATCCCCGTCGCAGTCCTGAAAAAACTGATCGCCCTGGCCGACCAATACGACTTCGTGATCGCCGCCGACGAGTGCTACAGCGAGCTGTACTTCGACGAACAGACTCCGCCGCCAGGTCTGCTCAGCGCCTGTGTGGAACTCGGTCGCCAGGATTTCAAGCGCTGCGTGGTGTTCCATAGCCTGTCCAAGCGCTCCAACCTGCCGGGCCTGCGTTCCGGGTTTGTGGCCGGCGATGCCGAGATCCTCAAGGCCTTCCTGCTGTACCGCACCTATCACGGCTGTGCGATGCCGGTGCAAACCCAACTGGCGAGCATTGCCGCGTGGCAGGACGAGGCCCATGTACTGGCCAACCGTGATCTGTACCGGGAAAAATTCGCGGCCGTTCTGGCGATTCTCAAGCCGGTGCTGGACGTACAGAACCCTGACGGTGGCTTCTACCTGTGGCCGAACGTCGAGGGTGACGACGCCGCATTCTGCCGCGACCTGTTCGTGGAAGAACACGTGACCGTGGTGCCGGGCTCGTACCTGTCGCGGGAAGTGGACAGTTTCAATCCAGGTGCCGGCCGAGTGCGCTTGGCACTGGTTGCGCCACTGGCCGAGTGTGTTGAAGCCGCAGAGCGAATTCGCAACTTCATCCAGCGTCGTCGTTGATCACCAGGGCCGCTCCCGTGCGGGAGCGGCCAACATCTGCACACCTTTGAGTTGGAACACAAAGGCTTGAAGCCCCCACCAATGGCTAACTGTTTTCAGCTGCTTGGTGCACGCTCATGACATTTACCATCTCGCCCGCCACGCCCTCCCAACAACCTCTCGGCGAACAATCGCAACTCACCGAGCCCCCTCTCACCAGAAACAAGCGCGGTGTCGCCAGCCCGGACAAAACCTGGCCGCAACATTCAGTGCTGAAGATCTCTTTGCTGAACATGACCGCAGAACAGAAGCAGGTCACCAAAGAGAACATCAACAAATGGGCGCCACACACCAACCTGTTCTTCAAGTTCACCGACAAGCCCGACGGTGATATACGCATCACTGCCAACAATAAAACCAAAGCCGCATGGTCACGGATCGGTACCGATGCGCAGCGCATACCCGCTCCAGAACCGACCATGAGCATTGGTTTTGACAGGCCGCCAGCCTCGGTGGCTACCACGATACAGCATGAGTTCGGCCACGCCCTGGGCTTGAAGCATGAGCACCAACACCCTGACCGCACGCTGGAACTCAATAAAGCGCAGATTTACAAAAAGTATAAGTCACTAGAAAAAGAACGATACGAGGCTAATCACGACATCATCAGGCCGTTCCCACGCCGCGAGGTCAAGCTCTCCACCTACGACCAAAACTCCATCATGCATTACGGTTTTTCCGAGTCATTAGTCAACGACGCAAAAGCGATTTCCAAGCCCACACAACTGTCCGAGAGCGATAAAAACTTTATCCAGTCACTTTATCCCGCAGATAACTCATTGCTGGGCAAGCTGCTCAATACCACCATCAGGAAACTGGTGAGTTCCTGACTCAATTGATATGCCCCACTTTTAACTCCCCCCGACAACCCTTCGGCGAGTAAAGAACATGAGCCTGATAACCCCACTATCTCCCAATATTCCCATCCACCACCCTGCCCGCCTCAGCGACAACACACCTCCCGAACGTGCAGCGCGAAAGAAAAGAGGCGTCGCAGACATCTCCGCACGCTGGCCGGCCGGCATTATTACAGTGGCCTTGGACTTGAAGGATAAAAAAAGCAAAGCCCTGGTAGTCGATGCACTCAAGGAGTGGGCCCATCACACGCCCGACCTGCGCTTTGAAGTCGTCGACGGGAAACAGGGGGATATTCGTGTCTCGGATGACGAGAACATAAAAGGCAACTGGTCCGACATCGGTACAGACGCATTATGGCGAGATAAAAACGAGCCCACCTTGCACCTGGACAGAACGGAAAACTCGAAGCAGTTTCGCGCAAATGCCTTGCATGAGTTCGGCCATGCCCTGGGCTTGCTGCATGAGCATCAACACCCGCAAAACACCCTGCAATGGAACAAACAAGCGGTGCATGACTATTTTGTCAGCGACGCCTACCCCGAAGAGATCGTTCAGAGACAAGTACTCGACCCCGTTTCCGGTCCCAACTTACAGATCACGCCTTACGACCCCAAGTCAGTGATGCACTATGCCTTCCCTGCACAATTGACCGAGAACGGGCATACAGGCTCTGAGAACATATCCCTTTCCAAAGGTGACCAGGAGGCGATCAGAAGGCTGTACACCCCCCAAATAACCGGGGCGAATTGAACAAGGCCGTTCGTGACTATTTCTGAGTACCCAGATTGGCCTCGCTCATATCCAGGTCTGCCAACACTTCCCGTAGCACGTCATCACCAATCTGGTGATGACGGCTCAGGCTATACAGCTCCAAGCGTTGCGCCCGCAGTGCCTTGAGGCGCAACTTGCGTTCCAGTTGGTCCATCTGCAGCGCCAGCGCCTGGGCTTCGGCCGAGTCGTTGAACACGTCAAGTTGATGGCGATACTCCGACATGATCCGCGCTTTGAGTTCGGCAGCCAATGCAGCCTGGGCAGCATCCTGGGGCTCGCTGGCTTCTTCGGCCTCCAGCGCATGAATGGCGGCCTCGGCGGTTTTTTTCCAGGCATCGCGGATCTCTCCGCGACGCTTGTCGTCCGGGCTTTTTTCAATCCCTCGCAGCAACAGCGGCAATGCAATGCAGGCCGCCACCAGTGACAGCAGAATCACCCCGGCGGCGATGAAAATCAGCAGATCGCGCTCCGGAAAAGCCTCGCCTGGCGCCAGCAGCAACGGCACCGACATCACACCGGCCAGGGTCACCGCCCCACGCACGCCGCCCACGGTCAACAGCCAGCAGGAACGCGCCGTCGGTACCAACGTCAACTCGCTTTTACCACGCAGGCGTCGCAGCAGGCCCGACAGGCGCCAGATGCTCTGCACCCAGATAAACCGCAACACCAGCAGCACCAGGAAAATTGCGACCACATCCAGGCAGCGATAGAACAAGGTCGGCCACAGGGTTGGCTCATGACTGACCACTGCCTTGATGATGTCCGGCAATTGCAGGCCCAACAGCAGGAAGATCAAACCGTTGAAGGCAAACTCCAGCAGCGACCAGACACTGCGGTTGAGCAAACGTGTACTGGTCTGGCGGGGCAACAGGTCCAGCCAGCTTTGCATCATGCCCGCCGCGACGGCCGACAGAATCCCCGAAGCGCCCAGACGCTCCGCCAGCACATAAGCGGCAAATGGCAACAGCAACATGAACACCACGTGTGTTGCCGGGTCATCCCAGCCCCGGGCAATCATCCAGGCCCGCAGGCGACCGACCAGCCAGCTCAACGCCACGCCCACCGCCAGGCCGCCTACCGCCACCAACACAAAAGTCAGGCTGGCATCGGCCAGGGAAAACACCCCGGTCAACGCTGCCGCAAGGGCGAACTTGAACGTCACCAGGCCCGACGCATCATTCATCAAGGCCTCGCCTTGAAGCATATGCATCAGGGGCGTGGGCAAACGGTTCTGAGAAATAGCCGACACCGCCACGGCATCCGTCGG
Source organism: Pseudomonas sp. 25 R 14 (assembly GCF_900004755.1). NCBI lineage: Bacteria > Pseudomonadati > Pseudomonadota > Gammaproteobacteria > Pseudomonadales > Pseudomonadaceae > Pseudomonas > Pseudomonas sp. 25 R 14. Next base: position 148,481 of record NZ_CVTS01000040.1, on the reverse strand, counting down.
TGACAATACGGCCGCCAGGGCGAAGGCCACCGGCAAAGGGATGCTCGGCAGCAACCAATGAATGAAGTAACCGGCACCCACCACAGTAAACAGTACCAAGCCCACCGCCAACGTCAGGATTGGCCCGCGCAGGCGCCACAGTTCGCGCTTGGGCATGCGCCAGCCATCGGAAAACAGCAGTGGCGGCAGGAACAGGAACAGAAACAACTCGGGGTCCAGGGCCACATGCAGCCCCAGGGTTGGCCAGGCCAGCAAGGCACCAGCGGCAATCTGCACCAACGGCAACGGCAGTGGGATAACACGCCCTACCAGACGCGAAACGCTGACCAGCATCAGCAGGATAAGAACGGTGTAGGCGGTTTGCATAACGCGGAGTTCCCAGACAATCGACTTACTACGACACACATCAGGCAACGGCGCGCCTTTGAAGTGCCATATTAGCCGCCTATGCTGCCGGCTGACCGTTGCACATAAGTCGCACCCGATCACGTAAGGCGTGACGAGCGGCACCGAAACCCTTCGGTCATGGCATAATCCGTGATCCTACGTTTCCATCAGCCCAAAGGGGGCAGTTCCTTGACCGATTCAAGTAAAACCTTGCACCTTTTCGGCATCAAAGCCTGCGACACCATGAAAAAGGCGCGCACCTGGCTTGATGAACACGCTGTCAACTATGAGTTTCATGACTACAAGACGGCCGGTATCGACCGCGAACACTTGACCCAATGGTGCAACGAGCACGGTTGGCAGGTGGTTTTGAACCGTGCAGGCACGACCTTTCGCAAACTCGAAGACGAACGCAAAGCCGATCTCGACCAGGCGAAAGCTATTGAACTGATGCTCGCACAACCCTCGATGATCAAGCGCCCGGTGCTCGATCTCGGTGACAGAACCCTGATTGGCTTCAAGCCAGATAGTTATTCGGCGGCCCTCAAGTAGGCCAGCCATTTCATTTTTGTAGAGGTAACAACATGTCCAATTCCCTGTTCAGCCTGGGCTTCGGCGTCGGCACCCAGAACCGCCAAGGTGCTTGGCTGGAAGTGTTTTACGCGCAACCGTTGCTCAATCCTTCGGCTGAAATCGTGGCCGCCATCGCGCCGATCCTCGGCTATAGCGAAGGCAACCAGGCCATCACTTTCACCATTGCCCAAGCCTCGCAACTGGCTGACGCCCTGAAAAATGTAGATGCCACCCAAGCCGCCCTGCTGACGCGCCTGGCCGAAAGCCACAAGCCGTTGGTCGCCACGCTGCTGGCCGAAGATGCTGCACTGACCTCTACCCCCGAGGCCTACCTCAAGCTGCATCTGCTGTCCCACCGCTTGGTCAAGCCTCACGGCCTGAGCCTGGCCGGTGTGTTCCCGCAACTGCCGAACGTGGCCTGGACCAGCCAGGGTGCGATCGACATCGGCGAACTGGCCGAGCGTCAACTGGAAGCGCGCCTGCGTGGCGAGCTGCTGGAAGTGTTCTCGGTGGACAAGTTCCCGAAAATGACCGACTACGTGGTGCCGGCTGGCGTGCGTATCGCCGATGCCGCGCGCCTGCGCCTGGGCGCTTACGTGGGTGAAGGCACCACCGTGATGCACGAAGGTTTCGTCAACTTCAACGCCGGTACCGAAGGCCCGGGCATGATCGAAGGTCGTGTATCGGCCGGCGTATTTGTCGGCAAGGGTTCGGACCTGGGCGGCGGTTGCTCCACCATGGGCACCCTGTCGGGTGGCGGCAATATCGTGATCAAGGTGGGCGAAGGCTGCCTGATCGGCGCCAACGCCGGTATCGGCATCCCGTTGGGCGATCGCAACACCGTGGAGTCCGGCCTGTACGTGACTGCCGGCACTAAAGTGGCGTTGCTCGATGAGCAGAACCAACTGGTCAAGGTGGTCAAGGCCCGCGAATTGGCCGGTCAACCAGACCTGCTGTTCCGTCGTAACTCCGAGACCGGTGCCGTGGAGTGCAAAACCCACAAGTCGGCCATCGAACTGAACGCAGCGCTGCACGCTCACAACTAAGCAGCGACTCGATGCCACCGGAACAGGCCGCGCTCGAAAACGCGGCCTGTTCATATGAGTCTTGAAACCATGCTTGTGCCCTCGCCCTGGCGCGCCGACTTCCCGGCTATCGCTACCTTGCAACGGCAAGACCAGACCTACCTGGACAACGCCGCCACCACGCAAAAACCTCAAGCCCTGCTGGACGCCCTGAACCATTACTACGCCAATGGCGCAGCCAATGTGCATCGCGCCCAGCATCTGCCGGGCGCCCATGCGACTCAAGGGTTCGAGGACAGTCGCAGCAAAGTGGCGCAATGGCTCAACGTCGGTGACAGCGGGCAGATCATCTTTACCCACGGCGCGACATCTGCGCTGAACCTCCTGGCCTATGGCCTTGAGCCCCTTTTCAACCCGGGCGATGAGATTGTCATCAGCGCCCTGGAGCATCACGCCAACCTGCTGCCCTGGCAGCAACTGGCCAAGCGTCGCGAGCTGAAGCTGGTGGTGCTGCCCCTCGATGACGAGGGTTTGATCGACCTACAAGCCGCAGCCCAGCTTATCGGCCCGCAGACCCGCTTGCTGGCGGTGAGCCAACTGTCCAATGTACTGGGCGTCTGGCAACCCCTGCCGCAACTGTTGGCGCTGGCCAAGGCCCACGATGCACTGACCGTGGTCGATGGCGCCCAGGGCATTGTCCACGGGCGCCACGACGTGCAGGCGCTGGGCTGTGATTTCTATGTATTTTCCAGCCATAAGCTCTATGGCCCGGACGGCGTCGGCGTGCTCTACGGCCGCACCGAAGCCTTGCATTTGCTCCGCCACTGGCAGTTTGGTGGCGAGATGGTGCAACAGGCGGATTACCACAGTGCCAGCTTCCGTCCCGCCCCCCTGGGCTTCGAAGCCGGTACGCCGCCGATTGCCGGGGTGATTGGCCTGGGCGCGACCCTGGATTACCTGAGTTCCCTGGATCAATCGGCGGTGATCGCCCATGAAGCCGCGCTGCACGACTATCTGCTGCGCGGTTTGCGGGCACGCAATGGCGTGCGCCTGCTGGGTGCGCCCCAAGTGGCCCTGGCCAGCTTCGTCGTCGAGGGCGTACACAACGCCGACCTCGCCCACTTGCTGACCGAACAAGGCATCGCCGTGCGCGCCGGCCATCACTGTGCGATGCCGCTGCTCAAACGCCTGCAGCTCTCGGGGGCAATCCGGGTGTCCTTGGCGCTGTACAACGATTCCGACGACCTGGAGCGCTTTTTTGAAGCGCTGGATCAGGCGCTGGACATGCTGCGATGAACTTGCCAGTGGATGCGCTGGCCGCGCTGCAAGCCTTTCAGGCCGTTGGGAGTTGGGAGCAACGCGCGCGAATGCTGATGCAATGGGGTGAGCGGCTGCCGGCATTGGCTGATGCCGATAAGGTCGACGCCAATCTGGTACAAGGCTGTGAAAGCCTGGTGTGGCTGGTGGGGCGACTGCACGACGGCCATTGGCAGTTTGCTGCCAGCAGCGAAGCGCGCTTGATTCGCGGGTTGGTGGCCTTGCTACTGGCGCGGGTCAATGGGCTGTCGGCCGACGAGTTACAAGCGGTCGACCTGCCCGACTGGTTCAACCAACTGGGGCTTTCCCGCCAGTTGTCGCCGTCGCGCAGCAATGGCCTGAACGCAGTCCTGCAACGCATGCGCGACTTGAGCCATACACAACACTAAATGTGGGAGCAAGCCCGCTCCCACATTTTTGACTGATGCAGGGTCGTGATATTTATGCAGGCTTGACCCGTTCCGAAGGCCTGCGCACCCCGGCCACAATCTTGTCCACCGCCTTGGTCGCCGCCACCATGCCGAACGTCGCGGTGACCATCATCACCGCGCCAAATCCGCCGGCGCAGTCCAACTTCACGCCATCACCGACAAAACTCTTCTGCAAACAGATGCTGCCGTCCGGCTTGGGGTAGCGCAGCTGTTCGGTGGAAAACACACACGGCACGCTGTAATGGCGGGTCACGGTGCGCGAGAACCCATAGTCGCGACGCAAGGTGGAGCGCACTTTCGAAGCCAGCGGGTCATTGAAGGTACGGTTCAGGTCGCACACCTGAATCAGCGTCGGATCAATCTGCCCGCCCGCGCCGCCGGTGGTGATGATTTGGATCTTGCGACGCTTGCACCAGGCAATCAGCGCCGCCTTGGCGTTGACCGCGTCGATGCAGTCGACCACGCAATCAATGTCAGGCGTGATGTACTCGGCCATGGTGTCGCGGGTCACAAAATCCGCCACCGCATGCACGGTGCAATCGGGGTTGATCGCGCGCAGGCGTTCGGCCATTACCTCGACCTTGGGCTTGCCCACCGTACTGTCCAGGGCATGCAACTGACGATTGCTGTTGCTGACGCACACATCGTCCAGGTCAAACAGCGAGATTTCGCCCACACCGCAACGGGCCATGGCTTCCGCCGCCCACGAGCCGACACCGCCCACGCCGACGATGGCCACATGGGCCGCTTTCAAGCGCTCCAGGCCGTCAATGCCATAGAGACGGGCGACGCCTGCAAACCGTGGATCTTCTGTACTCATGACCATTACCCCAAAAACCGGCGCGCATTATAGGGCTACGCAGCGATAAGTTCTAAGCTACAAGCTATAAGTAAAGAACTTACTCGTGCTTTCGCTGCCCAATGCCCGGTTTTTCCCGGCTTGCTGTACGGTCAGGGAAGGGCCGGTGTAGGATGCGCGCCGTTCGACACCTCCATTCGTTCCACACCCTTTGGAACCCGAAACAGCTATGTCATCGCGTAAATTTGGACTCAACCTGGTGGTAGTGCTAGCGATTGCCGCGCTGTTCACCGGTTTCTGGGCGCTGATCAACCGCCCGGTCACCACCCCCAACTGGCCACAGCAAATCTCCGGTTTTTCCTACTCGCCGTTCCAGCAAGGCCAGTACCCGCAGAAAGACCAGTACCCGACCGACGAGCAGATGCGTCAGGACCTTGCGATCATGAGCAAGCTGACGGACAACATCCGGACCTATTCGGTCGACGGCCCGCTGGGGAATATCCCCAAGCTGGCGGAAGAATTCGGCCTGCGGGTGACCCTGGGGATCTGGATCAGCCCGGACCTTGAGCGCAACGAGCGGGAAATCCAGCGCGCCATCGAGATTGCCAACAGCTCGCGTAGCGTGGTCCGCGTGGTGGTAGGTAACGAGGCGATCTTCCGCAAGGAGATCACCCCCGAAGAGCTGATTGTCCTGCTGGACCGGGTGCGCGCCGCCGTCAAAGTGCCCGTGACCACCTCCGAGCAGTGGCACATCTGGGAACACAACCCGCAACTGGGCAAGCATGTCGACCTGATCGCCGCGCACGTCCTGCCGTATTGGGAACATGTGCCGATGGCCCAGGCCGGGCAATTCGTCCTTGACCGCGCCAAGGATCTGAAGAAGACCTTCCCGAAAAAGCCGCTGCTGCTGTCGGAAGTCGGCTGGCCGAGCAATGGCCGGATGCGCGGTGGCGCGGACGCGTCCCCTGCCGACCAGGCGATCTACCTGCGTACCCTGGTGAACAAGCTGAATCGCCAGGGCTACAACTACTTCGTGATCGAAGCCTTCGACCAACCCTGGAAAGCCAGTGATGAAGGCTCGGTCGGCGCCTATTGGGGCGTGTTCAACGCCGCGCGCCAGCAGAAATTCAACTTCGAAGGCCCGGTGGTGGCGATTCCGCAATGGCGGGTGCTGGCCATCGGCTCGGTGGTGCTGGCGCTGTTGTCGCTGACCTTACTGATGATCGACGGCTCGGCCCTGCGCCAGCGTGGCCGCACCTTCCTGACCTTTATCGCGTTCCTGTGTGGCTCGGTGCTGGTATGGATCGGCTACGACTACAGCCAGCAATACAGCACCTGGTTCAGCCTGACAGTGGGTTTCCTCCTGGCACTCGGTGCGCTCGGGGTGTTTATCGTGCTGCTGACCGAGGCTCATGAGTTGGCGGAAGCGGTCTGGACCCACAAGCGCCGGCGTGAATTCCTGCCGGTTGAGGGGGATTCGGACTACCGCCCGAAAGTGTCGATCCATGTGCCCTGCTACAACGAGCCCCCCGAGATGGTCAAACAGACCCTCGACGCCCTGGCCGCCCTCGATTACCCGGACTACGAAGTCCTGATCATCGACAACAACACCAAGGACCCTGCCGTGTGGGAACCGGTGCGCGACTACTGTGAAACGCTAGGCCCGCGCTTCAAGTTCTTCCACGTCGCGCCCCTGGCCGGTTTCAAGGGCGGCGCGCTGAACTACCTGATCCCGCATACCGCCAAGGATGCCGAAGTGATCGCGGTGATCGACTCCGACTACTGCGTATCGCCGAACTGGCTCAAACACATGGTGCCGCACTTCGCCGACCCGAAAATTGCCGTGGTGCAATCGCCCCAGGATTATCGCGACCAGAACGAAAGCACCTTCAAGAAGCTGTGCTACGCCGAATACAAGGGCTTCTTCCATATCGGCATGGTCACGCGTAACGACCGTGACGCGATCATCCAGCACGGCACCATGACCATGACCCGGCGCTCGGTGCTCGAAGAACTGGGCTGGGCCGACTGGTGCATCTGTGAGGACGCCGAGCTGGGCCTACGGGTATTCGAGAAAGGTCTGTCGGCTGCGTACTACCACACCAGCTACGGCAAGGGCCTGATGCCCGATACCTTTATCGACTTCAAGAAACAGCGCTTCCGCTGGGCTTATGGCGCGATTCAGATCATCAAGCGCCACACCGCCAGCCTGCTGCGCGGCAAGGACACCGAACTGACCCGTGGCCAGCGCTATCACTTCCTCGCGGGCTGGCTGCCGTGGGTGGCCGATGGCATGAACATCTTCTTCACCGTCGGTGCCCTGTTGTGGTCGGCGGCGATGATCATTGTGCCAACGCGGGTTGATCCGCCGTTGCTGATTTTCGCGATCCCGCCGTTGGCGTTGTTCGTGTTCAAGGTCGGCAAGATCATCTTCCTCTACCGTCGCGCCGTTGGCGTGAACCTCAAGGATGCGTTCTGCGCGGCCCTGGCCGGATTGGCGTTGTCCCATACCATTGCCAAGGCGGTGCTGTATGGTTTCTTCACCACCAGTATTCCGTTCTTTCGTACACCGAAAAACGCGGATAACCACGGCTTCTGGGTCGCGATTTCCGAAGCCCGCGAAGAAATGTTCATCATGTTGCTGCTGTGGGGCGCAGCACTGGGGATTTACCTGGTGCAAGGCCTGCCGAGCAATGACATGCGCTTCTGGGTGGTGATGCTGCTGGTGCAGTCGCTGCCGTATGTCGCCGCGCTGATCATGGCGTTCCTGTCATCGCTGCCCAAGCCGGCAGCGGTGGTGGAGCCCGCCCCAGCGGCGTAAAAACTTGCGCAATCCACTAAACGGCGGCCTCTGGTCGCCGTTTTGCTATAAGATAACGGCCCTTTTGCAGAGCATGGCTCAGGCCCGCTCCCACATTGGATTTACGCCGCTTTACCACATTCGTCCTGCGCCCATAACACGCTTTCGGAGCTTCCCCATGACGGCCCACGCCGACCTTTCGCCGACCCTCCAACTCGCTATCGACCTGATCCGTCGCCCGTCGGTGACACCTGTCGACGCTGATTGCCAGAAGCTGATGATGCAGCGCCTGGGCGACGCCGGCTTTGCGCTTGAGCCAATGCGCATCGAAGATGTGGATAACTTCTGGGCCACCCACGGCAAGCACGAAGGCCCGGTGCTGTGCTTCGCCGGCCATACCGATGTGGTCCCGACCGGCCCGGTGCAAGCCTGGCAGAATGACCCGTTCGACGCGCTGATCGACGAGCACGGCATGCTCTGCGGACGTGGCGCCGCCGACATGAAAGGCAGCCTGGCCGCCATGCTCGTCGCCTCCGAGCGCTTCGTGAAGGACTACCCGGATCACAAGGGCTCGGTAGCCTTCCTGATCACCAGTGATGAAGAAGGCCCGGCCCACCACGGCACCAAGGCCGTGATCGAGCGCCTGGCCGCGCGCAAGGAGCGCCTGGACTGGTGCATCGTTGGCGAACCGTCGAGCACCACCCTGGTGGGCGACGTGGTGAAGAACGGTCGTCGTGGCTCCCTCGGTGCCACCCTGACCGTACGCGGCGTACAAGGCCATGTGGCCTATCCGCACCTGGCCAAGAACCCGATCCACCTGGCCGCCCCGGCCCTGGCCGAACTGGCCGCCGAACATTGGGACGACGGCAACACCTTCTTCCCGCCGACCAGTTTCCAGATCTCCAACCTCAATTCCGGCACCGGCGCGACCAACGTGATCCCGGGCGACCTGACGGCGGTGTTCAACTTCCGGTTCTCCACCGAGTCCACCGTCGAAGGCCTGCAACAGCGGGTCGCGGCGATTCTCGACAAACATGGCCTGGACTGGCATGTGGAGTGGGCGCTGTCGGGCCTGCCGTTCCTCACCGAGCCGGGCGCGTTGCTCGACGCGGTGTCGGCCAGCATCAAGGCCATCACCGGGCGCGAGACCAAGGCGTCCACCAGTGGCGGCACCTCCGACGGGCGCTTTATCGCGACCCTCGGCACCCAAGTGGTGGAACTGGGCCCGGTCAACGCGACAATCCATCAGGTCAACGAACGCATTCTGGCCAGCGACCTCGATGTGCTGACCGAAATCTACTACCAGACCCTGATCAAGTTGCTCGCCTGATGCTCGCTTGCCCCATTTGCAGCGCGCCACTCAATGAAGTGGACAACGGCGTGGCCTGCCCGACCGGGCATCGTTTCGACCGGGCTCGCCAGGGTTACCTGAACCTGTTGCCGGTGCAGCACAAGAACAGCCGTGACCCAGGCGATAACCTGGCGATGGTTGAAGCGCGCCGCGACTTTCTCAATGCCGGGCATTACGCCCCCGTGGCCAAACGCCTGGCGGCACTTGCCGCCGAGCGCAAGCCCCAGCGCTGGCTGGATATCGGCTGTGGCGAAGGTTATTACACCGCGCAAATCGCCGACGCCCTGCTGCGCGCCGATGGTTATGCCCTGGATATCTCCAAGGAAGCGGTCAAGCGCGCCTGCAAGCGCAACCCGACACTGACCTGGCTGATCGCCAGCATGGCCCGTGTGCCGTTGGCCGATGCCAGCTGCCAATTCCTCGCCAGTGTGTTCAGCCCGCTGGACTGGCAAGAAGCCAAGCGCCTGCTCAGCCCGGGCGGCGGTTTGATGAAGGTCGGCCCGACCAGCGGCCACCTGATGGAGTTACGCGAACGCCTGTACGACGAAGTGCGCGAATACACCGACGACAAGCATTTGGCCCTGGTACCGGATGGCATGAGCCTGCAACACAGCGAAGTCCTGGAGTTCCAACTCAGCCTGGCCGAGCCCAGGGACCGCGCCAACCTACTGGCGATGACGCCCCACGGCTGGCGTGCCAGTGCCGAGCGCCGCGCCCAGGTGATCGAGCAGGACGAACCGCTGCTGGTCACCGTATCCATGCGCTACGACTATTTCGTGCTTCAATAACCGACTTTCCGGGCATTCAATGCCCAACCTGAATCCGCGAATGGATTTTCGAATCCCGCAACGAGGAACATCCATGCGCCAACCCGATATCGAGATTTACCTCAAGGACGCCGACGTCGACTACAAGGCCATCGCTGCCTGGCTCGGCGCCGCCCTGGGGCCGTGTACTGACTGGGTACAAAAGGGCCAGACCTACAAGTGCAAGGCCGGCAACGTGCCTGTGACCTGGCTGCCCAAAGCCGTGGGCAAATGGAACAGCCTGTACCTGGAAAGCGACCAGACCCCGTGGGACGACGACATCGCCTGCGCGCGTGCCGCCTTTGCCGCACTGAACGTTGAAGTGCGCTGCGCGCCGGGGACGTGGGTCGAAGAGGAAGGTGAAGAAAGCGCCGATACCTGGATCCGCATCAGCGAAGACGGTGAAGAACAGATCACCTGGAAAACTGCCTGATCCTGACCTGTGAACCCAATCAAATGTGGGAGCGGGCTTGCTCGCGATAGCGGTCAATCAGTCAACCTCTACAGTGACTGACTCACCGCTATCGCGAGCAAGCCCGCGCCCACATGGATTCAGCAGCGGTGCAGAAATCTGCTTTAAAGACCGACTACATCCTCTGCCTGCAAGCCCTTCTCGCCGGTCACCACGGCGTACTCCACCTGCTGGCCTTCTGCCAAGGAGCGGTGGCCTTCACCACGAATGGCGCGGTAGTGTACAAACACATCCTTGCCATCTTCACGCTGGATAAAGCCATAGCCCTTGGCGTCGTTGAACCACTTCACATTACCGGTTTCGCGCGTTGTCATCTGTTTACTCCCACATGCTTTTTATTGTTGAGTCGCTCGCATTGAACTGCCGAGTATAAGACAGGCTCAAAAACGATCAACTCAAGTTTACATCGCTGCTTTTTTGCCGATTTTCGGCGAATACGGCACACTACCCGCCCGAGCGCCTGCTCGGTTTTTTCCACTCAAAGCAGCACGCCTATGACCCGCTCCCCGTTCCGCCGTCTGGTATTTGGCACCTTGCGCCGACTGTTGTACCTCTGGGTTCGCTCCGAGACGATCAACCAGTCGTCCCTCACCCTTAACCTGGACCGCAGCCGGCCGGTGTTCTACGTCCTGCAATCGCCCTCCCTGACCGAACTGGCCGTAGTGGATGCCGAGTGCACCAAGGCAGGCTTGCCGCGCCCGGTGCTGCCGGTGTCCGTTGGCCCATTGATGGAGCCGGCGGCATTCTTTTACCTGACCCCCGACCCGGACTGGCTCGGTCGCCAGGACAAGCGCGGCGCACCGCCGACCTTGACGCGCCTGGTCAACACCTTGACCGAACATGCCGAAGAAAATGCGCAGATCATCCCGGTCAGTGTGTTCTGGGGCCAGTCGCCAGCCAGTGAGTCGAGCCCCTGGAAACTGCTGTTCGCCGACAGCTGGGCCGTCACCGGGCGCCTGCGCCGTCTGTTGAGCATCCTGATCCTGGGGCGCAAGACTCGGGTGCAATTCTCCGCGCCAATCAACCTGCGTGAATTGATCGAGCACAATAAAGGCCACGAACGCACGGTGCGCATGGCCCAACGGATCCTGCGGGTGCATTTTCGCAACCTGAAGACCGCGGTGATCGGCCCCGATCTGTCCCACCGACGCAACCTGGTCAAAGGCCTGGTCAATATGCCGCTGGTGCGCCAGGCGATCCTCGATGAAGCCGAACGGGAAAATATCGCCCCGGAAAAAGCCAAGGCCCAGGCCCTGCGCTATGGCAACGAAATCGCCTCGGACTACACCTACACCGCGATCCGCTTCCTCGAAGTGGTCCTGAGCTGGTTCTGGAACAAGATCTACGACGGCATCAAGGTCAACAATATCGAGGGTGTACAAAAGGTCGCCCAGGGTTACGAAGTGATCTACGTGCCCTGCCACCGCAGCCATATCGACTACTTGCTGCTGTCGTACCTGCTGTTCAAGAACGGCCTGACTCCGCCGCACATTGCCGCTGGGATCAACCTCAATATGCCGGTGATCGGCAGCCTGCTGCGCCGTGGCGGGGCGTTTTTCATGCGCCGTACGTTCAAGGGCAACCCGCTGTACACCTCAGTGTTCAACGAATACCTGTACACCCTGTTCACCAAAGGCTTTCCGGTGGAGTACTTCGTCGAGGGCGGACGTTCACGGACCGGGCGCATGCTGCAACCCAAGACCGGGATGCTGGCGATCACCCTGCGCAGCTTTTTGCGCTCCTCACGCATGCCGATTGTGTTTGTACCGGTGTATATCGGCTACGAGCGGGTGCTGGAAGGCCGTACCTACCTGGGCGAGCTGCGTGGCGCGACGAAAAAGAAAGAGTCGATCTTCGATATCTTCAAGGTCATTGGCGCCTTGAAACAGCGTTTTGGCCAGGTGGCGGTCAACTTTGGCGAGCCGATCAAGCTGGCTGAGTTCCTCGACCAGGAACAACCAGACTGGCGCGCCCAGGAACTGGCACCGAACTACAAGCCGGCCTGGCTCAATGAAACCACCAACCGCCTCGGCGAGCGCGTGGCCCAGCACCTCAACGAGGCCGCCGCGATCAACCCGGTGAACCTGGTGGCGCTGGCGCTGTTGTCTACCAGCCGCCTGGCCCTGGACGACCAGGCCATGGCGCGGGTGCTGGACTTGTACCTGGCGCTGCTGCGCCGGGTGCCCTACTCGCCCCACACCACGCTGCCCGAGGGCGATGGCCAGGCCCTGATCAAGCACGTCAAGGACATGGACCTGCTGTCGGAACAGAGCGATGCCCTGGGCAAGATCCTGTATCTGGACGAGCAAAATGCGGTCCTGATGACGTATTACCGCAACAACGTGCTGCACATCTTCGCCCTGCCTGCGCTGCTCGCCAGCTTCTTCCAGAGCAGCTCGCGCATGAGCCGCGAACAGATCCTGCGCTACACCCGCGCGCTCTACCCGTACCTGCAGTCGGAACTGTTTATCCGCTGGTCCCTGGACGAGTTGGACGCCGTGGTCGATCAATGGCTCCAAGCCCTGGTGGAACAAGGCCTGCTGCGTTTTGAAAACAACATCTACCTGCGCCCGGCCCCCAGCTCACGCAACTTTGTACTGCTGACCCTGCTGTCCAAGAGCATTGCCCAGACCCTGCAACGCTTCTACATGGCCATTTCCCTGCTGCTCAACAGTGGCCAGAACAGCATCAGCGCCGAAGAGCTGGAAGACTTGTGCACGGTCATGGCCCAGCGCCTGTCGATCCTGCATGGTTTGAATGCCCCGGAGTTCTTCGATAAGAGCCTTTTCCGACATTTCATTCAGACGTTGCTGGAGCAAGATGTGCTGCGCCGCGATGAAGCCGGTAAGTTGAGTTACCACGACCTGCTCGGCGAGTTGGCCGAAGGCGCGGCCAAACGGGTGTTGCCGGCGGAAATTCGCCTGTCGATTCGCCAGGTGGCGTTGCACCGCAACGAGGAAACGTCCGCGCCGGACGCCGAGCCGGTCGAAACCCGCTAGATTTACCCAGGCGCCAGGGTGTTTCTGGCGCCGTTGACAAGGAGCTGTACCATGAAAAAAATCATTCTCCTGGGCCTGACCGCCCTGCTGGGAGCCTGTCACTCGATGAACCCTGCCCCTAAAGCCAGCCTTGATGGCGAAGTGTTCTACCTGCAACGCATAGCCCTGCCACCTACCGCGACCCTGAGCGTGAGCCTGCAAGATGTTTCGCTGGCCGATGCACCGGCCGTCACCCTGGCCGAGCAAAAAGGCCCGGTCAATGGCAAGCAGGTACCGCTGCCCTTCCACCTGAGCTACGACCCTGCACAGGTCAAGCCTGGCCACAGCTATTCGGTCAGTGCTCGCATCGAGCTGGATGGCAAGCTAATGTTTATCACCACCGAGCGCCATTCGGTGCAGTTGAACGGCCAGGATCCGCAGCCGCTTCGCCTGCGCGTTGACGCCGTTGCCCACTGATCCCGTCGACTAAAAGGAAGCGCCCATGCTCCGTACCTCTCTTCGCCTCACCACCTTGTGTGCCGGCCTGCTGCTCGGCGCAAACGCCATGGCCCTGTCCCTGGGCGATCTGTCCCAGGGCGACGCAACCGGTGGCCTCAAGGACGCACTGACCCAGGGCGCGCAGATTGCCGTCAAGCAACTGGGAGCTCCTGGTGGTTTCAGCAATAACCCCGAGGTCAAGATCGGCTTGCCCGGCAAGTTGGAAAAAGCCTCCGGCGCCCTGAAAATGCTCGGCATGGGCGATCAGATCACCCAACTTGAAGCCAGCATGAACAAAGCGGCCGAATCCGCCGTGACCCAGGCCCAGCCGATTCTGGTGAATGCCGTGAAAAACATGAGCGTGAACGATGCCAAGGGCATCCTCAGCGGCGGCCAGGACTCGGCGACCCAATACCTGGACAAAAGCAGCCGTGAGCAGATCCGCGCCAAGTTCCTGCCGATCGTCAAGCAATCCACGGACAAGGTCGGTGTCGCCCAGCAGTACAACGCACTCGCCAAAAAAGCCCCAATGGGCTTGCTCGGTGGCAAGGCCGACAGCGTCGAAAACTACGTGACTGAACAAGCGCTGGACGGTTTGTTCAAGATGATTGCCCAACAGGAAGAAAGCATTCGCCAGAACCCGGCAGCCGCCGCGACCAGCCTGGCAAAAAAAGTGTTTGGCGCGCTGTAAGTACGCTGCACCCAGCCTGCCGGACACAAAACACAAACGCCCCGAATAATCGGGGCGTTTGTGTTACTGCACGAGGGGTATGCACCTGGCCATCATCAGCCGTAGGTGATTTTTCCCTCGAACTTTACGCTATTAGAAAACGGCGGTTGAGCGTGGTGGTGGTGATGATGGCAGGGCGGAGGCTTGGATTTGCCCTTGCCCTTGCCGAAACCTTTCCCCATTTTGAAGCCCATCATCGGCATCATACCGATACCAATACCTATTCCACCCATCGCAAATAAGCCCATAGGTAACTCCTCACGGTTTAATAGAACCTAGTCCTGTGGCAACTCCGTCACCCAGAAAAAGGTACCTGCATTCCAGGTTTCCCTGAGTGGCAGATCCGCAAGAAACAGTTCCTAATCCTGTAGCCGATTTACGCAGGCTTATACCGACTTCGGCTTGACCCGGAACCACGCCGCATAAAGCGCCGGCAAAAACAGCAAGGTCAACGCCGTCGCCACAATCAACCCGCCCATGATCGCCACCGCCATCGGCCCGAAGAACACGCTGCGCGACAACGGGATCATCGCCAGCACCGCCGCCAGCGCCGTCAGCACAATCGGCCGGAAGCGCCGCACGGTGGCCTCGATAATTGCCTGCCACGGATCCAGGCCGGCCTTGATGTCTTGCTCGATCTGATCCACCAGGATCACCGAGTTACGCATGATCATCCCCGACAGCGCGATAGTCCCCAGCATGGCCACAAAACCAAACGGCTGGCGGAATACCAACAGGAACAGCGTCACGCCGATCAGCCCCAGCGGCGCGGTAAGGAACACCATGGCCGTGCGCGAAAAACTGCGCAGTTGTAGCATCAGCAAGGTCAGTACGACCACGATGAACAGCGGCACACCGGCCTTCACCGAGTTCTGCCCTCGGGCGGAATCCTCCACGGTGCCACCTACGTCCAACAGATAACCGTCCGGTAGTTCGGCACGCACCTCGGCCAGGGTCGGCAGGATCTGCTGGACCAGGGTCGCGGGTTGCTCCTTGCCGTAGATATCGGCACGCACAGTCACCGTCGGCAGGCGATTGCGATGCCAGATAATGCCTTCCTCGAAACCATACTCCAGGGTGGCAATCTGCGACAGCGCCACGCTGGTGCCGTTGTCGGTCGGTACCGCCAAGCTCGGCAGCAGCGACAACTCGGTGCGCTCATGCACGGTGCCGCGCAGGAGGATCTCGATCAACTCGTTGTCCTCCCGGTATTGGCTGACGCTGGAACCGGTCAGGGAACTCTGGAGGAATTTCGACAGGTTGGCCGTGCTCACGCCCAGGGCACGAGCACGGTCCTGATCGACATTGAGGTAGACGATCTTGCTCGGCTCTTCCCAATCCAGATGCACATTGGCCACATGAGTGTTTTCACGGACCTTGGCTGCAACTTTACGCGCCAGGGCCCGCACTTCTTCGATGTGCTCGCCAGTCACGCGAAACTGCACCGGATAACCAACCGGTGGGCCGTTTTCCAGGCGGGTAACCCGCGAGCGCACATCGGGGAATTGCTCGTTGAGGGTCTCAATCAACCAGGTGCGCAGGTTTTCACGCTCCTCGATGGTCTTGGCCAGTACCACAAACTGGGCAAAGCTGGCCGCCGGCAGTTGCTGGTCCAACGGCAGGTAGAAACGCGGTGAGCCGGTGCCGACATAGGCCACATAGTTGTCGATCCCCGCATGTTCCTTGAGCAAACCTTCGAGGCGCTTGACCTGCTCGGCGGTATTGCTCAGGGAGGTGCCTTCAGCCAGTTTCAGGTCGACCATCAGCTCCAGGCGTCCGGAGGCCGGGAAGAACTGTTGCGGGACAAAGCGGAACAGCGCCACCGAGCCGATAAACAGCAACACCGTCAGCACGATCACGGTTTTGCGGCGGCGCACGCACCATTCCACCCAGCGCCGTACGCGCTGATAGAACGGCGTGCCGTAGGGATCCGGGCCATCGGTGCCGTGCTTGGCTGCATGAATCTTCGCCAGATCTGGCAGGAGCTTTTCCCCAAGGTAAGGCACAAACACCACGGCCGCCACCCACGAGGCCAGCAGCGCAATGGTCACTACCTGGAAGATCGACCGAGTGTATTCGCCGGTACTCGATTGCGCGGTAGCAATTGGCAGGAAGCCGGCCGCAGTGATCAACGTGCCGGTCAGCATCGGAAACGCTGTACTGGTCCAGGCGAAACTGGCGGCTTTGAGCCGGTCGTAGCCTTGCTCCATCTTGATCGCCATCATTTCCACGGCGATGATCGCGTCATCCACCAACAAGCCCAGGGCCAGGACCAAGGCGCCAAGGGAAATCTTGTGCAGGCCGATCCCCAGGTAATACATGCAGGCAAAGGTCATCGCCAACACCAGCGGAATCGCCAGTGCCACCACCATGCCGGTACGCACGCCAAGGGAGAAGAAACTCACCAGCAACACAATCGCCAACGCTTCGGCCAGCACCTGGACGAATTCGCCCACACTGGTCTTCACCGCCGCTGGCTGATCCGACACCTTACGCAGTTCCATCCCGGCCGGAAGGTTCTTCTGCAGACGTGCGAATTCACCTTCCAGAGCCTTACCCAGCACCAGGATGTCACCGCCATCGCGCATGGCCACGGCCAGGCCGATCGCGTCGTCCCCCATGTAGCGCATACGCGGCGCGGGAGGATCGTTGAAGCCACGGTGAATCTCGGCCACATCGCCAATACGGAAGGTGCGATCACCCACGCGGATCGGGAAATTGCGGATTTCTTCGACCGTCTTGAAGTTACCCGACACCCGCAGTTGCACGCGCTCGCTCGGGGTTTCAAAGAAGCCGGCGGTGGACACCGCGTTCTGCTCCTGCAACGCCTGCTGCACCGCCGCCAGGGGCAGGCCGAGAGTGGCGAGCTTGAGGTTGGACAGTTCGATCCAGATCTTCTCGTCTTGCAACCCGAGCAACTCGACCTTGCCTACATCCGGCACCCGTTGCAGCTGGATCTGGATGCGGTCGGCGTAGTCCTTGAGCACTGCGTAGTCGAAACCCTCGCCGGTCAAGGCGTAGATATTGCCGAAGGTGGTGCCGAACTCATCATTGAAAAACGGGCCCTGGATATCCGGCGGCAGGGTCTGGCGGATATCGCTGATCTTCTTGCGCACCTGGTACCAGAGGTCAGGAATCTGCGCCGAGTGCATCGAGTCCCGGGCCATGAACGTAACCTGGGATTCGCCCGGACGGGAGAACGAGACAATGCGTTCGTACTCCCCGGTTTCCATCAATTTCTTTTCAATACGCTCGGTGACCTGGCGCGAGACTTCCTGGGCTGTAGCACCGGGCCAGTTGGTCTTGATCACCATGGCTTTGAAGGTGAACGGCGGGTCTTCGCTTTGCCCCAGTTTGGTGTAGGACAACGTACCGACAACAGCCAGCAACAGCATCAGGAACAGCACGATCTGGCGATTTCGCAACGCCCATTCGGAAAGATTGAAACCCATCGGGGACTACTCCTTGTTGGCCGCCAGATTCACCACCCGGTTGGAACGATCCACCGGGCGCACCTGCTGGCCCTCATGGAGCACATGGACACCGGCGGCAATCACCCAGTCGGACGGGCTCAGGCCTTCCAGCACCGGCACGTTTTTCTCACCGAACGCGCCGATACGCACGGCTGTGCGCTTGAGGGTGTTGTCCGGCTTGACCAACCAGACGTAGGACGCACCGTTCTCTGCACTGAGGGCAGACAACGGCACCGACAGGGGAATGACACCGTCGGCCTGTATGAAGACCCGCGCGCTTTGCCCCAGCTCTGCCGGGACTTTGCCGGCGTTGAAGGCCACACGGGCGGCAAAGGTGCGCGATTTGGGATCCGCCGCTGGCGACAGCTCGCGAATGCGCCCCTCGAAACGCTGTTCGGGTTGGCTCCACAACTCCACCGAGACCGGCTGGCCCACCTTGAAGCGGCCGAAGCTTTGTTCCGGGAAACTGATCAGTACTTCACGCTCGCCATCGGTGGCCAGGGTGAACACGGTTTGCCCGGCAGACACCACTTGCCCGACTTCCACCGCACGCTTGGCCACCACTCCGTCCTGGGGGGCGCGCAGCACGGCATACCCGGCCTGGTTGTTGGCCACGTCGAATTCGGCCTTGATCTGCTGCAAGCGCGCGACACCTGCGCGGTAGAGGTTTTCGGAATTATCGTACTGGGAACGACTGACCATCTGACGGTCCATCAGGGTCTTGTAGCGATCACGCTCGGCCCGCACCAGGCTCAGGTTGGCCTCGGCTGCCGTGACCTGGGCCCGCGTGGCCTGCAGCTGCAAGCGCACATCCTGGGGATCGAGCTCTGCCAGCGGTTGGTTGGCCTTGACGCGCTCGCCCTCCTCCACCAGCCGTCGACTGACTTTGCCAGCAATGCGAAAGGCCAGGTCCGGCTCATAACGGGCACGCACCTCGCCAGGATAGCTGTCCATTGCCAGCGCCGAGGGCTGCGGCTGCACCACCATCGCCGGGCGCACGGTGGTTGGGGGCACTTCTTCATGGCCGCAGGCGGCCAATAAAAAAGCCAGGCTGACAGGCAACGCGAGGGGCAGGAAAGTGCTGCGCATGCTGAAGGACCTTTCGCAAATGGTGCTTGGAGTAATTATACTGGTCAGTATGTTATTAATACCAAACTCACCAGTCCAGTATTAAAGTGAAAATGTCTGACAATCCTGTAAACACCAATAGCCCCGGGCGTCCCAAGGACATGGCAAAACGCCAGGCAATCCTCGACGCAGCGAAAATCCTGTTCTTGAGCAACGGTTATGCAAGCACCAGCATGGATGCCGTGGCCCTTGAGGCGGGCGTGTCAAAGTTGACGGTCTACAGCCACTTCACCGACAAAGAGACACTGTTCACCGCCGCCGTCGAGGCCAAGTGCGAAGCACAACTGCCGGTGATGTATTTCGAGCTGCCAGACGGCGTGCCGGTGGAGAAGGTGCTGCTGAACATCGCCCGTGGCTTTCACCTGCTGATCAACAGCGATGAATCAGTGAACCTGCATCGCCTGATGATGACGTCGGGCAATCAGGATCCCAAGCTGTCGCAGATTTTCTTCGAAGCCGGCCCCATGCGGATGTTGCAGGGAATGGAGCGCTTGCTGGGCAAGATCAACCAGAGCGGGGCGCTGAATATCGACAAACCGTTTACCGCTGCCGAGCACTTCTTTTGCCTGCTCAAGGGCACGGCGAATTTCCGCTTGCTGTATGGCTGTGGCGAACGCTTGAGCGAAGCGGCCGCCGAGGAGCACGTGCAGGAAGTGGTGGGGTTGTTTATGCGGGCTTATAGGGCTGACGCAGCGGCAAGCGTTTAGCGGCAAGCGCTTGTAGCTTAATTCTTGAGCGCTTTTTTAGGATAAATATCGTACCGGCTGGATTTGCCATCCAGCGCATGGCTCGGCTTGGGCCCATCGATGCACGGTGCCTTGCGCGGGCGCTTGACCACCACCCGATGGCTGGCCAGGGCCAATGCCGCGGCCAGCAGCGCCGGGGCATCCGGGTCGTCGCCCACCAGCGGGCGAAACAGGCGCATTTCCTTCTTCACCAAAGCGGTTTTCTCACGATGGGGAAACATCGGGTCCAGGTAGATCACTTGCGGTGGCTCACCTTCCCAGTTGCGCATGACCTCGATGGAGTTGCCCTTGAGCAAGGTCATCCGCGCCACAATCGGCGCCACTTCAAAATCATCTGCCGCACGCGCCAAGCCATCCTCAAGCAAGGCACCAATCAACGGCTGACGTTCGATCAGGCTCATCTCGCAACCCAGGCTGGCCAGCACAAACGCGTCCTTGCCCAGGCCAGCCGTGGCATCCAGTACTCGCGGGCGCACGCCTTGAGACACCCCCACGGCCTTGGCGATCATCTGCCCACTGCCCCCGCCATAGAGCCGGCGATGAGCTGCGCCGCCTTCGACAAAATCCACCCGCACCGCACCCGGTGCATCAGGCCCCAGCTGTTGCAGTTGCAAGCCATGCTCCCCCACTTGCAGGGAAAAATCGGCGTCTGCCAACTGTAAGGGCAGACCCAACTGCTCGGCCCAGTGCTCGGCACGGGCCTGGAAACCATCGGCCAGGGCCTCGACCCGAATGCGGCTGGCCGCAGGTTGTTCGCTCATCGTTTACTACGCTCAAAAATATTAAGGATCGGCAAACAGCGGCCGATAAAAAAGGATCAGGCATTTTGCCAGACCCTGAGCGTCGACCGAGAGAAATGTCAGACATTCATTCCCTATTCACCGGTGTACTGCCGACCCACAACCACTTCGGCCTGCGCAATACCCAAGCGCTGGCCGGCGTCAGTCATGTGTGGCAGGACTTCTTCGCCCGGGCGCTGGCCGAGCAGCTTGGCCAGGAGCCAGGTGCGCAGGTGGCCGCAGATCCGGTGCCGGTGGACGCCTCGGTCGAACCCAGCGCCGGCAGCGACCTGCTGACGCAAATCGTTACCCAGCGCCATTGCGATGTTCAGGACACCGAGATCGCCCCGCCTGAACCGCTGTTCCTGCCAATTGCCGAGTTCGAACTGCAATTGCTGCCACCGGCGGCCGTGCCGTTCCCCGAGGATGAAATCGTCGCCCAGCAGCGCCAGCAGAACTTCGAAAGTGGCTGGGTGCGGCCAATCGTGCTGACTGCCGGCCAGCCACTGCCCGAGCCCGGCCCTGCGCCGCAACCCAAGCCGCTGTTTCTGCCAATTGCCGAATTCGAACTGGACCTGCTGCCACCTGCGGCCAAACCGTACCCGCAAGAAGAATTGGTGCAGCAGCAAAAGGCCCTGGACTTCGACTGCGGCTGGGCGCGCCCGCTGATCCTGCAGAACCTGCGCCTGGCGGCTTGATCAGGTTACGCCTTCGCGTAGCACTCGCCATCCAGGTGATCTCACTCCACCCGCTAGACCGTGCAAGATGGCTTACGACCGCTTCGCGGCAAAACGCTGGCTCGCCCAAGCTCGGTAACGGCGACGACACTTACGTACTCGGCGCTTCCCCCTTGAACAACTGATTGGCCTGGCTGAACGGCATCGAGCGTTCGGTAAAGGTAAAGGTTCCCAGCTCCTGAACCTCCCGTGCGGCCCTGAAGAACTCGCCATAGGCAGCCAGGGCCATAGCCGAGCCGACGCTGATGCGCTTGACGCCCATCTCGCTCAATTGCACCACCGAGAGCTTGAGGCCACCGGACATCAACACATTCACTGGTTTGGGTGCCACCGCCCGCACCACCGCCAATACTTCCTCGGCACTGCGCAGGCCGGGGGCATATAGCACGTCGGCGCCCGCTTCAGCGTAGGCCTGCAAACGGCGAATGGTGTCGGGTAAATCCAGGCGACCATGCAGGAGGTTTTCCGCACGGGCCGTCAGCATGAAGGGGAATGGCAAGCTGCGCGCGGCGACGACGGCCGCTTCAATCCGCTCAACGGACAGGTCAAAAGGATAGATTGGATCGACCGCAATCCCGGTGGCGTCTTCTATGGAGCCACCAACGATGCCGGTAGCGGCGGCGCGCAACAGGCTCTGGGCGCAACCCTGAGGCGTATCGCTGAAGCCGTTTTCCAGATCCGCTGCCACCGGTAACGCGGTAGCCTGGACGATCATCTCAGCGTTGCCCAGGGTATCTTCCAGCGAAAGCGCACCCTCGGCATCCGGACGCCCAAGACTGAAGGCAAACCCCGCACTGGTAGTGGCCAAGGCTTCAAAGCCGAGGCTGGCGAGCATCTTGGCGGAGCCGGCGTCCCAGGGATTGGGCATCACGAATGCACGATCACGCTCGTGCAGGGCTCTAAAGGATTCGGCGCGAAGGGTTTGGGCATCCATGACTGACTCCAGGCACAAAAGAATCCTAGAGTAACCCCAACTGCTCCACCGCGGGCTCCCGATGCAGTTGCGCCAACGCCGGCAACCCCGGCAAACGCGCCATCAATTGCTGATGAAAGCGCATCGCCAACTGGGCCGCCAGGCGATTATCCGAGGTGTGCAGGAACACGTAGGGCGTTCGCCCCTCCTCGATCCAGCCCGCAACTTTCTCAACCCACGGCACCAGGAACGGATCGTTGGCCTCCAACTCTGGATGGCCGATAAAACGCACCTGGGGAAACTGCGTCAACGCGGCCGGACGCGGTGGCACCTTGGGCTTTTTCGATTGGGCATGGAGCACGGCGGCCGAGGTTGAAGTGCAACTGAACAAGGCCCGAGGGTCCAGGCAGATGCGCTCCACTCCACGGTCACGCAGCAGGCGGTTGAGGCTGCGCTCGGCTTCACCCTTGGCAAAGAAGTCGCGGTGACGCACTTCCACCGCCAGCGGGCGCTCCAGGCCGTCAATAAAGCCTGCCAACTCACCCAGGCGCTGTGGGGTGAAGCTGGCCGGCAGTTGCAGCCACAGCGGTGAAACCCGCCCGCCCAGCGGGCTCATCAAGCCGAGGAAGCTTTCGGCAGCGGGTAGTTGTTCGCGCAGGTCAGCGCTGTGGCTGATATCACCGGGAAACTTGGCGGTAAACCGAAAGTGCGCGGGCATGATCTCGGCCCAGCGCTGCACCGTCGCGACCGAAGGCCGCGCATAGAACGTGGTGTTGCCTTCGCAGGCATTGAACACCTGGCAATACAGGCCGAGAAAATCCGTGGTGCGGGCGTCCTGTGGGTACAGGTACTCGCGCCAGGCGTTTTCACTCCAGGACGGGCAACCGAGGAAATAAGGCAGCAACATCAGATGTGGATATCGAGCCCCAGCACTTCCATATCCCATTCGACAAAGCCGGCTGTGGTCAGGTAGCTGGCCAGGGCCGTGGCGACGTTCTTGCTCATGGAGCGCGGGAAGACCATGTCTTGCTGGCGGGCCGGAACGCCGCCGATACGCGCACCGCTGGCCCCTTGGGAACGTGCGGAAAGCGCCGCGCCCTGGGATGTTTCGGGCTGGACTTCAATAAAGTCGGGGGATTCTTCGACGGACTCATCTACCGTCACGTTCGCCTTGCGTGGCTTGCGCTTGAGGGGGTAGGACTGGGAGGAAAAGCCGTCTATACGCATGCATGCAGATCCGCGATCAATGATGGCAATTTAGCGGCACTTTCCTTGGCACGCAAATGCTCTGGTGATAACTAGAACACATAAATGAAGAAAGGTTTAAACACCCGGCCAAATTCTGACGATTGGTGAAATTCGCCGCTAAATCCCCGTTTTTTTGACGTCAAACAATCCCACGTTCGGCCTTGGTCTGCGCCACTTTATCGCGCAGGTATACCGGCGCGGCCTGGTCGGCGGGAATCGCCTCGCCGCGTTCCCAGGCAAAACGCGCCAGGGTCAGCAGGTCTTCGGCATGGGGCAGCATCGCGGCATCCTGGCCGACCGTGGGTACGGCGATGCGCTCGCCATAACCCCAACCTGTGCCGGCGCCAAACCAGTCACCCGTGGCCTCGGCCGGCAATGCAGTGGCCTCGGGTGGCTGCACGGCTTCGATACCCACCAGGCGCATCTCGCCGGCGGTCTCGCGGTAGCAGCCCCAATAGACCTCATCCATCCGCGCATCAATGGCTGCCGCGACTTGCTGCGCGCCATGCTCGCGCAGCGCGCGCTGGGCCAGCACGGCCAGGTTGGACACCGGCAATACCGGCCGCTCCAGGGCGAACGCCAGCCCCTGCACTACGCCAATAGCAATACGCACCCCCGTGAACGCACCCGGGCCGCGGCCAAAGGCGATGGCGTCCACCGCCGACAAAGTGGTGCCGGCATCGAGCAGCAACTGCTTGATCATCGGCAACAGCTTTTGCGCATGCAGGCGCGGGATCACCTCATAGTGGCTCGTGACCTTGCCGTCATGCAGCAGGGCAACGGAGCAAGCTTCAGTCGCGGTGTCCAGGGCCAGCAGGGTGCTCATCGGTGTGGGTGTCCAAATCGAAAAAAAGTTCGCCAGTATAAACAACAACGGCCCGCAAGCGGGCCGTTGAACATCAAGCCAATCGTCAGATCAGCTCAACGCTTGCATCACCTTGGCAGTGATGGCTTCAACCGAGCCCACGCCTGGGATGTGGCTGTACTTCGGCTTGCCCTGGGCTGCCGACAGCTTCTGGTAGAACTCCACCAGTGGCTTGGTCTGGGAGTGGTAGACCGACAGGCGATGACGCACGGTTTCTTCGGTGTCGTCTTTGCGCTGCACCAGGTCGTCACCGCTCACATCATCCTTGCCAGCCACTTTTGGCGGGTTGTAGACGATGTGGTAAACGCGGCCCGAGGCTTCGTGCACGCGACGACCAGCGATACGCTGGACGATCTCTTCATCTTCAACCGCGATTTCGATCACGGCATCCAGCTCAACGCCGGCTTTCACCAAGGCTTCGGCCTGGGGAATGGTGCGTGGGAAACCGTCGAACAGGAAACCGTTCTTGCAGTCGTCCTGGCTGATGCGTTCCTTGACCAGGTTGATGATCAGGTCGTCGGAGACCAGGCCACCGCTGTCCATCACGCTCTTGGCGATCAGGCCCAGTTCGGTGCCGGCCTTGACGGCTGCGCGCAGCATGTCGCCAGTGGAGATTTGTGGAATGCCGAACTTTTCAGTGATGAACTTTGCCTGAGTACCTTTACCGGCCCCGGGAGCTCCCAGCAGAATGACGCGCATCGATGTGCTCCTCAATTTTTTATAGAGATGACGCTCGGATTCGCCGCATGGGGCCAATCTCGTAGAATATGCTCGTAAAAATACGAATCCAGGCCGCCCAAACGGCCAAAGGCTGATCAAGATACACAGCGAGCCCTAACCACACAAGCCGCCAAAAGTCGGAAGAACCCGCACCACACAAGCCTTTTGGTCGCGGTATCCCTTGGTGCAACCCCGACACAAAACCGCCGGCACAGCCCTTTCGGGTCAGCCGGCGGTTTTGTCTGCAAGCCCTTGAGAACACGCGACAAATGTCAGCCGGTGTTACGCAGCCCGGCGGCAATACCGGCCACGGACACCAGCAGCGCCTGTTCCAGAGGGCTGTCCTGTGTCGCTTCCTGTTGGCGGGACCGGGCCAGCAGCTCGGCCTGCAACAGGTGCAACGGGTCGAGGTAGGTGTTGCGCAGGCGGATGAACTCCAGGGTATCGGGACTGTGGGCCAGCAACTGCGACTGGCCGGTCAGGCCAAGCACCACGGCGCACGCCTGCGACAATAGGTCGCGTAAATGCGCACCCAATGGCAGCAGGTCGGGCTGTACCAGACGCTCGTCATACAGCCGGGCGATATCCGCGTCAGCCTTGGCCAGGACCATTTCCAGCATGTCGATACGGGTGCGGAAGAACGGCCATTGTTCACGCATCTGCCCCAGCAACTCACCTTCGCCCCGCTCCAGCGCCTTGCTCAACGCCGCTTCCCAACCCAGCCAGGCCGGCAGCATCAAGCGGGTCTGGGTCCAGCCGAAAATCCATGGGATCGCCCGCAGGCTCTCGATCCCCCCGGCACGGCGCTTGGCCGGACGACTGCCCAGGGGCAGACGGCCCAGTTCCTGCTCGGGCGTGGACTGGCGGAAGTACTCGACGAACTGCGGATTTTCCCGCACCACCGCACGATAAGCACGGACGCCATCAGCCGCCAATTCATCCATCAAATGCCGCCAGGCCGGCGCAGGTGGCGGTGGTGGCAACAAGGTCGCCTCCAGCACTGCGGCCAGGTACAGATTGAGATTCTGCTCGGCGATATCCGGCAAGCCGAACTTGAAGCGAATCATCTCGCCCTGCTCGGTGGTACGGAAACGCCCTGCCACCGAACCCGGCGGCTGCGACAGAATCGCCGCGTGGGCCGGGCCGCCGCCACGGCCAACGGTGCCGCCGCGACCATGGAACAACAGCAGTTCCACTTGCTGCTCGCGGCAGATATCCACCAGGCGTTCCTGGGCCCGGTATTGCGCCCAGGCCGCAGCGGTGGTGCCTGCGTCCTTGGCCGAGTCGGAATAACCGATCATCACCTCCTGCGGACCTTGCAACCGCGCACGGTAGCCAGGCAACAGCAACAGGCGTTCGATCACCGGGCCGGCGTTGTCCAGGTCGGCCAGGGTCTCGAACAACGGCACCACGCGCATTGGCCGCTGCACCCCGGACTCCTTGAGCAACAACTGCACCGCCAGCACATCGGACGCCGCGCCCGCCATGGAGATGACATAGGAGCCAAGGGAGGCCGCCGGCGCGGCGGCAATTTCCTTACAGGTATTGAGCACTTCAGCGGTATCGGCCGAAGGCTTGAAATAGCCCGGCAACAAGGGGCGGCGGTTGGCCAGCTCCTTCATCAGGAAGGTGATGCGCGCATCCTCGTCCCAGTCTTCATAGCGACCCAGGCCCAGGTAATCGGTGATCTCGGTCATCGCCGCCGAATGCCGGCTGGAATCCTGGCGCACATCCAGGCGCACCAGGAACAGACCGAACGTTACCGCGCGACGTAGGCAATCAAGCAGCGGGCCGTCGGCAATTACCCCCATGCCGCAGGCGTGCAAGGACTGATAGCACAGTTCCAGCGGCTCCAGCAGGTCACGATTGTTTTGCAGTACATCGGCCGGCGCCGGGAGGCTGCTGGTCAACGCCGCATGCGCCCAATTGCGGGTGGCACGCAGGCGTTCGCGCAATTGCTTGAGCAACGCCCGGTAAGGCTCGACGCTATCACCGACCTTGGCCTGCAACTCGGGGCTGGCCCGCTGCATCGACAATTCGGACGCCAGGTGATCGATATCACGCAAGTACAGATCTGCCGCCATCCAGCGCGCCAGCAGCAGCACTTCGCGGGTGACCGGTGCGGTGACGTTGGGGTTGCCGTCACGGTCGCCGCCCATCCACGAAGCGAAACGGATCGGTGCCGCCTCCAGGGGCAGGTGCAAGCCAGTGGCGGCATGCAAGGCTTGATCGGCCTTGCGCAGATAGTTGGGGATGGCATGCCACAGCGAATGCTCGATTACCGCAAAACCCCACTTGGCCTCGTCCACCGGCGTGGGCCGGGTACGACGGATTTCTTCGGTGTGCCAGGCTTCTGCGATCAGGCGTTGCAGGCGTTGGCGAATCTGCTCGCGCTCGGCGCAGGTCAAGTCACGGTGGTCCTGCAGGGCCAATTGTGCGGCGATGGCGTCGTATTTCTGGATCAGGGTACGGCGCGCAACTTCGGTGGGGTGGGCGGTGAGCACCAGTTCGATGTCCAGGCGCGCCAACTGCCGGGCCAGGGACTCACTGCTATGGCCTTCACGTTGCAAACGCGCTAACAACTCGGGCAGCACCCGCGATTCGAACGGCGCCGGCTGGGATTCATCGCGTCGATGAATCAGTTGGTACTGTTCGGCGATATTGGCCAGGTTAAGGAACTGGTTGAACGCACGCGCCACTGGCAGCAGTTCGTCTTCCTGCAACTGATTGAGGCTGGCGCTGAGCTCTTCGCCAGCCGCCGCCTCCGTTGCCCCGCCACGGCGATCGGCCTTGGCGCCCTTGCGAATCTGCTCGATCTTGTCGAGAAACTCATCACCGTATTGTTCTCGAATCGTATTGCCCAGCAGTTCACCCAGCAGGTGAACATCTTCACGCAAACGTGCATCGATATCGCTCATCAGCCAATCTCCAGCCAGGAATCCGGGATGCTTTGACCTTCAAGAGTGCCGATCAAGGCGCGGTCTTACAAGCAATGTTCGGCAAGCCGGCTCCGACAACTTTGTGGGTTGCAGCTAGTCTCAAGGTTACGTCGACGCGTTATCCACGCCGCGACCGGTCACTCATCACCGCCCGCTACCCTGGGCTTTACTGAGGTTGCCATGAAAATCCGAGAACTGGCCCAGCAATGGGAAGAGACCGCCAAGGGTCGATTGACCAAGACCGAATATGCCATCCACCTGGATGTAGAGGCCGCCGCACGGCTGGCGGCCATCCGCGAGATGTACCCCAAGCGCAGCACCGAGGAATTGCTCGGCGAACTGATCGGCGCCGCCCTGGAAGAGCTGGAAGCCAGCTTTCCGTATATCCAGGGCCGGAACGTGGTGGCCACCGATGAAGAAGGTGATCCCTTGTATGAAGACGTAGGCCCGACGCCGCGTTTCCTGTCGCTGTCACGGCGCTATCTGCACGACATGTCGGCCATGCCTGACGATCAGAAGCACTGATAAACATCTGTTAAAACCACCAACCCCTTGAACTCCGGGCCTTTTATAGGCCCGGCATACCGCTGCACGTGGCAAAAGTTCCGTTTTTTAAACGCCGACCTCTTAGTCAGATTTGTTCAGATGTTTTTTCGGGCAAATCGCCATCTTTCGCTGAACTATTCAAAAAAGCCTCGGGTCACAGCCAGTAAGCCATCACTTGGAACAGGCGTTTGAAAAGGCATGCTGAGCTTCACCGCCAAACGCAGACGCTGAACACCGTAGATGGATTTGATGTTTTTCAGGAGTTATCCAATGGAGTTGAAGACGATGAAGACCAGCACTGCCAAATCCTCGTTTAACCATCTGCGCGGGCTCAAATTGGCCGCGTTGGCAATCGGTACCAGCTTCGTCCTGGCGGGCTGTGCCGGCAACCCGCCGACCGAGCAGTACGCCGTGACCCAATCGGCTGTGAACAGCGCCGTAAGCGCTGGCGGTACCGAATACGCGGCCGTGGAAATGAAGGCAGCCCAGGACAAGCTCAAGCAAGCCGAGCTGGCCATGCATGACAAGAAGTACGACGAAGCCCGTCGTCTGGCCGAACAGGCTGAATGGGATGCGCGCGTTGCAGAGCGCAAGGCCCAGGCGGCCAAGGCCGAGCTGTCGGTGAAGGATTCCCAGAAGGCTGTCGAGGAGCTGCGTAACGAAGGCATGCGCCCTGCTGTGATCCAGCAGAAGTAAGCACCGCCCTTGTTTGCATCGCACCCGAAATCGAATTGAAAGGACGACACCACTATGCGTAAACAATTGATGATCCCTGCCCTGCTGGCGATGAGCGTTGCACTGGCGGCTTGCTCCACCCCGCCGAACGCGAACCTGGAAAATGCACGGACCAACTTCTCGGCCCTGCAAGCCAACCCGCAAGCGACCAAAATCGCCGCCCTGGAAACCAAGGACGCCAGCGAATGGCTGGACAAGGCCGACAAGGCCTACCGTGACAAGGAAGACGAGAAGAAGGTCGACCAACTGGCCTACCTGACCAACCAGCGTGTTGAAGTAGCCAAGGACACCATCGCCCTGCGCGAGTCCGAAGCCAAGCTGAAAAACGCCGGTGACCAACGTGCCCGTGCCCTGCTCGAAGCCCGCGATGCGCAGATCAAGCAACTGCAAAACAGCTTGAATGCCAAGCAGACTGAACGCGGTACCCTGGTGACTTTCGGTGATGTGCTGTTCGCCACCAACAAGGCCGACCTGAAATCCAGTGGCCTGGTGAACATCAACAAACTGGCGCAATTCCTCCAGGAAAACCCGGATCGCAAAGTGATTGTTGAAGGTTACACCGACAGCACCGGCAGCGCGGCCTACAACCAGACCCTGTCTGAGCGCCGTGCCACTTCGGTACAGGTTGCGCTGATCAAGATGGGCGTTAATCCAAGCCGCATCGTGACTGCCGGCTACGGCAAGGAATACCCGGTTGCCGATAACGCCAGCGTTTCGGGCCGTGCCATGAACCGTCGCGTTGAAGTGACCATCTCCAACGACAACCAGCCGGTCAAGCCACGTTCTTCGGTGCAATAACCGACTGACGTCTACTGGCCTGAAAGCCTTGCCTGTGTCCCAGGCAAGGCTTTTTTTGCAAAAAAACACCTGTCGGCAGATTTCTTGCGATTAGCCGAAGTTGATCTTACTGTCGTTCTCTTGAGGCATCTGCATGCCTTGCTGTCCCTCGCCACTCATCTGCTTGCTCATAGGGCCTTGATCACCCTCCTCGCCGCCACCACTGCCGCCACTGCCCTGGGATCCGCCTGCGCCACCCGCACCGCCCAACAGTTGCGCCAGGAGTTTCTTCAGCGCTTCAGGGTCAATACCGCCCTGCTGTTGACCACCCTCGGCGCCCTTGCCGACCATATTGCCGGAATCACCCATGCCGGCGCCGCCGAAGTTGCCAAACCCGCTACCACCACCTACGCCACCAATACTCATAGTGATACTCCACTGAATTAAAGGGTTACTTGTCAGCAACGCTGACAACCCAATCAGTGGTGTCATACAGGATATGGTTCCAAAAACTACCGACCGGCTTACTCCTGCAATTGCGGGGTTTCCTGGCCCATGCAACGCACCGCCTGCTTCTTGTTATTCACCAGCACGCCCGTCAGGCCTTTTTGCTCGGTATCGAACAACACCAGCACACCGTCAACGCACTGCGCCACCTGGGGAGCCGGCGTGAGGGAGACTTTATAGTCCTCGCCAGGAACGGTCTTGAGCATGGTGAAGTCGCTGAGCAGCAACGCATCCTCGGGCTTGGCGAAGTGCAGGTAGCCGTAGTACCACAGGCAGCCGACGGTGCCGATGATGGTGCCGATGCCAGTGAGGATCAGGGGGATCATGTTGCGTTCTTCGCTCATTGCGGGCTCTCTGATGATTCAATGTTGGAATTGGGCGCCGCCGGGTAATTGGGAATTTCCCCCAGGCGACGCAAGCCATTGAAATGCTGCGGGTCGTCAAGATAACGCAGCATCACGGTTTGCCAGGTCTTGTCGGCAAAAGTCTGCACATGCCCACCCCGGGTCAGTTGCAGCACCCTGGGTGGCGGCGCAGCTTGATACAGGCGGATGCCGTTGGAAAGCGGCACGATCGGGTCATCCAGACTGTGGAACAGCAGTTTCGGCACGCCAGTCAGCTGTGGCATGGCGTGGATCGCACTGTCGGCGTCCGGTACCAGCCACGATAACGGCACCTGAAACGGCCATGTTAACCAGGAAGTGCTCAGGGCGAATTGCCCTACATCACGATAACTGGCGGGTACACCGTCCAATACCAGCGCCTTGAGCCGAGGCTGGCGCTCGGGATGGGCAGCCAGGTAATGCACGGCCAACGCCCCGCCCAGGCTCTGGCCGAGGACTATCAGCGGCTGGCCCTGGGTTGCGGGGGCCTGGTCGAGCCACTGGAAGGCCGCGTCCAGGTCCAGGTAGATGGCCGGCAACGAAGGTTTGCCTTCTGATACGCCATAGCCGCGATAGTCCAGCATCAGCACTTGATAGCCCTGGGCTGGCAGCCACCAACTGCCACCCAGGTGCCCGGCCAGGTTGCCACCGTTGCCGTGCAGGTGCAGCACCGTGCCCTTGAGCGGCACGCCAGGCTTGGCCGGCAGCCACCAGGCCCGCAATTTCAAGCCATCGGCGGTGGTCAGGGTGATGTCGCGGTATTCCAGGCGCGCCTGCTGTGGGGTAAACGGCAGGCCGGGCTCGGGGTAGAACAGCAGCGAGCTGCAGCCGTTGAGGGTCAGGAGCAGGCATAGAATGCCGAGGAGTCTCATCCGTTGAAACCTCGCAAATGGGGTTGGAAATCGACAGGCCGATGAAAATCAAAAGTGGGAGCGGGCTTGCTCGCGCCCACATTTTGACTTGGCCTCCTTCAGGGATATTGCTTAGAGGATATTGGAGTAATCCGCCTCGATCCGGTCCAGGCTCAGGTGGTTGAGGAAGTTGGAGAAGCACATCCACGCCGACAGCGCGTTCATATCGCGGAACTGGTCCGGCAGGTATTTGGGCGGGACCACCAGGCCTTCGTCCACCAACTGGCGCAAGGTGCGCATGTCTTCCAGGGTGGTCTTGCCGCAGAACAACAGCGGCACCTGCTCCAGCTTGCCTTTGCGCACGGCCAGTTGGATGTAGTTGTAGACCATGATAAAGCCCTTGAGGTAGGACAAATCCTTGGTAAACGGCAGGCCCGTCGGCGTCGAGCCACGGAACACCCGGCTGGCGTTGCCATAGCTCTCGGCCATTTCAAAGCCCTGTTCGCGAAAGAACTCGAACACCTGCAAGAAATCCGCGCCCTCTTCCACCATATGGATCGCACGGGTGCGATTGGTCAGCTTGCGCAGGCGGCTGGGGTAGGAGGCAAAGGTGATGATCTCCATCAGGATCGCCAGGCCTTCCTGAGTCACGGTCGAGGACGGCGGGCCCTTGGACAGGAACGTGCAGATCGGCTGGTTCTGGCCATTGAGCGTGGTGCCGACGTGGACCAGGCCTTCGTGGACTTCCAGGGCCCGCACATCGCGCTCGTTGAACATCGCATCGGCGCGGATCTTGATGTAGTCGGCCCCCGCCGCCGCGTCCGCGACGATACCGTCGGACTCAAATACGCGGATGGTTTCCTCGGCCTCGCCAAACACCTTGTTCAAGCGGCTTTGCAGCAGGCTCACGGCGTCCTTGGCAGTCAGGGTCTTGGCTTCGTCCTTGAGATCGCCACGGCCGTCGATGTTGTTCAGGTAATCGGAAAGCATCAGGCCCAGGTCGGCCAGGGTCGGGTCGCCGGCATGGAATGCATCGGACGCGGCGCCGTAGAGTTCCTGGGAAATCAGGCCGAAGTCCTCGGTGCCACGGGCTTCGAGCATGCGCACCACCATGCGGTACTCCTTGCACATGCGCCGCATGATTTGCCCGACCGGGTTGAACTGGCCCAACTGGCGGGTGATATCGCGCTCGATGTTCTGGAACTCCAGCTTCACCTTGCTCGAATCGAACGACAATGGCCGGTTCAGGTAATAGTCGCGGTCCACCGCCGGCATGTGCTTGCCTTTGCCCTGCAGGAACCCCTTGCGAATGTTGTCGTCCCACTTCACGGCGTCGAGGACGCGAATCGGTGTTTGCGCCAGCACAATGCGATCGGACAAGGTGCGTATCGTCTGCTGGTAATCGTCCACCCGGTGCTTCCTCTTTAAACGTTATTTGCCCACGCGCTGATAGCGCACGGCTTCGACAAACACATCGGCGTTGGCCGGGTCGTCCAGGTAAGCCAAGACCTGATTCATGGGGCTGTCGATCAATGTCCCGTCACCCTCGGCGGTTTCCACGCTGCTGCCAATCAGGATTTTCTGCGCGATGGCCTGGTTGACCGCCTCGGGATCGAGGTTATAGACCACCAGTTCGCGGGCATCATTCAATTCGAAGCCGGCAAGGATAAAATGCCCGCCGAGCTTGTCTGGCAGCGGCGCCGACAGGTACCAGCGGCTACCGTGGCGGGACACGCTGAACTCATACTCATCGCGCTTGACCGGCTCGGCCTGCGAGGTGCTCACCGCCTTGTAGCGATGCTGGCCCGTCCGGCTGATCTGCAGGTCGAGCGGCTCGCCCCAGGCATTGCGGCTGGCCCACTTGCCCAGCAGCGCGTCAGGGGCGGCCTCGCTGGCCGGCAAGGGCTCCTTGAAAGTCACCAAGCAGCCACTGAGCAACAGGAACGACATTGCGATCACCAGTACACGCCAAGCTTTCATCGGATACTCCAGCAATGAGCGATCGTCTGTAGGAGCGAGCTTGCTCGCGAAAAGCCTGAGGGCAACGCGGGGAGTCAGGTTCCCCGCGTCATCGTTAACGCCCTTCGCGAGCAAGCTCGCTCCTACATGGGTAGGTCCATAGTGCGGCAAAAACCTCAGACCGAAGCCAGCACCAAGTGCATGTAGCGCTTGAGAATTTCCAGCATCTCTTCACCGGTCAGCGCCTCGGGCTCGAACAGCAGGCCCTGATATTCCATCCGACTGATAATCGCCGTCAACACTTTGGCATCTTGCTGAGGTTCGCGGGAGCCCAGGACCTGGAAGAACTGGCAAGTGCCCTGCAACAAAATCTGCTGGTGAGAGCGCACCAACTCGCCCAGGCGCGGGTTCAACAAAGCCTCCTGGCGAAACGCCTGTTCGGCCATCAAGTACTCGCGACGGTTAAGCAGTTGGCGCAGGACGTAATCGGCGGTCAGGCGCGCAATATCATCCGCCAGTTGCGAGCGCGACTCGGCACTGCCGTCACCGTAGGCCACCATCTCGCGCAACAGGCCCTCGTTGCGCACCCACAACTTGCCCATGAACGCCGCACTGCGTTCCACATACTGGGCAAACGTGTCGGTAAGCAGATCGTCGATGTCCTTGAAATAGTAGGTGGTGGCCGACAACGGCACACCGGCCTCCGCCGCCACTGCCCGATGGCGCACCGCACGCACGCCATCGCGCACGACAATGCGCATGGCCGCGTCGAGAATATCCTGGCGACGCTGTTCACTGCCCTGGCGGCTGGCCTTGCGTCCCTGGTACTGAACACTTTCAGCCACGGCAGCCGCAATGCCAGCGGCGCCTTCTTGAGCCATTACGCGCTTCACGAAAGATCGTCCTCTCACTCAACAATAGTCTGGCGCCGTACGCTTGACGTTAGTACAGGCCACACAAAAAAGCCGCCTTATAAAAGGCGGCTTCGGGATTCGCTAAGGTTACGCTTGCGGCCGCATGTGCGGGAACAAGATCACATCGCGAATCGATGGGGAGTTGGTCAGCAGCATGACCAGACGGTCGATACCGATGCCCTCACCGGCTGTCGGCGGCATGCCGTACTCCAGCGCGCGGACGAAGTCAGCGTCATAGTGCATGGCTTCGTCGTCACCGGCGTCCTTGTCAGCCACCTGGGCCATGAAACGCTCGGCCTGGTCTTCCGCGTCATTCAACTCGGAATAGGCGTTGGCGATTTCGCGACCACCGATAAACAGCTCGAAACGATCGGTGACGTTCGGGTTGTCATCGTTGCGACGGGCCAGCGGCGAGACTTCGAACGGGTACTGGGTAATGAAGTGCGGCTGTTCCAGCTTGTGCTCCACCAGCTCTTCGAAAATCATCACCTGCAACTTACCCAGGCCTTCGAAGCCCAGCACCTTGGCGCCGGCTTTCTTGGCGATAGCACGGGCCTTGTCGATGTCGTTCAGGTCGTCAGCGGTCAGCTCAGGGTTGTACTTGAGGATCGAGTCGAACACCGACAGGCGCACGAACGGCTCGCCGAAGTGGAACACCTTGTCGCCGTACGGCACGTCGGTGCTGCCCAGGACCAACTGCGCCAGCTCGCGGAACAGCTCTTCGGTCAGGTCCATGTTGTCTTCGTAGTCGGCGTACGCCTGGTAGAACTCCAACATGGTGAATTCTGGGTTGTGACGGGTCGAGACACCTTCGTTACGGAAGTTGCGGTTGATCTCGAACACCTTTTCAAAGCCACCAACCACCAGGCGCTTGAGGTACAACTCCGGCGCGATACGCAGGAACATTTCCAGGTCCAGTGCGTTGTGGTGGGTTTCGAATGGCTTGGCTGCCGCGCCACCCGGAATGGTTTGCAGCATTGGGGTCTCGACTTCAAGGAAGTCGCGCGCCATCAGGAAGCTGCGAATGTGCGCGATCACTTGCGAACGCACGCGGAAAGTCTGGCGCACTTCTTCGTTGACGATCAGGTCGACGTAGCGCTGGCGATAGCGCTGCTCGGTGTCGGTCAGGCCGTGGTGCTTGTCCGGCAGCGGGCGCAGCGACTTGGTCAGCAGGCGCACGTTGGTCATTTCCACGTACAGGTCGCCCTTGCCGGAGCGGGCCAGGGTACCTTCGGCGGCAATGATGTCGCCCATGTCCCAGGTTTTCACCGAGGCCAGGGTTTCTTCCGAAAGGGTCTTGCGGTTGACGTAGACCTGGATGCGCCCGGTCATGTCCTGGATCACCATGAACGAACCACGGTTGAGCATGATGCGACCTGCCACCTTGACCGGGATCGCAGCTTCTGCCAGCTCTTCCTTGGTCTTGTCCGCGTATTGCTTCTGCAAGGCATCGCAGTAGTTTTCGCGGCGGAAGTCGTTGGGGAAGGCGTTACCCTTGGCGCGCTCGGCAGCAAGCTTTTCCTTGCGCAGGGCGATCAGGGAGTTTTCTTCCTGTTGCAGGGCTTGCGGATCGAGTTGTTGGTCGCTCATGTCTTTAAATATTCCATCTGGTTCGTTGTCCCCGGCCTGCGGCCGGGGATCGCGGGCAAGCCCGCTCCCACAGGGGTCGAGGAGTGTCAGCCAATCCCGCGTTGCATGTATTACAGGCCTGATTTCAGGCTGGCTTCCAGGTATTCGTCGATGTCACCGTCGAGCACCTTGTCGCAATCGCTGCGTTCGATGTTAGTGCGCAGATCCTTGATCCGCGAGGCATCGAGCACATACGAACGGATCTGGTGACCCCAGCCGATATCCGACTTGGTGTCTTCCAGCGCCTGGGACGCGGCGTTGCGTTTCTGCATTTCCTGCTCGTACAACTTGGCCCGCAGCATTTTCATGGCGGTGTCCTTGTTGGCGTGCTGGGAACGTTCGTTCTGGCAGCTGACCACGGTGTTGGTCGGTACGTGGGTGATACGTACGGCCGAGTCGGTGGTGTTTACGTGCTGGCCACCGGCACCCGAGGAGCGGTAGGTGTCGATGCGCAGGTCGGCCGGGTTGATCTCGATTTCCACCTTGTCGTCGATCTCTGGCGAGACAAAAACGGCGCAGAACGAGGTGTGGCGACGGTTGCCGGAGTCGAACGGGCTCTTGCGCACCAGGCGGTGTACGCCGATCTCGGTGCGCAGCCAGCCAAAGGCGTATTCACCCTTGATGTGCACGGTCGCGCCCTTGATACCGGCGACTTCACCGGCCGACAGTTCCATGATGGTTGCTTCGAAACCGCGCTTGTCAGCCCAGCGCAGGTACATGCGCAGCAGGATGTTGGCCCAGTCCTGGGCTTCGGTGCCACCGGAACCAGCCTGGATATCCAGGTAGGCGTTGTTCGGGTCCATTTCGTGGCTGAACATGCGGCGGAATTCAAGCTTGGCGAGGTTTTCCTCAAGACGGGCCAGCTCGGCGACGACATCGCCCACTGCGCCTTCGTCGTTTTCTTCGACGGCCATGTCCAGCAGGTCGCGGCAATCGCCCAGACCAGTGTTCAATTCGTCGAGGGTATCCACGATCTGCGCCAGCGCAGCGCGCTCGCGGCCCAGTTCCTGGGCGTATTCAGGTTTGTTCCAGACAGCCGGATCTTCAAGCTCGCGATTGACTTCGGTCAGACGCTCATGCTTTTGATCGTAGTCAAAGATACCCCCGAATAGTTTCGGAGCGCTCGGACAGGTCCTTGATGGTGTTAAGGATCGGGTTGATTTCCATGGCGGGCAGCACTCGTTGGCGAACTTTTGAAAGCCGGCGAGTATAACGGCAAAAGGCCGAAAACGGCAGTCCGCTTGGCCGAAAAGGCGGGGTTTGTGCGATATCCACAGCCCGATAAAGAGCAAATGTGGGAGCTGGCTTGCCTGCGATGCAGACGCCTTGGTGTATCAAGTAGACCGAGGAGACGCCATCGCAGGCAAGCCAGCTCCTACATTGGGTTGGCGGTGTTCTGTGGGTTATTCAATCCCCACCTGGTTGCGCCCATTATGCTTGGCCAGGTACAACCCCTTGTCCGCCGCCGAGATCAACTGCCGACAATCGGTCCCCAGCAGTGGCGTCATGGTCGCCAAACCAATGCTGATGGTCAGACTCGCACCATCGGCCGGGGCTATGTGCGGGATCTTCAGTGCCGCGACGGCCTGGCGCAGTTTCTCGGCCACCAGTCGCGCACCGCCAGGCGAAGTATTGGGCAGCACCAGGGCAAACTCCTCGCCCCCGTAGCGCGCCGGCAGGTCAGAAGGACGGCTGCTGGCATCGCGAATGGTCGCCGCTACCTTGCGCAATGCTTCGTCACCTTCCAGGTGGCCAAAGCTGTCGTTGTAGGTCTTGAAGAAGTCCACGTCGATCATCAGCAACGACAACTGGGTCTGGTCACGCATGGCGCGCCGCCATTCCAGCTCCAGGTACTCGTCGAAGTGCCGGCGGTTGGACAACCCGGTCAAACCGTCGGAATTCATCAAGCGTTGCAGCACCAGATTGGTGTCCAGCAACTGTTGCTGGCTGACCCGCAGCGCGCGATAGGCCGCGTCCCGCTGCAGCAGGGTCATGTACGAGCGCGAGTGGTAGCGGATGCGCGCCACCAGCTCGATATTGTCTGGCAGCTTGACCAGGTAGTCATTGGCCCCGGCGGCAAACGCGGCACTCTTGATCAGCGGGTCTTCCTTGGTGGAAAGCACGATGATCGGGATGTTCTGGGTCGCCGGGTGGTTGCGGTATTCACGCACCAGGGTCAGGCCGTCCAGCCCGGGCATGACCAGGTCCTGCAGGATCACCGTCGGCTTGATGCGGATCGCCTGGGAGATGGCCTGGTGGGGATCGGCACAAAAGTGGAAGTCGATATTCTCCTCATGGGCCAGACCGCGCCGCACGGCTTCGCCGATCATCGCCTGGTCGTCGACCAGCAACACCATGGCGGCGTTTTCATCGGTTTTGAAGTCGTCGAGCTGTAAATCATTCATTTGCGGTCACCTGAATTACTACGTGCAGGCCAGGACAGCGAGTTATATCGGTCATTTTGCGAATACCTCCAGCAATCGTGGCGCAATTCTGTCCAATGGGCGAATCTCAACAGCGGCATCAATCGCCGCCGCCGCTTTGGGCATGCCGTAAACTGCACAGCTCTGCTGATCCTGAGCGATGGTCAGATAGCCCTGCTGACGCATCAATTTGAGTCCCTGGGCTCCGTCGCGTCCCATGCCGGTCAGCAATACGCCGACGGCATCGCCGTTCCAGTGGCTGGCGACGCTCTCGAAAAACACGTCGATGGACGGCCGATAAATCTCGTTCACGGGCTCCGCCGTGTAGGCCAGCGTGCCGTTTTTCAGCAGCCGGATATGATGATTGGTGCCGGCCAGCAATACCACGCCGCTTTGTGGTGGTTCTCCCTCGCGCGCCAGACGCACCGGCAGGCCCGAGGCGCTGCTCAGCCACTCGGCCATGCCGGCGGCGAACACCTGATCCACATGCTGCACCAGCACAATGGCTGCCGCAAAGTCCCGAGGCAAGCCCTTGAGGAGGATTTCCAGCGCCGCCGGACCACCTGCCGAAGAGCCAATGGCCACCAGGCTGCGGCGCTTGCCCGTACTTCGCGGATGCACCGGTTCGGCCCGCACCCGGCTGCCGCGCTGGCCAATCAGCCAGCCAATGTTGAGGATCTTGCGCAGCAAGGGCGCTGCCGCCTCCTTGGCATCACCAACGCCCAGCGCCGGGGTGTCCACCACATCCAGCGCGCCATGCCCCATGGCTTCGAACACGCGGCTGACATTCTGCTGGCGATCCACGGTAACGATAACAATAGCGCATGGCGTCTCGGCCATGATCTGCCGAGTCGCCTCCACACCATCCATCACCGGCATGATCAGGTCCATCAGGATCAGATCCGGGGTCAACTCGGCGCAGCGTTGCACGGCTTCCAGGCCATTGGTGGCAACCCACACCACTTCATGGGCCGGCTCGAAGCTCAAGGCCCGACGCAGAGCCTCGACCGCCAGAGGCATGTCATTGACGATGGCGATCTTCATGCCCGGGCGCCTCCAATCAACTCCACCACTGCGTCCAGCAGGGCATCGTCATGGAAGCTGGCCTTGGCCAGGTAATAATCGGCACCGGCATCCAGGCCACGACGCCGATCTTCTTCACGATCCTTGTAGGACACCACCATCACCGGCAGCGATTGCAGGCGAGTGTCACGGCGCAACAGTGTGACCAATTCAATACCGTCCATGCGAGGCATATCAATGTCAGTAATCAGCAGGTCGAAGTCTTCGGAACGCAGAGCATTCCAGCCATCCATGCCATCGACGGCGACCGCTACGTCATATCCACGGTTAAGTAATAGCTTGCGCTGCAATTCGCGCACGGTCAGCGAGTCATCTACCACCAGAATGCGCTTGCGCGCGGCCTCGACGGTTTGCTGGGCGCGCCGGGCAATGCGCTCCAGGCGACCGGTGTTGAGCAACTTGTCCACCGAACGCAGCATGTCCTCGACATCGACGATCAACACCACCGAGCCGTCATCGAGCAGCGCACCGGCAGAAATGTCCTGCACCTTGCCCAGGCGATCGTCCAGCGGCAGCACCACCAGCGTGCGCTCACCGATAAACCGCTCCACGGCAATCCCGTACACCGCATCCCGCTCGCGGATCACCACGACCTTGAGGGTGTCCTGACTATTTTGCCCTGGCGGGCGCTGCAACAACTGGCTGGCTGCGACCAGACCGACATGCCGGCCCTCGTGCCAAAAATGCTGGCGGCCTTCCAATTGCACGATTTCGTCGGGTTCCAGGTCACACATGCGCTCTATATGGGCCAGGGGAAAGGCGTAGGCTTCTTCGCCGACTTCAACCACCAGGCTGCGCACTACCGACAAGGTCAGTGGTACTTCCAAGTGAAAGCGGCTGCCCTGCCCCGCCGTCTGCTCCAGCACCACTGCACCGCGCAATTGGCGGACCATGTGCTGCACCGCATCCAGGCCGACGCCGCGTCCGGAGACCTCAGTAACCTTGTCGCGCAGGCTGAAGCCCGGCAGGAACAGGAACGTCAACAGTTCCTCTTCGCTCAAGCGCAAGGCTGTTTCCAGCGGCGAGAGGTTGCGTTCGACAATACTGGCGCGCAGGCGTTCCAGGTCGACACCGTTGCCGTCATCGCTCAACTCCAGCACCAGCAGACCCGCCTGGTGCGAGGCGCGCAGGCGGATCAGGCCCTCGGCCGGCTTGCCCGCCAGCAGGCGCTGCTCGGGCATCTCGATGCCGTGATCGACGGCATTGCGCAACAAATGGGTCAGCGGCGCTTCAAGTTTTTCCAGTACATCGCGGTCAACCTGGGTCTTCTCGCCCTCGATTTCCAGACGCACTTGCTTGCCCAGGCTGCGGCCCAGGTCGCGCACCATACGCACCTGCCCCGCCAGCACATCGGCAAACGGCCGCATCCGGCACGCCAGCGCCGTGTCATACAGCACCTGGGCGCGTTGCCCGGCCTGCCAGCCGAACTCATCGAGCTCGGCGGTCTTTTCTGCCAGCAGCAACTGCGCTTCGCTCAGCAGGCGGCGGGCGTCGGCCAGGGCTTCCTGGGCTTCGAGGTTCAAGTCGAGGGTCTTGAGCTGCCCATCGAGGTTATCCAGGGCCCGGGCGCCGTTGCTTTGGATACGCTTGAGGCGTTGCAGGCTGGACAGGTACGGCTTGAGCCGCTGGGTTTCCACCAGGGATTTGCTGGACAGGTCCAAGAGACTGTTCAAGCGCTCGGCCGTGACCCGCAAGACGCGCTCGCCACCTTCGGTCATGTGTTTGCTCTGGCGTGGCGCATCACTGTGGATGGGCGCAGCAGCCTCCGGCTCCAGGGGCAGTAACAGCGATTCCTCAAGGGACGGCAGCGGTTGCGGAATAGGTGCGGGCGCAGGCACAACCTTGGCGGTCGGCTGTGACGGATCGAGCAAGCGCTCCATCAGCGCCACATACGCCTCGATATCGGCCGGGCCCACGGTATTGCCCGGCGTGG
Source organism: Pseudomonas sp. 25 R 14 (assembly GCF_900004755.1). NCBI lineage: Bacteria > Pseudomonadati > Pseudomonadota > Gammaproteobacteria > Pseudomonadales > Pseudomonadaceae > Pseudomonas > Pseudomonas sp. 25 R 14. Next base: position 107,026 of record NZ_CVTS01000040.1, on the reverse strand, counting down.
CGATGCGCATCAGCAGGTCAGTGCCCTGCAACAATGCGTCGATATGTTCGGGTTGCAGGTAGAGCCGGCTCTCCTGGGCGCTGACCAGGCAGTCTTCCATCACGTGGGCCACGCTGACGCCAGCGTCGACCCCGACAATCCGCGCCGCGCCCTTGAGCGAATGTGCCGCACGCATACAGGCTTCAAGCTGATCGGCCTGGGTCGGGTTGCGTTCCAGGGCCAGCAGGCCGGCGCTGAGCACCTGGGTCTGGGCATCGGCTTCCAGGCTGAACAGCTCCAGCAGCGAGGCATCGCGCATCTGGTCGGGGGTCATGTGAGGCTCCGGGTCACGGCAGACAACAGTTGCGCCTCGTCCAGCCAGCGCAGGCTGCGGCCCTTGAACTGCAACACGCCCTGGGTGTAGCGCGCACTGGCCTGGGTACCGGAGGCAGACGCCGCGCTGAGGGTGCGCTCATCAATGGCATGGATGCCATCCACTTCATCCACCGGCACCACCACCGGCCCATCCTGCGCAGCGATGATCAACATGCGCGGCATGATCCGCCCGCCACTGGGGCCGCCGGCGGTGCTGTCGAGCCCGAGCAACTCCACCAGGGACAAGCAAGCCACCAGTGCTCCGCGCACATTGGCAACCCCGAGCAGCGCCCGGGAGCGCTGGTGGGGCAAGGAATGGATCGGCTGCAACGGCGCCACTTCCACCAGGCAACGGGTGGCGATACCCAGCCACTCCTCGCCCAGGCGGAACATCAGCAATGAACGGGTGGCAATCTCATCGTCGGCTTCTGTGCTGGCGTTGGGGTGACGGTCTTCCTGCTGCAAGGCGTAACGATCCAGCAGGCGAGTGGCCGCTGCGGAATACACCGCACAGTTGCGACAGTGGATATGCTCGGCCAGCAACGGGCAGGATTTATCGCCATGGATCCCAATGCGGTTCCAGCAATCGTCGATGGCCTGGGTATCGGCTACCGTCAGGTCCAGGTCGGTGTCCGGGGATGCGGAGCTACTCATCGTTTACGCTCACTGTCAGCGGCTCGCTCGCTACGGGCGGCACGGGCTTGCAAGCGCCGTGCCCCCGCCGTATCGCCCTGGGACTCCAGCAACGCGGCCAGGTGCATCAAGGCCTGCGGATGCTGGGGTTCCAGGTACAAGGCTTTTCGATAATACCCCTGGGCTTCCAGGGCGCTACCCGCCACATCACTGAGCAAGCCCAGCCAGTAGAACACCTGGGCCGCCGGTGGATGGTTCTGCAGGTAGCGCTCGCAGGCAGCACGGGCCTCAAGGCTTTTGCCTTCATTGGCCAGGGTCGCGATCTGACCAAGCAGATCGGCGGCATCCGAGTGCTCGGGCGCAGGCTTGATCGGTACCACCGGCGCCGCGAATGCACTGAACGGTCGGGGTTTGGTGGGGATCGGTGCAGCACTGCGCTGGGGTACCGGAGGCGGTATTGGGGCAAAGACCGGCTCAGGCGCGACTTCGGCATGACGACTGAAGGCAAACGACTGCGGCACACCAATCGAGCGCATGCCCAGGCGCCCCAGCAGGCTGCCTTCGGCTGGGCCGATAAACAGCACACCCTCAACGTGAGTCAGGCCCTTGAGCACTTCAAACACCTGCTTCTGGGTTGGCTGATCGAAGTAGATCAACAGGTTGCGGCAAAACACGAAATCATAGGTCGGCTCATTGGCCAGCAATTGCGGGTCCAGCAGGTTACCCACTTGCAGCCGCACCTGTTCACGCACCCGGTCGGCGACGTGGTAGCCGTCCTCCTCAGCGCAAAAGTGCCGCTCACGAAACTCAAGGTCCTGGCCACGAAAGGAATTCTTGCCATACACCCCGCGCCGCGCCCGCTCCACCGACAGGGGGCTGACGTCCATGCCTTGCACCTTGAACTGGTGGGGCGAAAGGCCCGCATCGAGCAGGGCCATGGCGATGGAATAGGGTTCCTCACCGGTAGAGCACGGCAGGCTGAGAATGCGCAAGGCGCGCATGTGCTTGATCTCGCCCAGCCGCGTCACCGCCAGCCGCGCCAGGGTGGCAAAGGACTCGGGATAACGGAAAAACCAGGTCTCGGGGACGATGACCGCTTCGATCAGCGCCTGCTGTTCCTCACCACTGGTTTGCAGGCGCTGCCAGTACTGATCGGCACTCAGCCCCTGCAACGCCTGGCTGCGCTGGCGCACGGCACGCTCGATAATCGCTTCGCCCACCGAGGCGACGTCCAGGCCGATGCGCTCCTTGAGGAAGTCGAAAAAACGTTGGTCATTGCTCATCTCGCCTCCCCAACGCTCAGGTCGGGGGCAAACAGCAAGGCGCGGACCTCGGCGGTGAGCAAGTCACCCACCCCGATCCACTGCATCAGCCCCCGTTCGTCTTCGCGCACCGGCCCCAGGTAGGGCGCCTGGCGATTATCCAGGCCATAGGCCTGGAAATCCGCCGGATCGCAGCGCAGGGTGTCGGTGGCCTGTTCGAGGATCAGCCCCAGCCAACGCGACTCCAGCCAGGTTTCAGGCTGATAGTTGACCAGCACCAGCCGCGTACTGGTGCGGGCCTGGGCCAGCGTGCCAAAGGTCAGGGCGCTGAGGTCGATCACCGGCACCATGTTGCCGCGATGGGCAAAGATCCCGGCGACCCACATCGGCGCATGGGCGATGGGCTTGAGCGGCAGGCGCGGCAACACCTCGGCCACTTCCGTGGCCTTGAGGGCGTAGCGCTCGCTGCCGATATGAAACACCAGGAACAAGGCTTTTTTGGCTGCCGTCACGGCGCCGCGTTTCGCCGCTGGATCACTCATCAGACTTTGAAACGCGACACGCCGCTGCGCAGACCGACCGCAACCTGGCTCAATTCATCAATGGCAAAGCTGGCCTGGCGCAGGGACTCCACGGTCTGGCTGCTGGCATCGCCCAACTGCACCAGCGCATGGTTGATCTGCTCGGCACCGGTAGCCTGGGCCTGCATGCCCTCGTTGACCATCAGCACGCGCGGCGCCAGGGCCTGCACCTGGTGGATGATCTGCGACAGTTGCTCGCCCACTTGCTGCACTTCGAACATGCCGCGACGCACTTCTTCGGAGAATTTGTCCATGCCCATCACGCCGGCCGATACCGCCGACTGGATCTCGCGCACCATCTGTTCGATGTCATAGGTCGCCACGGCGGTCTGGTCGGCCAGGCGCCGCACTTCAGTGGCAACCACGGCAAAGCCGCGTCCATATTCACCGGCCTTCTCGGCCTCGATGGCGGCGTTGAGGGACAGCAGGTTGGTCTGGTCGGCCACTTTGACGATGGTCACCACCACTTGGTTGATGTTGCCGGCCTTCTCATTGAGGATCGCCAGCTTGGCATTGACCAGATCGGCGGCGCCCATCACCGAGTGCATGGTTTCTTCCATGCGGGCCAGGCCTTGCTGGCCGGAACCGGCGGCAACCGAGGCCTGGTCGGCGGCGGTGGACACTTCGGTCATGGTGCGCACCAGGTCCTTGGACGTGGCGGCGATTTCCCGCGAAGTGGCGCCGATTTCGGTGGTGGTGGCCGCCGTTTCGGTGGCGGTCGCCTGTTGCTGCTTGGAGGTGGCGGCAATTTCGGTCACCGAGGTGGTGACCTGCACCGACGAACGCTGGGCCTGGGATACCAGGGCAGTCAGCTCGGTCATCATGTCGTTGAAGCCGGTCTCGACCGCGCCGAATTCGTCCTTGCGCTCCAGGTTCAGACGCTTGCTCAGGTCGCCGGTGCGCATGGTTTCGAGGATATCGACGATGCGTTTCATCGGCGCCATGATTGCGCGCATCAGCAGCAGCCCGCACAGGGCGGCGGCGAGGACTGCCAGGAGCAGCGAAACGCCCATGCTGATTTTCGCCGCAGCCACGGCGTCATCGATGGCGGCGGTGGCTTCATCCGCGACCTTTTTGTTCTCGTTGATGATGTCGTTGAGCTTCAAGCGCCCTGCGGTCCAGGCCGGGGTCAGTTGCTCGTCGAACATCTTGACGGCCTCGGTTTCCTTATTGGCCATGTGCAATTCCAGCACCTGGGCCAGCACCTTGTTGTAGTTCTGGTGCAGGGCTTCGAAGGTATCGAACTCGGTGCGATCCTGATCGAGATTGATCGTACTGGCATAACTGGCCATGTGCTGCTCAAGGCGCTGCTCAAACGACTTGTATTCCTGCTTGTCGGCGTCAGAAACCCCCAGGTGCTCACGCAACCCGATCAGTTCCTGAGTCTGCAGGTAGCTGTCGACCCAGGCGCTGCGGATCATCGAACTGAAAAACACCCCTGGCACTGCGTCGTCGCGCACCTGGTTTTCACTCGCTTCAATCTTCAGCAACCGTGAGTACGAGACCACAACCATCAGCAGCATGATGGCGATAATGACCGCAAAGCTCGCCAAGATGCGTTGGCGCAAGGTCCAGTTCTTCACAGTATTTCCTCAAGGGCCGATCAAATGCCGAGGAGTATAGCTGAGGCAGTGCCATCATTTATCAATGGGTTGTGGGCCAGTTCTCAAGGAATACAAAAACACCCCGCAGCGCAGGCGCATACGGGGTGTCGGTAGAGCATGCTGCCGTTCACACGGTGGCTTGGCGCACCTGTTTTTCCAACTCGGCCTTGAGGCCGGGTTCCAGCTTGAGTTGACGGGCCAGCTCGTCAAGGTAGGACTTCTCCATGAAGTTCTCTTCGTCCACCAGCATGACGCTGGCGATATACATTTCGGCGGCCATTTCCGGCGTGCTCGCGGCGCGGGCCACATCCGTGGGGTCCAGGGGTTTGTTAAGTTCGGCATGCAGCCAGTGCTGCAGTTCCTGGTCATTGTCCAGCTTGACGAACTCACCTTCGATCAACGCGCGCTCGCGCTCGTCCACATGCCCATCGGCTTTGGCCGCTGCCACCAGGGCCTTGAGAATGGCCTGGCTATGCAGCTCGACCTGGGCCGGTGGCAGGCGGTCGAGGGTTTGCGGCTCGCCTTTGGGCGCGCCGGCCTGCTGGGCCTGCCAGTTGCCGTAGGCCTTGTAGGCAATCACGCCTAATGCTGCAAGACCACCATAGGTGAGGGCTTTGCCGCCAAACTTGCGGGCTTTTTTATTGCCCAGCAACAGGCCCATGGCCCCGGCGGCCAATGCCCCGCCACCCGCGCCGCCCAACAGGCTGCCAAGGCCGCCGCCACCAAGCAGGCCGCCGAGTGCACCTTTGTCATCGCCTTTACGTTGACCGCCAGCCTTGTTTTGCAGCATGTCCTGGCCGGACTTGAGCAACTGATCAAGCAATCCACGGGTATTCATTCATAGCCTCCAGAGACTTGGGTTCATAGGATCAATAGGCTCTCAGCGTAAAACTAAGTGCCAATATTCCTGGATATAGAGTGCTTCCAGATGTAACTCAACTGGGGTTGGGGTTGGGTACATATCCCCCTTTACCCCCCTGCTGACACGTCTTGTTTCATATGCAACGCCATCATCCCGCTATCAATCAATTTTCCTTCCCCATCGAACCCCTTAAGCTATCGGGTATCTGTTTAAAGTCCGCTGCGTTTGGCCGAAGGCATGTCCGAACCGTTATTTCTGATCCAGCACGCGCCAGGAACGGCCCGGGATTGCTCACCACAGGTTGTATTTATGCACCGCAGGAATTTGCTCAAAGCGTCCATGGCCATCGCGGCCTACACCGGGCTGTCGGCCAGTGGCCTGTTGGCCGCCCAGGCCTGGGCCGGTAATCGTGCAGCCGATGGCGACGCCAAGGCGTTCGACTTCGATTGGCTGAAGAGCCAGGCCAAGCAACTGGCCGGCAAACAGTATCAGGACACCAAGCAGGTACTGCCGCCCACCCTGGCGACCATGACCCCGCAAAATTTCAATGCCATCGGCTACGACGGTAATCATTCGCTGTGGAAAGACCTCAAAGGCCAGTTGGACGTGCAGTTTTTCCACGTCGGCATGGGCTTCAAGACCCCGGTGCGCATGCACAGTGTCGACCCCAAGACCCGCCAGGCGCGGGAGGTGCATTTCCGCCCGTCGCTGTTCAACTATGAAAAAACCACAGTCGATACCCAGCAGCTCAAGGGTGACCTGGGTTTTTCTGGTTTCAAGCTGTTCAAGGCCCCGGAGCTGGATCGTCACGATGTGGTGTCTTTCCTTGGCGCCAGTTATTTCCGCGCGGTGGATAACACCGGCCAGTACGGCCTTTCGGCCCGCGGCCTGGCCATCGACACCTACGCCAACAAACGCGAAGAGTTCCCCGATTTCACCCAGTTCTGGTTCGAGACGCCGGACAAGGACAGCACCCGTTTCGTGGTCTACGCCCTGCTCGACTCGCCCAGCGCCACCGGCGCTTACCGCTTCGACATCGACTGCCAGGCCACGCAGGTGGTGATGGCCATCGACGCCCATATCAATGCGCGTACCGCTATCCAGCAGATGGGCATCGCGCCGATGACCAGCATGTTCAGTTGCGGCACCCATGAACGGCGCATGTGCGACACCATCCACCCACAGATCCACGACTCCGACCGCCTGGCGATGTGGCGTGGCAACGGTGAGTGGATCTGCCGCCCGCTGAACAACCCGGCAAAGCTGCAATTCAATGCCTTCGCCGATAAAGACCCGAAAGGTTTCGGCCTGGTGCAGACCGACCATGAATTCGCCAGTTACCAGGACACCGTCGACTGGTACAGCAAGCGCCCGAGCCTGTGGGTAGAACCGACCACCGCGTGGGGTGAAGGCTCTGTCGACCTGTTGGAAATCCCTACCACCGGCGAGACCATGGACAACATCGTCGCCTTCTGGACCCCAAAGAAACCGGTGGCCGCCGGCGACTCCCTGACCTTTGGCTACAAGCTCTACTGGAGCGCCCTGCCCCCGGTCAGCACGCCGCTGGCACAGGTCAATGCCACCCGTTCCGGCATGGGCGGTTTCACCGAAGGCTGGGCGCCGGGCGAGCATTACCCGCCGGTCTGGGCCCGCCGTTTTGCCGTGGATTTCAAGGGTGGTGGCCTCGACCGCCTGCCCGCAGGCACCGGGATCGAGCCGGTGGTCACCTGTTCCCATGGTGAAGTGAAAGACTTCAGCGTGCTGGTACTCGACGACATCAAGGGCTATCGCATTCTCTTTGACTGGTACCCGACCAGCGACAGCGTGGAGCCGGTGGAAATGCGCCTGTTCATTCGCAGCAATGACCGGACCTTGAGTGAAACCTGGTTGTACCAGTACTTCCCGCCAGCCGCGGACAAGCGCAAGTACACCTGATGCATGCGTTCCCACGCTGGTTACGGCGTGGGAACGCCCCACCCGATTCAGAAACGCGAAATGCTCTTCATTGCCCCGATCAAATAGCGCATTGCCACTTGATCGTTTTCGGTCAAGGCACGGTACTGCTCAAGCAGTTGCGCCTCATCCGAGCTCAGCCGGCGGCCATGCAATGACAATTTGCGGCTGAAAAAAAGCGCCAGAACCCCTGCGACACCAATGGACTTGGCCATGGAATGTTTCTCCGTTTAATAAACAACAACTCCCGCCCCACAACTCTGTCCGCGAAGTGCAATACCTCAGCGAGCAAACTGACTGACTTCCTGGGCCAGAAGCCGTCTTACTTCAAGCGTAGAAACTATCCAGACGCTTGTGAGATTTTTTTAGAGCATTCACTTAAATAATTGCCTTGAAGCAAAAAGCTTGCAGAAAATTCTTACACCTCATAAATTGAGTGACCACTCAATTAATTAATGAGACCCAGCGTGCGCACCATTGATCCCCAGCAACGCGAAAGCAAACGCATGGCCCTCCTGGACGCCGCGTCCCAGTGTTTTGCCGAGGCGGGTTTTGTCGCCACGCGTACCGCTGACATCTGTGCCCTGGCCGGCATGAGCGCCGGCAATCTGTTCCACTATTTCGCCAGCAAGCACGAGGTGTTGCTGGCGCTGGTGGCCCGCGAAGGTGAAGAGATCCAACAGGCCATGGCACCGCTGGCCAAGGCGGCGGATCCAATGGCGCAGCTGCTGGCCTTCCTCGATCAGGTCTGCCAACTGGCCTGCGACCGCCACTACGCAGGCCTGGCGCTGGAGATCTCGGCCCTGGGGCATCGCGACGAAGCCGTGGCGCGCCTGGTGAAGGCCAATGACCGCGCCTTGCGTGACGGCCTGCAGGCACTGGTACTGGCGGCGGATAAGGCCGGGCAATTGCAGACCTCATTGAGCGCGCCAGAAGCCGCCAATTGGCTCGCCGCCCTGATCGACGGCATGTTCGCTCGCGTGGCTGCCGACCCGAACTTCCACCCCGCGCAACAGACCACGGTCCTGCAAGGCTTGGTGGTTCACCTTCTACAGGGGCGTTGAACATGCCATCAGTAACCAATGCACGCTTGATACAAGTCGACGCGTTACGCGGGTTTGCCCTGCTGGGCATTCTCAGCGTCAATATCTGGGCCTTTGCCGATCCCTATTACGCCTCGATCTCCAGCAACCCGGCCTACACCCGTTCACTCGATCATGGGGTGCGCCTGCTGGTGGCCTTGCTGTTCGAAACCAAGTTCTACCTGCTGTTCTCCTTTCTGTTTGGCTACAGCTTCACCCTGCAAATGGCTGCCGCCGAGCGTGCCGAGGCTGCATTTGTCCCGCGTATGCTGCGCCGGCAACTGGCACTGTTGGCGCTGGGCCTGGCCCATGGCGCCCTGCTGTACTACGGGGAGATTCTCTCCACTTATGCGCTGTTGGGCCTGGTGCTGCTGGCCGCGCGCAACCTGTCACCGGCCCGCGCCCGACGGTGGGCGATCAGGCTGGTGGTAGTCGCCTGTTCGACCTGGATGATCCTGGGGGTTTTGCAGGGATTGGCGGGCGAGGCCAGCAGCGCCACCAACGGTGACGCCTCGGACAAACTGGCAGCCTTTTCCGGCAGTGCCTGGCAGACCTTGCAGTTTCATAGCCTGCATCTGTGGGAAACGTTGCCGGCGTTGTGGCTGCTGCAAGGGCCGAGCGCCCTGGCGATGTTCCTGTTCGGCTATGCCGCCGGACGGCAACACTGGCTCGCCTCGCCGCCGGCCTGGAAGCTGCAACGCTTGCTGAAAGTCACTGCTCCCGTGGGCCTGTTCGGCGCCTTGATCTACGCCCTGGCAGCCGCCTACGCGCCCGGCGGCGGCCTGGAAACCTTTGCCTTCGGCCTCGGCCAACTGACCGCCCCGTTGCTCACCGCCACGTATTGCTTGTTGATGCTCGCACTGTTCAACACGCCTGGCGGCGCGCGACTGTGCACACTGCTGGCCCCCCTGGGCAAGATGGCCTTGAGCAATTACCTCCTGCAGTCGGCCGTGCTGGGGCTGCTATTCACCGGCTATGGTGCAGGCTGGATCAACCAAATCGAGCCATGGCTGCTGCTGCCAATCGCCGGTGTGATTTTTATCGGGCAGATGTGGCTGAGTGCGCGCTGGCTGCGCCGCCATCCCTACGGACCGTTCGAATGGTTGTTGCGAGCCGTGACTTTGCTGGCCTGGCCGAGCTGGCGGCGCAGCGAATAAACCTCAGGGGAGCGGGCGATGATAGGCAAGAAAAAACCCACCGCGATCAACGGTGGGTTTGGCTGACAAGCGCAAACAGTCAGTCGCGCAAGTCAGACTCATGGATCGGCTGGTCGCGGTGGGTGGCCCGCTGGTATTGCGCCGGCCAAATCGCCTTGCGCCCGCCCAGGTCGTCATCGGCATGCAGTGGCCAATACGGGTCACGCAACAGTTCCCGGGCAAGAAAGATGATATCGGCCTGATAGGTGCGCAGAATATGTTCGGCCTGGGCCGGTTCGGTAATCATCCCCACGGTGCCCGTGGCCATGCCGGACTCCTTGCGCACGCGTTCAGCGAAGCGCGTTTGATAACCAGGCCCGATAGGAATTTCTGCGTTGGCCGCCGTGCCACCGGAGGACACGTCGATCAGGTCGACGCCCAAGTCTTTCAGGCGGCGCGCCAGCTCCACGGTTTCGTCCGGGTTCCAGCCATCCTCCACCCAGTCGGTGGCCGAGACACGCACAAACAGCGGCAGCTCTTGCGGCCACACCCCGCGCACAGCCTCGGTAACTTGCAGCACCAGGCGGATGCGGTTTGCAAAGGAGCCGCCGTATTGATCCTGCCTCTGATTGCTCAGGGGCGAGAGAAACTGATGCAGCAGGTAGCCATGAGCCGCATGGATTTCCACCACTTTGAACCCGGCGCTCAAGGCACGCTTGGCGGCGGCCACGAAGTCAGCAATCACCTGTTGGATTTGCCCTTCATCAAGCTGTTTCGGCGCCGTGTGCTGCGGGTCGAAGGCTATCGGCGAGGGCCCAACGGGTACCCAGCCACCGTCTTCGGGCTTGACGCTGCCATGCTTGCCGAGCCACGGCCGATGGGTGCTGGCCTTACGCCCGGCGTGGGCCAGTTGAATGCCTGCCACCGCCCCTTGGGCGCTGATAAAGCGGGTAATGCGCTGCAGGGGTTCAATCTGGGCATCGTTCCACAGCCCCAGGTCCTGGGCGGTGATCCGGCCATCGGCGGTCACGGCGATCGCTTCGCTGAAAACCAACCCGGCGCCCCCGACAGCGCGGCTGCCCAGGTGTACCAGGTGCCAGTCATTGGCCAGGCCATCGACGGCGGAGTACTGGCACATCGGCGACACGGCAATGCGGTTGAGCAGGGTCAATTGGCGCAGGGTATAGGGTTCAAGCAACAGACTCATGGGGCACCTCTTCTCGTATCCGGTGGGCATTGGCTCCAGGGTTCTGTCTGACCGGTGCACGTGACGAGAAGATGAAAGGCCCGTCCCCTTCGGGCTAAAAACAGACGAGGTCACCAGACCAATCACACAGTGCTTAGAGACTAGTCGACAACCGGGGATTGCACAGGGTTCAGCGTGGTTCGATGTGGGCAATCATCAATTGCACGGTTTCCTGGCCACGGAATTCATTCACATCGAGCTTGTAGGCCAACTCTACCCAGCGAATGGTCGGGTTCGGCCAGACTTCGCGGTCGATACCAAAGGCAATGCCATCGAGTTTCACCGCGCCACACTCGCTCTTGAGCACCACCTTGAGGTGACGCTCGCCCACCACCCGCTGCTCCACCAGTTGAAACACCCCGTGAAACAGCGGCTCGGGAAAATGCTGGCCCCAAGGCCCGGCATTGCGCAGGGCGCGAGCCAGTTCCAGGTGAAACTCCTCCACCGCCAGGGTGCCATCGGACAACAGGCGCCCGGTAAGGTCTTCTTCACGCAGTTGCCGGCGTACTTCGGCGTCGAAGGCTTCGGCGAACAGCGGGAAGTTCGCTTCAGGCAAGGTCAAGCCCGCCGCCATGGCGTGGCCGCCGTATTTGGCGATCAGGTTCGGGTGCTGGCTGGCCACCACCGCCAGGGCATCGCGGATATGGAACCCCGGCACCGAACGCCCGGAGCCCTTGAGCAGACCGTCACCGGCATCGGCAAAGGCGATGGTCGGGCGGAAATAGCGCTCTTTCATACGTGAAGCCAGAATCCCGATCACGCCCTGGTGCCACTCCGGGTCGAACAGGCACAGGCCAAATGGCATCGACTCCACCGGCAAGTCCTTGAGCTGGGCCAGGGCTTCACGCTGCATGCCCTGCTCGATGGCCTTGCGGTCCTGGTTCATGCCATCCAGTTGCGCGGCCATTTCCCGGGCCTGGGCAAAGTCGCTGGTGAGCAGGCACTCGATGCCCAGGCTCATGTCATCCAGGCGCCCGGCCGCATTGAGTCGTGGGCCAAGAATAAAACCCAGGTCGGTGGAGGTGATACGTGCATGGTCGCGCTTGGCCACTTCGAGGATCGCCTTGATGCCTGGCCGTGCACGCCCGGCGCGGATACGCTCCAGGCCCTGATAGACCAGAATGCGGTTGTTGGCATCCAGCGGTACCACGTCGGCCACACTGCCCAGGGCCACCAGGTCGAGCAGCTCGCCGATGTTGGGCTGTGGCTGCTTGTCGTACCAACCCAGGCTGCGCAAGCGCGCACGCAAGGCCATCAGCACGTAGAAAATCACCCCCACGCCGGCCAGGGCCTTGCTGGGGAACGTGCATCCAGGCTGGTTCGGGTTGACGATGGCATCGGCCGCCGGCAGTTCATCGCCGGGCAAGTGGTGGTCGGTGACCAGCACCTTGAGCCCCGCCGCCTTCGCCGCCGCCACGCCTTCGACACTGGAGATGCCGTTGTCCACAGTGATCAGCAACTGCGGCTCACGCTGCAAGGCCACGGCAACGATTTCCGGGGTCAGGCCGTAGCCGTATTCGAAGCGGTTGGGCACCAGGTAATCGACATGGGCAGCGCCGAGCAAGCGCAGGCCAAGGGTGCCCACGGTGCTGGCGGTGGCGCCGTCGGCGTCGAAGTCGCCGACGATCAGGATGCGCTGGCGCTGCTCCAGGGCCGTCACCAGCAAGTCCACGGCAGCCTCGATCCCCTTGAGCTGCTGATACGGAATCAGCCGCGCCAGGCTTTTATCCAGCTCATCCTGCGAGGTCACGCCACGGGCGGCGTAAAGACGGGTCAGCAACGGTGGCAATTCACCGAGGAACGGCAGGACGGCGGGCAATGGGCGGGGATCGATACGCATGGGGTGATGGGGGCTTCTCTAGCTATAGATAAAAATGCTCATCCTGTAGGAGTGAGCTTGCTCGCGAAGAACGCATGGGCACCGCATTCATTCTGGATACCCGCGTTATCGTTGATGCCCTTCGCGAGCACGCTCGCTCCTACAGAGGGCGGTGTTGAGTATTAGCCGCGTTCGCCGACCAGCCACTGCAGCTGCACTTCGTGCTGGCCGCGGTCATCGGTGACGAAGATCGTGCCTTCGCTGATCATCACGTCCCACTTGATCACCCGCGGCATGTCCTTGGCCAGGGTTTCCAAAACTTCCTGGGGCACCGCAGCGATGTGTACGTTCTTCAGGTTATTGGCCACCGGCACCACCTTGCCTTCCCACACTCGCAGGCTGCCATAGGCCAGCAGACTGGTACGCTCGGTGCGACGCGAACACCAGGTCAGGCGGTCAGCATCGGGCTGGCCGACTTCGATCCAGTGCAAAACCCGATCATCCAGGCTTTTTTCCCACAGGGCTGGTTCGTCTACATCTGACAGTCCGCGACCAAACGACAACTGCTCGTTGTACCAAAGGGCGTAGGCCAGCAAACGCACGGTCATGCGTTCTTCGGTTTCCGAGGGGTGACGGGCGATGGTTTGCTTGACGCTCTCGTACACCGAACGATCGAGGTCGGTCAGGTTGAGTTCAAACTTGTAGGTCGTGGACGGCTGGGCCATGAACGGGCTTCTAGAGACAGGAAAAGGCGGCCAGTCTAACCGATGGCGAGGTCATTCAACGAATCCTGCGCTGTATCATCCTTATCCCTGCACCGCTCGCCTATGTTAAAAGGCAATACACACCTGCCCTGCGCTTGTAAGGATCCTCATGTCGTTTACCGCCAAACCGCTTGCCGGCCTGAAAGTCATCGAACTGGGCACTTTGATCGCCGGCCCGTTCGCTTCGCGCATTTGCGCCGAGTTCGGCGCTGAAGTGATCAAGGTCGAATCCCCCGACGGCGGCGACCCGCTACGCAAATGGCGCAAGTTGTATGAAGGCACGTCACTGTGGTGGTTTGTGCAGGCGCGCAATAAAAAGTCCCTGACCCTGAACCTCAAGCACCCGGACGGCCTGGCGATTCTCAAGCAACTGCTGGCAGATGCCGACATCCTGATCGAGAACTTCCGCCCCGGCGTGCTGGAAAAGCTCGGCCTGGACTGGAACACCCTGCACGCCCTGAACCCCAAACTGGTGATGGTACGGCTCTCCGGTTTTGGCCAGACCGGGCCAATGAAGGATCAACCGGGGTTCGGTGCGGTCGGTGAATCCATGGGCGGCCTGCGCTACATCACCGGTTTCGAGGACCGCCCGCCGGTGCGCACCGGGATTTCCATCGGCGACTCCATCGCCGCGCTGTGGGCAGTGATTGGCGCACTCATGGCCTTGCGCCATCGCGAGGTCAACGGCGGCCTCGGCCAAGTGGTGGATGTGGCGCTGTATGAAGCCATCTTCGCCATGATGGAAAGCATGATCCCCGAGTTCGATGTGTTCGGGTTTATCCGCGAGCGCACCGGCAACATCATGCCGGGGATCACCCCGTCATCGATCCATACCACCGCCGATGGCAAGCATGTACAGATTGGCGCCAATGGCGATGCGATCTTCAAGCGTTTCATGCAGGCCATCGGCCGTGAGGACCTGGCCAATGACCCGCAACTGGCCAGCAACGATGGTCGCGACAGCCGGCGTGACGAGTTGTATGGCGTGATCGACCGCTGGGTCAACGGCTTGCCACTGGCGCAAGTGGTGGAACAGTTGAACCTGGCCGAAGTACCTGCCAGCCGGATCTACAGCGCCGAAGACATGCTCGGCGACCCGCAATACCTTGCCCGGGAAATGTTCCTCAAGGCCCAATTACCCGACGGCAAGGATTTCAAGATGCCCGGCATCGTGCCCAAGCTTTCGGATACACCCGGCAGTTGCGAGTGGGTCGGGCCGGAACTGGGCGAGCACAATGGCGTGATCCTTCAATCATTGGGCTACGACAGTACCGCCGTGGCCCGTTTGCGCAAGGATGGCGCGATCTGATGCGGTTCGGAGCACGCTCAAGATAATGGCCGGCCGCTTCATCAGGGCGCTGCGGCGCTTGTGGCTCATCGCCCCGCTGCTCGGGGCCTGGCCGCTATCGAGCCTGGCACAGGAGACGTTGACCTGGGTGGTGCGCGACCTGCCGCCGATGACCATTTTCGAGGGTCCGAAACAAGGCCAGGGCAGCGTGGACAAACTGCTGGCGTTGTTGATCGAACGTCTGCCGCTTTACCACCACCAGATCCAGCACGTCAACCGCGCCCGTGGCATGCAAATGCTCCACGCGCCCTCCCTCACCTGTGATCCGTCGTTGCTGTGGACACCGGCGCGGGCCAAGACCATCGTCTTTTCCACCCCGGCCTTCGCCGTGTTGAGCAATGGCATTGCCATTCGCCGTAGCCAACTGGATGCCATGGCGCCGTATGTGGCTGACGGCACGTTCGATCTGGCGAAATTTCTTGATGGGCAGCAGTCCCGTCTTGGGGTGATCGCCGAACGCAGCTACGGCTCCGGCATTGACGAGCAGTTGAGCCACGCCGCACCGCTCAAGGTGACGCCCCACTACGGCAACGAAGCCCTCGGCAGTCTGTTGCAGATGCAGCGCCTGGGTCGGTTGGAGGCCGTGCTGGGGTACTGGACGGAAATCCGTTATCAGGCTGCACAACAGGGCCTTGATCCCCAGGACCTGCTGTTTTATCCCATCAGCGGCACGCCGCGTTATCAGCGCATCCATATCGCTTGCTCGAACTCCCCGCTGGGGCGTCAGGCCATGAGCCATATCAACCGCGAATTACAGAATATTCCACAGGAACCGTTACTCCAGTCCTACGCCAACGGGCTGGACCCGCTGATGCGCGAGCAATACCTCAGGGACAACCCGAGGTTTTTCAACGAAACGTCGCAACCTTGATAAATCCCAGGCAAAAAGAAACCCCGAACAGTGGGGAGACAACTCGGGGTTAAACGTGGCCTACAAAGACCAGTACAACAAGCTACAAGCACCGGAGCACAATGCTTGATCTTGTTGTTACATCGTCTGACTCACCCTCCTGTAGGAAGGTTCCAAAGATAAAAATTTCTTCATGCCTGGGCGGTGATGCGCGTCTGGGCAGCGTTGCGCAAGGCCGCAATCACCGAGGGTTCCAGGCGCCCTTCAGCGATTTTCAGGTCGCGGTGCAGGCAATCCACCACGTCCACCAGGGCGCGTTTGTCGCTCAATTGTGCGCGATCCACTTCGCGCTCGACCACGATAGCCCCCGTAGGGTTCTTCACCGTCACCAGACACTCGCCGTGTACACCCGAGGCAGTCAGCGTGACCTGATAAGGGCTCAGCGCTTCACCGAGCAATAGGCTGATACTTTCCATCTCGATCACCACTCAATCATGGGAGAAATAAATAACCACTACTGTAGGAGCGAGCTTGCTCGCGAAAGATTCAACAATAATGCGGGCATCTTGAATGAACGCGGTGTGTTTGAGTTTTTCGCGAGCAGGCTCGCTCCTACAGGTAAATGACCTTCGTGCGAAGCACAAAGTTCGCCTTTGAGCTGAGCCTATCGAGCATGCATGGCAAAGATGACAGAGAGAAAACAGCCGCCGACAGGCTAGAATCCCCTGATTATTGCCGGAGTCCACCGTGAGAGACGCGTCTGAACAGCCCTTGCGCATTATCATCGCCGACGATCATCCGATTTTCCTGATTGGTTTGCGTGCAGTGCTCGAACGCGACGCGCAGGTGCGCATCGTCGGCGAGGCCAACTCGCCCCAGGCCCTTACCGCCCTGCTGCAACACTGCCCCTGCGATGTACTGGTCACCGATTTCATGATGCCCGCCGAACCCCAGGCCGATGGCCTGCGCCTGATCGAACACCTGCGCCGGCATTACCCGGACCTGCCTATCGTGGTCGTGACCATGCTCAATAACGCCGGCCTGTTTCACTCGATCCTGGAGCTGGGGGTCATGGGTCTGTTGAGCAAGGCCAGCCTGGCCGATGAGCTGCCCGACGCCATCGCTCAGGTGCGCCAACAGCGGCCTTATGTCGCGCGCACGATCAATCAGGCGCTGGCCCTGGCCGGCCAGGTGGGAGCTGATCGCCTGCACTCACAGCAGCAATTGTCGCCTCGGGAGCTGGAAGTGATCCGCCTGTTGGCGGGGGGCAAGACGGTGGGCGAGATTGCCGCCCATCTCAATCGCAGCAAACAGACCGTCAGCGCGCAGAAAGTCAGCGCCATGCGCAAGCTAGGGCTGATCAGCGATGCCGCGTTATTCATCTATGTGCAGGAACACGGGCTGGCCTGAGATCAAAACATCACGGTAGGCGCCGCCGATTGCGCAACCCACGGTTGCAGCGCCTGGGCGCTCATTGGCCGGGCGATCAGGCAACCTTGCAGCCAGGCCGGCCCCAGTGCACAGACCGCATCACGGTCGGCAAGGGTTTCAATGCCGGTCACTACCACCCCCACCCCCAAATGCCCGGCCATGCTCATGGCCCCGGCAACCACCGCACACTTGCGCTCGTCGCCGGCCATCCCGCTGGCAAATGCCGGGGGGATTTTCAACTCGGTGAATGGCAACTCCAGCAAGCGTTGCAGGCTGGTGCCGCCGATGCCGAAATCGCCAATGGACAGCTTGCAGCCGATCATCCGCAGGCGCAGCAAACCCGTGAAGTGGGCACTGTCAGTCTTCAGGCGCGAGGTTTCCACCAGTTCCAGGGTCAGGTTGTGGGCGGGTACAGCGAAGCGTTGCAGCAGGCCTTGCAGGGTCAGTGCGAAGTGATCCAGCTCCAGCAGCCGCCCGGGAATATTGACCGCCACGGGCAAGTCCTTGCCTGTGTCCTGGGACATTTGAGCGCACAGGCGCAACGTCTCTTCCAGTACATACCAGGTGAAGGCTTCTTCCAGGCCGGCCAACTCCAGCACCGGCAGGAATTCGTGGGGCAACAACTGGCCTCGCTCGGGGTCTTGCCACCGTGCCAGCGCCTCCACGCCTTGCAAATCACCAGCCTGGCTGACGATGGGCTGGAACCACACACTGGCGTAGCGCTTGATTGCAGCCTCGCCGACCTTGGGCGCCAGCGGTGGTGCCTCGAACTCATTCATCCCAAGCATCTGCCGCACGCGCTCCCAGCCCAATGCCTGTGGGCTTGGCCGCAGGCGTTGCTGGCACGCAGCGAGCATTTGCCCAATCAACGTCGCCGAAGCCGGCTTGGGTGCGCAGCCCAGCACATTGAGCCCGGCCTGACGGGCCATGTTCGCCACCCCTTCCAATACATCAGGCTCGGCGTTGCTCAACAGGATCAACACCTGAGCCTGTCCGCGCTCGCCCAATTCGCGGATCAGTTCCAGGGAGTCACCTTGCTCCAGGTACAGATCGCAGATGGCAATATCCACCGGTCCCTTGCTCGCCAAAGACTGACGGGCAGCGTCAACGCTTTCGGCCGTCAACACGTTGAACACGTCATTGGCGTTAAGCATCTGGTGCAAGGCCATCAGCTGGAACGGATGATCTTCGAGGATCAGGACTTTAAGTGAGCGCATGGGAAACTTCTGTGAGCACGAGCGAGATTGCCCACACTACGCAATAGTTGGAGAGTTCCCCATAGGACGCGTCCTATTCTTGCACCTTCAGATAAGGCCGGATCTGCTGCTGCAATACCTGGATTGCCGTCGACAAGGCTTGCCAGCGCTGCGCCAGTTCATCATCCCGGTGTTCTCGCGCACTGGCCTCAAGGGCGATGCAGGCCTTGGCCAATGGCAACGCATCTACCAGGCAGCAAATGCCCTTGAGGCGGTGCAGGCTGGCCCGCAACTGCGTCAGGTCGTGCTCGGCCATGGCGCTGCCCAGCAGGTGGTGCTCATGCTCAAGGTTGTTCGAAAGCTCCTGCAACATGCTTTGCAGGATCGGCCCGTCGGCCTGGGTCATCTTGCGCAGGGCCTGCAGATCGAAAGCCCGCACAGCCGTGACCCGGGCCAGCACCTGAGTCCATTGCTCCAGCGTCACGGGCTTGACCAGCAGCACATCCAGCCCCGCCAATTGGCTGCGCCGGTCTTCGCCTTCCTGGGCGTCGGCGGTGCAGCCAACCAACGCGCAACGCGGGCGCTGCTCCTGGGCTTCTATCTGGCGAATGGCTTCGGCCAGGGCATAACCGGACATGCCCGGCATATGACAATCGGTCACCAGTACGTCAAACGCCTCGCTGCGCCAGCGCTGCAAGGCGGCCTCGGCGTTATCGAGGGCCACCACCTGATGCCCGAGGAATTGCAACTGCTGGGCCAGTACCAGGCGGTTGGCCGGCAGGTCGTCGACAATCAGCACCGACAATGCCCTACCCGCCGGCAGCAACGGCACGACGGCCGCAGGCTCAGGCAGATCATCACTGCCGACCCGGTCCAGGCGCAGGTCGATGCACACGGTGGTGCCTTCGCCCAGGGCACTGTGCAGGGTGATGTGCCCGCCCATCAGGTCCACCAGTTGCTGGCAGATGCTCAAGCCCAACCCGGTGCCGCCATGCTCGGCGGCTGTCAGTGGGCTGCCCTGGATGAACGGCTTGAACACCCGCGCCTGCTGTTCGACGCTGATGCCGGGGCCGGTATCTTCGACGCACAGGTGCAAGTATTCATGCCCCTCCCCATCCACTTGGCAGGCGACACGCAAACGCACCTCTCCGTGCTGTGTGAACTTGAGCGCATTGCCCAAAAGGTTATGCATGACCTGGCGCAGGCGCAGTGGGTCGAACCAGTAAAAGCCTTGCGCCTGGGGGTCGAAAGCCAGGGTCAGGTGCAAGCCCTTTTTCTGCGCGGTGGCTTCAAACAGCCGCTGGATACCCTCGAAGAAACCTTGCAGGTCGGTAGTCTGTGGCGCCAGTTGTAGGTGGCCAGCTTCGATCTTCGCCAGGTCCAGGCTGTCGCCCATCAAGGCGATCAGCTCGTGTGCCGAGCGGTGGGCAACCTGCAGCGCCTCGGAGACGGGAGTGCCCGAGGCCAGCGCACGCTCCTGTTCCAGCTCTAGCAGGCCGATGATCGCCGTCATCGGTGTACGAATCTCATGGCTGAGGTTCGACACAAAGGCACTCTTAGCGAAATTCGCGTCATCGGCGGCGCGGCGCGCATCCATCAGTTGGGTCTCCAGGACCTTGCGCTCGTTGATATCGACCCAACCACCGAGCAGCCCCTGCAACCGCCCCTGGGCATCATAGAACGGCACGGTCCACTGATAGACATGGGCGGTGCCGCCGTTGAAGTCCAACTGACGGTCGATAAACAGCGATTGCTGCGTGACCAACTGCTCCATGTGCCCCACATGCAGGCGCAAGGCCGTGGCGGCGGGCAGTATTCCACTCTCCGGCAGGGTCAGGCCCTGGATCTGCTCAAGCCGGGTGGCCAACTGCTGCTCATAACTTTTGTTGCACGTGACCAGACGGCCTTCGAGGTCACGCACAAACACCGGGTTGGGCATGCCATCGAGCAGCGCACGCTTGAACGCCAACTGGTCATTGAGCCGCTGCTCGGCCTCGACGCGCTGGCGAATCTGGCGCTTGAGCCGGCTGTTCCAGACCAGCGACACCAGGACAAACAGGATGGCCGTGGCGACCGTCCAATAGGCCCACGGCGGCACCCGCTGCCAGGCCGGCACCGGGACGGCCACTGCGCCCATCCAGCGCAAGCGCAGGGCACTCAACTCCGCCACCGGCATTGCTTCAAGGGCCTTGTTCAAAATACTCAGCAGCTCGGGATGGTCCTTGCGTACCGACAGGCTGTCGCTGGACCACTTGCCATCGACGCTGCGACCGGCGCGTAACTCATCGGCCGGATAACTCTGCACCTCCACTTCACTCTGGATAGTCGCTGCCGCATCACCCCGGGCCACCAGGGCGCGGGCCTCGGTGTAGTTGGGCACCAACCGCAGCCGGATCCCGGGGTATTCGCGACGGATATACGCTTGCAGCACATGCCGCGCCGGCAGCGCCAATACCTCGCCCGTCAGTTGGCTAAGGCTGGTCAGCGGCGGCGCATCCAGACGTTCGACAAACACCCAGCCGGCACCGCCAAACCCATGGCTGAAATCGAGAAAGCGCCGACGCTCGGTGTTTTCCACCAGGGTGGTACTCATGTCTGCGCCGCCCGTTTCCAGGAGTGCGAGGTTTTGCGCGGTGGAAAACACTTCCTCCATGACGAACTGCAAACCGGTCATGCGCGAGAGACGGTTGAGCAAATCGACGTTCAATCCGACCCAGCGGCCATCCTTGTCCTTGAACACATAGGGCGAGTATTGCTGGGACGCCACCACGACATGGGGATGGTGCAGTACCCAGGCCTGCTCGGCTGCCGATAAGGGGATGCGTTCGCCGGCAACGTCAACCCCAAGGCCGGTGGTCCAGCGGGCCAGGATCTCGCGGCGCACCGAGTCATCGATGCTCTGCAGCGCGCGGTCCATCATCTGGCCCAGCAAGGGGTCGGCCTGGCGCGTGGCAAAGGCAAAGCCAATTGGCGCCAGGCGGCTTTGCTCCTTGATCTGCATGCTCAGGTAAGGGCGCAGGGACTTGTAGGCACGCACGATCACTTCATTGCCGATAAAGGCATCCACATCGCCCTGCTCCAGGGCTTCCAGGCCGCTGTAGAGGTTGGGGGCCAGCATGATGTGGCTTTGCGGGTAGGCCGCATGCACGTTCTTGACGTTCGCGTAGCCGTCGAGCAACACCACCTTCTTGTCCTGGAGCGCGTCGTTCTGCGCGGCGTCGTCACCGCGCATCACCACCACCGAGCGGTCGGGCATATAGTCTGCGGTAAAGGCCAGGCCGGGCACGTCACGTTCGTAGCCATTGGCGCTGGTGAGGATGTCGATGCTACCGGCGCGCAAGGCCTCCACGGCCTGGGCCCGCTCGGCAAAGCCCATCACCTGCATCGGTACGCCGAGCCGGGCACCCACCAGGCTCAAGTAATCAGCGCTGATGCCCTGGTAGCGATTGCGATCGCGGGTGATATCAATCGGTTGGTAATCATCGATGGAGATCCCCACTTTCAACGTGCGGTGACGCGCCAGCCATTGCTGTTCGGCCGGGGCCAGGGTCATGGGTGACAGGGCGATAAACGCCGGCACCAGATTGAACGGCAGGCTGACGGCGGCCAGGCTGGCCGGCAGGTGGCCGAGTAGCAGCATGCTCAATAGGCACTGGTGCCATCGAATCGTGAACCGCACTGCGGGGGTTTCCTTGTGGGTTATTTGACGCGAAGCTCCCACAGGGGGAGTGCGGTGAGCGATGTACCCCAAATAAAAACGACGCTTCCCATTACTGGGTAAACGCCGTTTTTTCAAGCGAACAGCATTGGATCAGCCAGCTCTCAGAGCGGTTTCCCACGATTGCCATGTTGGCTGACAAACGCCTGGATGGCTTTCAGGTCGTTAGGCAGCACGGTGCAACGCTCTTCACGCTCGAACAGGTCCGCCAGGTGCGTCGGCAGTTCCAGGGCCTTGCCGACACCGGCCTTCTGCACCGCCTCGGGGAATTTCACCGGGTGGGCGGTGCCGAGGATGACCATCGGGATATCCAGGCTGCGGCGGCATTCACGCGCGGCCTTGACGCCAATGGCGGTGTGCGGGTCCAGCAGCTCGCCGGTCTGGGCGTAGACTTCGGCAATGGTCTCGCAGGTCTGGGCATCGTCCACGGCCAGGGAGTCGAACAACTTGCGGGTTTCGGTCCAGCGCTCCTGGTCGACGCTGAAACCGCCACCTTGCTTGAAGCTGTCCATCAGGCCGGCCAGGGCTGCACCGTTGCGACCATGCATGTCGAACAGCAAACGCTCGAAGTTCGACGAGACCATGATGTCCATCGACGGCGACAGGGTCGCGTGCAGGGTTTCCTTGACGTACTGGTTGCCGCTCATGAAGCGGTGCAGGATGTCGTTGCGGTTGGTGGCGACGATCAACTGGTTGATCGGCAGGCCCATGTTGCGCGCCAGGTAACCGGCGAAGATATCGCCGAAGTTGCCGGTTGGCACCGAGAACGACACCGAACGTGCCGGCCCGCCCAACTGCAGCGAGGCGTGGAAGTAGTAGACGATCTGGGCCATGATCCGCGCCCAGTTGATCGAGTTCACCGCCACCAGGCGCGTGCCCTTGAGAAAGCTCTGGTCGGCGAAGCTGGCCTTGACCATTTCCTGGCAGTCATCGAAGTTGCCTTCGACGGCGATGTTGTGGATGTTCTCGCCAAAGAGGGTGGTCATCTGCCGGCGCTGCACGTCCGACACACGGTTGTGCGGGTGCAGGATGAAGATATCGACGTTTTCGCAGTGCTTGCAGCCTTCGATGGCCGCCGAGCCGGTATCACCGGAGGTGGCACCGATAATCACCACGCGCTCGCCGCGTTTCTCCAGCACGTAGTCCAGCAGGCGACCGAGCAGTTGCAAGGCGAAATCCTTGAACGCCAGGGTCGGGCCGTGGAACAGCTCCAACACCCATTCGTTGCCATTCAACTGGCGCAACGGGGCGATGGCGTTGTGGGAGAACACGCCGTAGGTTTCTTCGAGAATCTTCTTGAAATCGGCATCGGGGATACTGCCGGTGACGAACGGGCGCATGACCCGGAACGCCAACTCGTGGTACGGCAGGCCGGCCCAGGAGGCGATTTCTTCCTGGGTGAAGCGGGGCAGGTTTTCCGGCACGTACAGGCCGCCGTCAGTGGCGAGGCCTGCGAGCAGGACGTCTTCGAAATTCAGGGCCGGTGCCTGGCCGCGGGTGCTGATGTAGCGCATAAAAGCAAACCTTCGGTTTGGGCTTCAAGCTTCAAGCCTCAAGCTGCAAGTTAGAGCGATTCGGCTCTTGCTTGCAGCGTGTGGCTGATAGCTTGCAGCTGCATTAATTAAGATGTTCGACGCGAATCCGTACCACCGGCCCGACCACGCCTTGCAGGGCTTCCAGTGCGGCGATGGCATCGTTCATGCGCTGTTCCAGCACGCGGTGGGTCAGCAGGATCATCGGCACCAGGCCGTCGTGTTCCTCGACTTCCTTCTGCATGATCGACTCGATGTTGATGCCGCGCTCCGAGAGGATGCTGGCCACCTGGGCCAACACGCCCGGATGATCCTTGGCCTGGATCCGCAGGTAGTAGGAGCTTTCGCAGGCTTCGATCGGCAGGATCGGGTGGGCCGACAGCGAGTCCGGCTGGAACGCCAGGTGCGGCACGCGGTTTTCCGGGTCGCTGGTCATGGCGCGGACCACGTCCACCAGGTCGGCAATCACCGACGAAGCGGTCGGTTCCATGCCGGCGCCGGCGCCGTAGAACAGGGTCGAACCAGCGGCATCACCGTTGACCATCACCGCGTTCATCACGCCATTGACGTTGGCAATCAGGCGATCGGCCGGAATCAGGGTCGGATGCACACGCAGCTCGATGCCCGCCTCAGTACTACGCGCTACACCCAGGTGCTTGATGCGGTAGCCCAGGGCTTCGGCGTAGTTCACGTCAGCAGTGGTCAACTGGGTGATGCCTTCGGTGTAGGCCTTGTCGAACTGCAGCGGGATGCCAAAGGCGATGGACGCCAGAATCGTCAGCTTGTGCGCTGCGTCGATGCCCTCGACGTCAAACGTCGGGTCGGCTTCGGCGTAACCCAGGGCCTGGGCTTCGGCCAGCACGTCTTCAAAGGTACGGCCCTTCTCACGCATTTCGGTGAGGATGAAGTTGCCGGTGCCGTTGATGATCCCCGCCACCCAGTTGATGCGGTTGGCCGACAGGCCTTCACGGATCGCCTTGATCACCGGGATGCCACCGGCCACTGCCGCTTCAAACGCAACGATCACGCCCTTCTCACGGGCCTTGGCGAAGATTTCATTGCCGTGCACGGCAATCAGCGCCTTGTTGGCGGTGACCACGTGCTTGCCATTCTCGATGGCCTTGAGTACCAGCTCACGGGCGACGGTGTAGCCGCCGACCAGTTCAATGACGATGTCGATTTCAGGGTTTGTGGCCACGTCGAAGACATCGTTGGTAATCGCAATACCGGTTGTTTGGTACTGAGGCTTTGGCGTACGCATGGCAATTTGTGCCACTTCAATCCCACGCCCTGCACGGCGGGAAATTTCCTCAGCGTTACGCTGAAGTACGTTCAAGGTACCGCCACCGACGGTCCCTAACCCACAGATGCCTACTTTGACCGGTTTCACTGAAGCACTCCCCATGAAACGGCCGACTCAAGGTCGGCCGTGAAAACAGCCGCACAACTGCGGCTCGCTATTGATGACCCGTTGATTTGTCGCGGGTCTGACCGTCAAAGGCTCGACGATACTGCTTATTTGGCACCCAACGCCAGTTTGGCGATTTGTGGTGCCGGCTGGTAGCCCGGAATGACCTGGCCGTCAGCCAAAACGATGGCCGGCGTACCGTTCACGCCAATCGACTGGCCCAGGGCGAACTGCTTGGACACCGGATTGGCACAGGCGGCAGCCTTGATGTCCTTGCCATCGACCATCTTGTCCATGGCGGCTTTCTTGTCAGCCGAACACCAGACCGCTTGCAACTGCTTGTCGCCCGGCGAACCCAGGCCCTGGCGCGGGAACGCAACGTAGCGTACTTCCACACCCATCTTGTTCAGCTCAGGCACTTCGGCGTGCAGCTTGTGGCAGTACGGGCATGTGGTGTCGGTGAATACGGTGATGTGGGTCTTGGTTTCGCCAATGGCCGGGTACACCACGGTTTCTGCAACCGGAATACCGTTGATCAACTTGGACACGCCCAGGCGTTCGGCCTTCTCGGTGAGGTTGACCGGTTTGCCGTCTTTCAATTGGAACAGGTAGCCCTGGACGATGTACTGGCCGTCGGCACTGGCGTAGAGCACGCGGCTGCCCTTGAGCTTGACTTCATACAGGCCGGCCATCGGGCTGGCGCTGATGCTTTCGACCGGGGTTTCGAGTTGGAGGCTTTCCAGACTCTTACGGATTGTCTTCTCGGCGGCGTCATCGGCGACGGCAAAGGTTGAGACCAACGCAATAGCTGCGGCGGCAAAAATCTGGGTCAAGCGCATGGGAACTCCTGAAGGCAGATGCAGGGACGAAGGCCAGGACGCCGATCTGGAAACACGGCTCGGGACCGTCCCCTTTGCAAACCGGCAAAGCCTACCACAATTGGGCGCCAGGGCAGACGCCAGCGGCCAAATTGGGACCTGTCAGCCCCGCGGGTGATGTTTGGCATGCAGGTCCTGCAACCTTGCACGTGCCACGTGGGTATAAATCTGCGTGGTGGACAAGTCGCTATGACCCAGCAACATCTGCACCACGCGCAAATCCGCGCCATGGTTGAGCAGATGCGTGGCAAAGGCATGGCGCAGGGTGTGGGGGGACAGCGACTTGCCGATCCCGGCCACCCTGGCCTGGTGCTTGATGCGGTGCCAGAAGGTCTGGCGGGTCATCTGTTCGCCGCGCAGGCTGGGGAACAGCACGTCACTGGGGCGCCCGCCGAGCAGTTCACTGCGGGCGTCGCGCATGTAGCGCTCGACCCACACAATCGCCTCTTCGCCCATGGGTACAAGGCGCTCCTTGCTGCCCTTGCCCATCACCCGCAGCACGCCCTGGCGCAGGTTGACCTGTTCCAGGGTCATGCTGATCAATTCGGTGACGCGCAGGCCGCAGGCGTACAACACCTCCAACATGGCGCGGTCGCGCTGGCCGATGGCTTCGCTCAAGTCCGGGGCGGCCAGCAGGGCTTCGACATCAGCCTCCGACAGGGATTTAGGCAAAGGCCTACCCAGTTGTGGCATATCGACTTGTAGAGTGGGGTCGACGGCTATCAGCTTTTCACGCAATAGATAGCGATAAAAGCCACGCACTCCTGAGAGGAATCGCGCAGTGGAGCGTGGTTTGTAGTTTTGCTCTACGCGCCAGGCCAGATGATCGAGGATCAAGTCGCGCCCGGCATGGCTCAGCTCCAGGTTTCTCTCCAGCAGCCAGCCATTGAACAAGGCCAGGTCGCTGCGATACGACTGGCGGGTGTTGTCCGACAGGCCTTTTTCCAGCCAGAGGGCATCGAGGAAACGGTCAATCAGAGGATGGTCGATAGCAGGCATGGGCACTCAGGCAGCGCTGGCACGGGGCTTTGCGCAAAATATTCGTGAACTGTTACGTAGACCACTAGTCTTTCATAGCCTGCAACTTCAAGGAACAGGGAGCTTCAATGAACGAACAACAGATTCTGTTGGCCTTTGGCGGTATTGGCGCGGCGGCATTGGGCTGCCAATGGCTGGCCTGGCGCCTGAAACTGCCGGCGATCCTGTTTCTACTGCTGACCGGAATCCTCGCCGGCCCGGTGCTGGGCTGGCTCGACCCGCAGGAAATGTTCGGACCGTTGTTAATGCCGCTGGTGTCCCTGGCGGTCGCGCTGATTTTGTTTGAGGGCAGCCTGACCCTGCACCTGTCGGAGTGGAAAGAGATCGGCAGCGTGGTACACCGCCTGGTCACCGTCGGCGCGCTGTCGACCTGGGCGGTGATCACCGTCGCGACCCATTGGCTACTGGGTTTTGACTGGATGCTGGCCTTGCTGTTCGGCACGCTGACCCTGGTGACCGGGCCGACGGTGATCGTACCGATGCTGCGGGTGGTCCGGCCGAAAGCCTCGATCGCCAATATCCTGCGCTGGGAAGGCATTGTCATCGACCCGATTGGTGCGCTGCTGGCGGTGGTGGTCTACAGCTTTATCATCGCCCGTGCTTCCGGCGACGGCTTGAGCCATAGCCTGCTGACCTTTGCCGGGGTGATTGCCTGCGGCAGCGCGTTCGGCATTGCCGGCGGCTGGGCGCTGGGGCAGATCATGCGCCGGCAATGGCTGCCCGAATACCTGCACAACCTGGCAACCCTAGCTGCGGTGCTGGGGATCTTCATCGCGTCCAATCAAGTGATGCACGAATCCGGCCTGCTGGCGGTGACGCTGATGGGCATGTGGATGGCCAATATGAAGGGCGTCGACGTGCGGCATATCCTGCACTTCAAGGAAAACCTCAGTGTCTTGCTGATTTCCGGGCTGTTTATCTTGCTGGCCGCGCGCCTGGACCTCAACGCCCTGATTGCCCTGGGGCCATTCGTGTTGATCCTGCTGCTGATCATTCAGTTCATTGCTCGCCCCTTGAACGTGGCACTGTCGACCTTTGGCTCGAACCTGAACTGGCGGGAACGGGCATTGCTGGCGTGGATTGCCCCGCGTGGGATTGTGGCGGCGGCGGTGTCGGCAATTTTTGCAATCCGCCTGGATGAAGCCGGCCATGAAGGTGCATTGCTGCTGGTGCCACTGACCTTCGCGGTGATTATCGGCACGGTGGTGCTGCAAAGCGCCACTGCACGGCCATTGGCGCGCCTATTGAAAGTGGCTGAGCCGGCGCCGAGTGGCTTTCTGATTGTCGGTGCCAATGCTCCTGCGCGCATCCTGGGCAAGGCACTCCAGCAGTTGGGCAGCCGGGTGCTGCTGACCGACTCCAGTTGGGAAAACATCCGTGCCAGCCGCATGGAAGGCCTACCCACTTACTTCGGCAACCCGGCCTCGCAACATGCCGAATCCCACTTGGACCTGGTGGGCCTTGGCCACCTGCTGGCGCTGTCACCCTCGGGCGAGCTGAACACCTTGGCCGCCATGCGTTTTCGTCATGAATTCGGTCATCGGCTGTTTGCCCTGGCGAGCAGCCAGGAAAGCCGACGCACCGACAAACACCGGGCCAGCGGTGAGCATCGCGGGCAGCTACTGGGCAGCCAACCGCTGAGCTACACCAAACTGGCGAGCTTGTTGGGGCAAGGTGCCGAGCTGTACAGCACTAACCTGACCGAGGGTTTTGGCTGGGATGACTATCAGACGCTGCATGGCGAGCGAGCGACGTTGCTGTTTGCCCGCGATACCAACGGCTGGGTGCATGTGGTGACCCCAGAGAGCAGCTTGAAGCCGGTGGCGGGCTGGACGTTGTTGGCGGTAATCCAGCCAAGTTGAACACGCTGTAGGCGCTGCCAAGCCTCGCCGAGGCTCGACAGCGCCTACATGTGAATGTCGTCAATTCGAGCAATGAATTTGCCACAGATTTTTGTCAAATCGCAGGCACAAAAAAGCAGCCCGTAGGCTGCTTTTTTCTGCATCGGGAAGCTGGACTTAAGCCAGTTTTTCCTTGATGCGAGCTGCTTTACCGGACAGGTCACGCAGGTAGTACAGCTTGGCTTTACGTACGTCACCGCGACGTTTAACGGCCATGCTGTCGATTTGCGGGCTGTAGGTCTGGAAAGTACGCTCTACGCCAACACCGTTGGAGATTTTACGAACAGTGAAAGCACTGTTCACACCACGGTTACGCTTGGCGATAACGACGCCTTCGAACGCTTGCAGACGCGAACGGTCGCCTTCCTTCACTTTCACCTGAACGACAATGGTGTCGCCCGGGGCAAAGGTAGGGATCTCTTTGGTCATCTGCTCTGCTTCGAGTGCAAGGATGATTTTGTTAGTCATGCTGTGCTCCTAAGGTAAATCGTCGGATTTACCATCGATACGTTGTTAACTATCGTCCCGCCCGAGGATGTATTCCTCAAGCAGCTTCTTCTCTTCTCCAGAAAGCGAGCGGCTTTCCAGAAGATCGGCGCGTCGTTCATAGGTCCGACCAAGGGACTGCTGTAAACGCCAACGCCGGATGTGTGCGTGATTGCCACTTAGCAATACGTCGGGAACACGCTGATCCGCATACACCTCCGGTCGGGTGTAGTGCGGGCAATCCAGCAAACCATCCGTGAAGGAATCTTCCTCCGCGGAGTCCGCATGCCCTAAAGCTCCAGGCAGCAGTCGTGTAACCGCATCTATCAGGACCATCGCCGGCAGCTCACCGCCAGACAAGACATAGTCCCCAATCGACCACTCTTCATCGACATGAGCTTCAATAAAACGCTCGTCAATGCCTTCATAGCGACCGGCAATCAGGATCAATGCTTCCTCATTCGCCAGACCGCGTACCGCCGACTGATTAAGCTGGCGGCCTTGAGGGGACAGGTAAATTACCTTCGCCTTCTCCCCGGCTGCTGCCTTGGCCTGAACCAGGGCGTCTTCCAGGGGCTTGATCTTCATCACCATGCCCGGGCCACCGCCAAATGGGCGATCGTCCACAGTGTGATGTCGATCCGTCGTGTAGTCTCGCGGGTTCCAACAGGTAAGCTGCAAGAGCCCCTGTTTCACCGCCCGACTGGTGATGCCGTACTCGCTGATGGCGGAAAACATCTCGGGAAACAAACTGATCACTTCAACGCGCAAGTTAGCCACGCTTAGAAGTCCGCATCCCATTCCACCTTCATCTCGCCCGCTGCCAGGTCGACGGCCAACACGCATTGCTCGGTATAGGGCAACAGGCGTTCGCGATCATCCAGGCTGCCAGCGCAAGGCTTGACCACCATTACATCATTGGCGCCGGTTTCCAGAAGATGATCGATTTTCCCGAGCAATTGCCCAAGTTGATCAATGACCTTCAGACCTTCCAGCTGGTACCAGTAGTACTCGCCATCGGTCAATTCAGGGAACAGGTTGCGCGGCACGCAGATCTCATAACCGGCCAGAAGACGCGCTTCTTCACGATCATCGAGACCCTTGAGCTTTGCGACCAGGAACTTGTCGTTCCCGCGTCCACTGACCAGCTCGACCTGTTTCACACTACCTTCGCGCTTGAGCGTCCAGGTCTTGTACTGCAACAGGTTTTCAGTCGGATCAGTAAAGGAATACACCTTCACTTCGCCGCGAACGCCATGAACAGAATAAATCTTGCCGATAACGATCAAATCATCAGCAACAGCTGGCGTCGCGTTCATATTGCTCAGGCTGCGGCCTTAGCCGAGTCCTTCAACAACTTGGCAACACGCTCGGAAGGCTGTGCACCAACGCTCAGCCAGTAGGCTACGCGCTCTTGGTTCACGGACAGACGAACTTCTTGACCACGAGCAACAGGGTTGAAGAAACCAACCTGTTCCTTGTGCGAACCGTCACGCGGGTTGCGGCTGTCGGTTACGGTCAAGTGGTAAAACGGGCGCTTTTTGGAGCCGCCAAGGGCAAGACGGATTGTTAGCATGTGAACATCGTTCCTGTAGTCGGTGCTGCAAATCTAAATGCACAGCGGGCATGGGTGCCCGAAAGGCCGCATATTCTAAGGAATATCCGGACTTTTGCAAATGTCTTTTTCCGGCACCTGACCGCGCGCCATTCAGATCTGCTATAGAGCCGTCGGTTAAAACGGCGAGTCAGCTCCCGCCAACGGCGGGTTTGCTGGAGATCCCACATCCCTGTGGGTCTGCGCAAGAGCAAGCCCTTGCGCGAATTCTTTACATTTTAGGCATGCCACGGCCGGGCATCATGCCACCCATGCCGCGCATCATTTTGGCCATGCCGCCTTTGGCCGAGAATTTCTTCATCATCTTCTGCATCTGCTTGTGCTGCTTGATCAAGCGACCGATGTCCTGCACCTGGGTGCCGGAACCCATGGCGATCCGACGCTTGCGCGAACCGCTGATCAGCTCAGGGTCGCGGCGCTCGGCCGGGGTCATGGAGTTGATGATGGCTTCCATCTGCTTGAACTGCTTCTCTGCCGCACCCTGGGCATTGCCCATTTGCGCCAGGTTCACACCGCCCATGTTCGGCAGCTTGTCCATCAGGCCGCCAAGGCCGCCCATGTTCTTCATCTGTTGCAACTGGTCGCGGAAGTCTTCGAGGTCGAAGCCCTTGCCCTTCTTCAGCTTCTTGGCCAGTTTGTCGGCCTTGTCCTTGTCGAGGGTCTGCTCGGCCTGCTCGATCAGGCTGAGCACGTCGCCCATGCCGAGGATCCGCGAGGCAATCCGCTCAGGGTGGAACGGTTCGAGCGCTTCGGTCTTCTCGCCCATGCCGATGAACTTGATCGGCTTGCCGGTGATTGCGCGCACCGACAGTGCGGCACCGCCACGGGCATCACCGTCGACCTTGGTCAGGATCACGCCGGTCAGCGGCAGTGCATCGCCAAAGGCCTTGGCGGTGTTGGCCGCGTCCTGGCCGGTCATGGCGTCGACCACGAACAGGGTTTCTACCGGGTTGATCGCGGCATGCAGCGCCTTGATCTCGCCCATCATCTCTTCATCGATGTGCAGGCGACCGGCGGTATCGACGATCACCACGTCGATAAACTTGAGCTTGGCTTCTTTAATAGCAGCGTTGGCGATGTCGACCGGCTTCTGGCTCAGGTCGGACGGGAAGAATGTCACGCCGATTTCACCGGCGAGCATTTCCAGCTGCTTGATCGCGGCCGGACGGTATACGTCGGCCGAGACCACCATCACGGATTTTTTCTTGCGCTCTTTAAGGAAGCGCGCCAGCTTGGCAGCGGTGGTGGTTTTACCCGCACCCTGCAAACCGGCCATCAGCACAACGGCCGGCGGCACGGCGCTGAGGTTCAAATCTTCGTTGGCCGCGCCCATCAGGCTTTCGAGTTCGGCCTGGACGACCTTCACAAAGGCCTGGCCCGGCGTCAGGCTGCGGGACACTTCAGTGCCGACCGCACGTTCCTTGACCGAGTTGACGAAGTCCTTGACCACAGGCAAGGCGACATCGGCTTCCAGCAACGCCATGCGCACTTCGCGCAGGGTGTCTTTAATATTGTCCTCGGTCAGCTTGGCCTTGCCGGTGACATGGCGCAGCGTCTGCGAGAGACGGTCAGTCAAATTTTCAAACATGCGCGATCCTTTCAGGCCCTATTCATCGAAATGCATTGGTAGACCGAGGTAATGGCGGCCCAGGCTGTGATAAATCGCTATTAAAAACAGCGCTCGGCGAGCCTGCGGCGTGGGCAGGTCGCGGATTATAGCGAAGACTGTCGCCATGCACACCCGCTGTCTGGCCCGCTGGTCTTTCGTGGAACGCAGGTGTGTGCCAAACTCATCGGCTTTCGGGCTTGCCTAACAGGATTTATGCTCCCTTTGTCACCCAGTTTGCTACCCAGTCTCGCCGCCGCACTCTTGTATGCCGCTGCGACCCTCTATCAGGGCACCCGCCTGGCCCAACGCGCCAGGGCGGACAAACGCCTGCTGGCCGGGCTTGGCGTGCTCGCCCTGCTGGCCCACGCTGCCAGCCTGTTCACCCACCTGATGACCCCGGTGGGCCTGGGCCTGGACTTTTTCAGCGCCGCCAGCCTGATTGCCGCCGCCGTGATTGCCTTGACGCTGCTGGCCTGCGCGCGGATCCCGGTAGAAAACCTGCTGTTGTTGCTGTTCCCCCTGGGCATGCTGACGGTGCTGCTGGCGCAATTCGCCCCCACCGGCACGGTGCAGGTGATTGACGAGGAGCCGGGCATCCTCGCGCATATCCTGCTGTCGATCCTGGCCTATGGCATGTTCACCATTGCGGTGTTCCAGGCCTTGCTACTGCTGTTGCAGGATCACCAGCTCAAGCACAAGCACCCGTCCGGGCTGATCAAGAACTTCCCGCCGCTGCAGACCATGGAAAGCCTACTGTTCGGCTTCCTCTGGGCCGGCTGGACGCTGTTGTCGCTGTCGCTGATTTCCGGCTGGCTGTTCGTCGAGAACCTGTTCGCCCAGCATCTGGTACACAAGACCCTGCTGGCATGCCTGGCCTGGGTGGTGTTCAGCGTGCTGCTGTGGGGCCGTAACCGCCTCGGCTGGCGTGGGCACAAGGCAATCCGCTGGACCCTGGCCGGCTTCTGCCTGTTGATGCTGGCGTATTTCGGCAGCAAGCTGGTTCGCGAATTCATCCTGCATATCTGACGGGCAGCGATTATGGACAATTTGCCCCTTGAGCCCATGCTCGCGGTAGTGGCCCTGCTGGTCTTATGGTCGGCACTGTTTACCGCCATCGAAGCGGCCCAGCACCACTTGCTGGCCTTGCGCCCCGGCACGCGCCAGGGTGACAAGGCCGCCGCCCGCCTCAGCTTCCCCCGCAACAGCCTGATCCTGTGCAATACCCTGTGCCGTGCGGTGGTGGTGATCCTCTGCACCCTGTTGGCGATCTATGCCTGGGCCGAAAACGGTCCCTGGCTCGGCTGGCTGATCTCCAGTGCGCTGCTGCTGGTGCTGGCCGACTACCTGCCCCGCACCCTCGCCACCCGCTATCCACATGCAGTGCTGGGGTTTGGCAATACACTGCTGGGCATACCGCTGAAAATCCTCTACCCCCTGGCCTGGCTCCTCAATGGCATCAGTTTGCTGCTGCTGCGCCCTTTCGCCCGCAAGTCCGGGGTCGTCAAGAACAGCGACGAGCCACAGCCCGACCACGCCGACGAGCAGGCCACGGACGACAGCGAAGACCGTGCCCCGGGCATGCCTGGCATCCATGCCCTGGACAACATCACCGTCAATGACATCCTGGTGCCGCGCAGTGAAGTCGACGGCATCAACCTCGACGACCCCATCGAAGACATCATCGAACAACTGCGCACCTCCCAGCGCACACGGCTACCGGTGTTCCACAGCGATATCAACCAGGTCGAGGCGGTGCTCAACACCCGGCAGATCCAGCATCTGTTGCCCGATGCCAGCCTGACCAAGGACGCCCTGCTGGCAGCCTGCCATGAACCGTACTTCGTCCCGGAAAGCACGCCACTGCAGCTGCAGCTGCTCAATTTCCACAAACAGCAACGCCGCCTGGGCATGGTGGTGGACGAATACGGCGAAGTGCTGGGCATCGTCACCCTGGAAGACATCCTGGAAGAGATCGTCGGCGAATTCGAAAGCGAACAGAGCCTGGACAACCCGCTGATCCAGGCCCAGCCAGACGGACGTTATGTGATTGACGGCGCGGTATCGATCCGTGAATTGAACAAGTGCCTCGGTTGGCACCTGCCCAGCGATGGCCCCAAGACCCTCAACGGCCTGGTGACCGAAGCCCTGGAGACCATTCCCGATTGCGCGGTGTGCCTGAAAATCGGTCGCTACCGCCTGGAAATCCTTGAGACCGAGGACAACCGGGTGAGCAAGGTGTTGATCTGGCATATCGGTTCGGCACCGATAGCCAACTGACTCACCGTGGATGGGCCCGCTCCCACATTTGATCTCTTTACCCCCAAAGACCGCGCTCCAGCCCTTGTTTGCAGCGCAAACCCCTTCCTATAATCGATCCAGCTTACCCAAGCCCCGCCCGACCGCGTGCTATCCGCACTGAGCGTGTCCAGGCATCGTTTTATCGAGTCTGACCGGCACTCGCTCCCATCCCGAGTCGATGCCGCGCACTGCCCTGATCCCTGGGTGCAAGACCAATAACAATCCGCGCCAAAGGCGCAATGACCATCAGGGATACCTCAATGAGCACCACCTATGACGAGGCCGCGCCCGCCGCCCCGACCAACTCGACCAGCCGGGTCGCGACCGCGAGCATCATCGGCACGGCCATCGAGTTCTACGACTTCTATATCTATGCCACGGCCGCCGCACTGGTAATCGGCCCGGTGTTCTTCCCGCAGAGCTCCGGCACCGCGCAGATGCTGGCAGCGTTCCTGACCTTCGGTATCGCGTTTATCGCCCGGCCACTGGGCTCGGCGCTGTTCGGGCACTTCGGTGACCGTATCGGGCGCAAGTCGACCCTGGTCGCCTCTCTTTTGTTGATGGGCGTCTGTACCACGTTGATCGGCTTGCTGCCCGGCTACGACTCCATTGGCGCCTGGGCGCCGATCCTGCTCTGCGTATTGCGTTTCGGCCAGGGCCTGGGCCTGGGCGGCGAATGGGGTGGCGCGGCCTTGCTGGCCACCGAGAACGCGCCCAAGGGCAAGCGCGCCTGGTTCGGCATGTTCCCGCAATTGGGGCCTTCCATTGGTTTCCTGGCGGCCAACGGGCTGTTCCTGATCCTGGCCATGAATCTGGACGACGAACAATTTCGCAGCTGGGGCTGGCGCATTCCGTTCCTGCTCAGCGCAGCGTTGGTGATGGTCGGCCTGTATGCGCGCCTGAAGCTGCATGAAACCCCGGTGTTCGCCAACGCGGTCGCCAAGGAAAAACCGGTGAAAGTGCCGCTGGTGGAACTGTTCAGCCAGCATTGGCTGCAGGTGCTGCTGGGCGCGGCGGCGATGGTGGTGTGTTATGCGCTGTTCTACATCACCACGGCATTTTCCCTGAGTTACGGTGTGAGCACCCTGGGCTACAGCCGCGAAACCTTCCTCGCCCTGCTGTGCTTTGCCGTGTTGTTCATGGGCGCCGCCACGCCGCTGGCAGCCCTGGCCAGTGACCGTTATGGGCGCAAACCGGTGTTGATAGTCGGTGCGGTGCTGGCGATTCTTTCCGGCTTTACCATGGAACCGCTGCTGACCCATGGCTCGACTTGGGCGGTGGCGTTGTTCCTGTGCCTGGAACTGTTCCTGATGGGTGTGACATTTGCACCGATGGGAGCGTTGTTGCCGGAATTGTTCCCGACACGCGTGCGTTATACCGGGGCTTCGGCGGCGTATAACCTGGGCGGGATCGTAGGGGCTTCGGCCGCACCGTTTTTCGCGACCAAACTGGTGGCGATGGGTGGGCTGAGTTATGTCGGCGGGTATGTGTCGGCGGCAGCGTTGCTCAGCTTGATTGCGGTGCTGTGCCTGAAAGAGACGCGGGATAATGATTTGAACAAGGTCGCCTGATAGACCGCTATCGCGGGCAAGCCCGCTCCCACATTGGGAATGTATCCAAATGTGGGAGCGGGCTTGCCCGCGATGCTTTTAGAGCTCTACAACCACCGCCTGTGAGGCACGGGTCGCCTTGGCCCGGGCAGCCTCGATCGACTCATCCCGCGCCAACGCCACGCCCATGCGGCGCTGGCCATTCACTTCTGGCTTGCCGAACAGACGCAGCGCGGTATCCGGCTCGCTCAAGGCGGCACCGAGATTGGCGAACGCAGTCTGGGTCGATTGCCCTTCCACCAGAATCACCGCCGACGCCGACGGCCCGAACTGGCGGATCAACGGAATCGGCAGGCCGAGGATCGCCCGCGCGTGCAGGGCAAACTGCGACAAGTCCTGGGAAATCAAGGTCACCAGGCCCGTGTCATGCGGGCGCGGCGAGACTTCGCTGAACCACACCTGGTCGCCCTTGATGAACAACTCCACACCAAACAGGCCACGACCGCCCAACGCCTCGGTCACAGCCTTGGCGACGCGCTCGGATTCGGCCAGGGCCACCGGGCTCATGGCCTGGGGCTGCCAGGACTCTTGATAGTCGCCCTTCTCCTGACGGTGACCGACAGGTGCGCAGAAAGTGGTGCCGCCGACGTGACGCACGGTCAGCAGAGTGATTTCGTAGTCGAAGTCGATAAACCCTTCGATAATCACCCGGCCCTTGCCGGCACGCCCGCCTTCCTGGGCGTAGTCCCAGGCTTTCTGTACATCGTCGGCACTGCGCAACAGGCTCTGGCCCTTGCCCGACGAACTCATCACCGGCTTGACCACGCAAGGGAAGCCCAGGTCTTCGACGGCCTTGCGGTAGTCTTCCACGGTGTCGGCGAAGTGGTACGGCGAGGTCGGCAGATCCAGCTCTTCAGCAGCCAGGCGACGAATGCCTTCACGGTTCATGGTCAGCAGCGCCGCACGGGCGGTAGGGATCACGGTGAAACCTTCGGCTTCCAGCTCCACCAGGGTACCGGTGGCGATGGCTTCGATTTCCGGCACGATGAAGTGCGGTTTTTCAGCCTCGATCACCGCCCGCAGGGCCGCGCCGTCGAGCATGTTGATCACATGGCTGCGATGCGCCACTTGCATGGCCGGCGCGTTGGCGTAGCGATCCACGGCAATCACTTCAACGCCCAGGCGCTGCAGTTCGATTACCACTTCCTTGCCCAGTTCACCGCAGCCACACATCAATACGCGGGTCGCGGTTGGCGACAATGGAGTTCCGATTCGGGTCATCTCAGGTCCTCAGGGGAGCGGATCAGGGGGAGAAAGGCCGGCATTTTACATGAACGGCAGCAATTGGCCTCAGTTGGCGAGCCGCTGGCGACGCAAACGCCAGGCCATCGCCAGCCACACCACGGTGACCCCGGCAAATTTCGAGGCCAGTGCAGTGCCGACCACCGCTGGCGTCAGGGCGCCAATCAGGCCGAAAAAGATAAAGGTATCGAGGGGAATGCTCAGTGCCGAGCTGATCCACAGGCGGTCATGCAACGGTCGCTTGGTGATGCTGAAGACCAGCCAGTCAATGCACTCGGACACTGCGAACGCCGTGGCGCTGGCCAGGGCGATGGACGGATCGGAGGTGAGGTAGGACAGCACCAATGCCGCGAGCATGGCGATGATCGCCCCGTGGCCGAAGCGCGTTTGCACCATGTCCCGCAGGATAAACACCAGGCCACCCCAGGCGGACCAGATGACGTCCAGGTGCGGGGCGGTGGAAAAGGCGAAGTTGATCAGCACGACGCTGCTGATGTAGGCGATCAGGAAGAGCATGGGGCGAGGGACCTGTGGGTAATGCGCACAGGGTACACAATTAAAGGGATGTCGTCTGGAAGGGCCCCTTCGCGAGCAAGCCCGCTCCCACATTTTGAAATGCATTCCAATGTGGGAGCAGGCTTGCTCGCGATAGCGGTCTATCAGCCGCCAGATTTACCAGGAATCATCCATACTACCCCGCTGGCCAGCGCCCGCTCATGACACAACCCCAGTACCACCCGCCGCTCGGCGTTGTCCATGCGGCTCCAACGGGTGATTTCGTCGACATTGCGCTGGCAACCGGTGCAGATATCGTCGTCATCCAACGCACAAATGCTCACGCAGGGCGAGGCGACAGGGCGTTCGACTGCACTCATTCTTCCTGCTCGACCAGATCACGGGCATAGCGCTGGGAGTTATGCACATAGTGCGCAGCACTGGCCTCAAGCATGTTTTTCTGCTGCTCGGTCAATTCCCGCACCACCTTGCCGGGCGAGCCCATCACCAGCGAGCCGTCAGGGATTTCCTTGCCCTCGCCGATCAACGAATTGGCGCCGATGATGCAGTGCCGGCCGATTTTTGCACCGTTAAGAATCACCGCGTTGATGCCGATCAGGCTGTAGTCGCCAACGGTGCAACCATGCAGCATCGCGTTGTGCCCCACCGTCACCCCAGTGCCCAGGGTCAGCGGGTAACCCATGTCGGTGTGCATCACGCTGCCGTCCTGCACGTTGCTGTTCTTGCCGATCAGGATCAGTTCGTTGTCGCCACGCAACACCGCGTTGAACCAGACGTTGGCCCCCTCCTCCAGCTTGACCTTGCCTACCAGCGTGGCATTGGGCGCCACCCAACTGTGCGGATGGGTCTCGACGCGGGCATCGCCCAGGCGGTATTTCATGGTCTTCCCTCACGGCTTGCCATTCAAACGATGGCTTAAGTATTGATAAAGCTTTTTGGCGGACGGTGCAGGCTGATGTCGGCATCGTCATAGAGCAGGTTGATCAACTCGACGATCATGATCGCCGTCAGTCCCCAGATCTTGTACTCACCGAACCGATAGCTGGGCACATACCAACTGCGGCCCTGGTAATCGATACGGTGGGTATGCTCGCGTGGGTCCTGGCGGAAAAACTCCAGGGGCACGCTGAATACCGCGGCAATCTCGGCATCGTTGGCCAGGTACTCGACGTAATCGGGAATCACCCCCACATACGGGGTCACGCGGATGCCGTGCAGGGAGATCAGCGGGCTCAAGGGGCCGATCACTTCCACCAGGCCCGGTGGCAGGCCGATTTCCTCTTCGGCCTCGCGCAACGCGGTGAACACCAGATCAGGGTCTTCGGGGTCGCGGCGCCCACCCGGGAACGCCACTTCGCCGCCATGGGTCGACAGGCCGCTGGCACGCAGGGTCAGGATCAGCTCGGGTTCGTCACTGCGGGTAATCGGCACCAGTACGGCGGCCTCAGGGAAACGGCCGTCAGTTTCCAGCGTGCGTGGTGTGTGATTGCTTACCCGGCGAAGTAGCTCGTCCAGCATGAGTCATCTCGATCTGTTGGCTACCTTGCATCATGCACCAAAGCGTACGGGTGC
Organism: Pseudomonas sp. 25 R 14; assembly: GCF_900004755.1. Classification (NCBI taxonomy): domain Bacteria; kingdom Pseudomonadati; phylum Pseudomonadota; class Gammaproteobacteria; order Pseudomonadales; family Pseudomonadaceae; genus Pseudomonas; species Pseudomonas sp. 25 R 14. The sequence continues at coordinate 67,482 of NZ_CVTS01000040.1, read as the reverse complement.
CCAACCCCAAAACCCTGGCGGTGTCGCTAAACGACAACTTGCAGGCCACTGCCCTGCACGCCAAGATAGGCGCAGTCCCCAGGAACCCAAGCATGAACTTCTGCAGCCAGTGCGGTAAACCGGTCACCCAGCGCATTCCCGAAGGCGACGCACGCCTGCGTTATGTGTGTGACCACTGTCAGACCATTCACTATCAGAATCCCAATATCGTCGCCGGCACCCTGCCGGTCTGGGGCGACCAGGTGTTGCTGTGCCGGCGCGCCATCGAACCGCGCCTGGGCTTCTGGACCCTGCCCGCAGGTTTTATGGAGAACGGCGAGACCGTCGAACAGGGCGCCATGCGCGAAACCCTGGAGGAAGCCTGCGCCAGGGTGCGCAACCTGAATATCTACACGCTGATCGATGTCCCGCACATCAGCCAGGTGCATATCTTCTACCGGGCCGAACTGATCGACCTGGACTTTGCCGCCGGCCCCGAGAGCCTGGAAGTCAGGTTGTTCGACGAAGCCGACATCCCTTGGTCCGAGCTGGCTTTCCGCACGGTCAGGCGTACCTTAGAATGCTTTTTCGCCGACCGTCGGCAACAGGTGTTCCCCGTGCGCAGCGAATCGGTGCCGCCCCTGACTCAACCGGCGCAATAAGCCTTTATACGGATATCGTTCCAATGCGTTGGTTGCTTGCCCTGCTCTGCCTGTCGTTCGCCAGCCTGTCGTGCGCCACCACCCTGCAAACCCTGGGCGGTAAACCCGTCGAGAAGATCCTGGTGCTCAAGTCTGCCCATCAGTTGCAACTGATCAACGACGGCAAGCCACTCAAGACCTACCGCATTTCCCTGGGCAAGAACCCCAAGGGCCACAAGCTGATCGAAGGCGACCGCCGCACCCCGGAAGGCTTCTACTGGATCGACTGGCGCAAGACCAGCGACCGCTTCAACCTCTCCATGCATATCTCCTACCCCAACATCAGCGATGCCGCCCGCGCCCGTCGCGAGGGGGTCAAGCCCGGCAGCATGATCATGATCCACGGCACGCCAGACAGTGAGGAATACCCCGAACAGTGGTTCCACACCCTGGACTGGACCGACGGCTGCATCGGCATGCGCAATGTCGACATGCGCGAAGTGTGGAACCTGGTCAAGGACGGCACGATGATCGAGATCCGCCCGTAACCTTCGACCGTTCGTAAAATAATTCAAAAAAAACCTGCCTCCCCCACAGCCCCTGCCGGTGAATACCATTTCACTGCCAGGGGCTGCGTCTTTCTGCGCGCGATAAAGACCTCTCTAATACCACTTGATACCAGGCACCTTTAAGGTGCTTGAAAACAGGCATCTGCGCGCTTTTGGCAGCATTGACATGGTATTTAAGTGGTATTAATTTCCGGCCAATACCGGGCGACAACACTCCAATAACCGCATCGGAAACCTACAGATGAATCCTATCCAGGCCCTGCGCCCCGACGACAAACAATCCACGCCGCTTTATCTGCAACTGGCCCGCAGCCTGGAAGCAGCGATTCATGCCGGGCAATGGAAATCCGAGCAGGCCTTGCCCTCGGAACGCGTGCTCAGCGAGCAACTGAGCATTTCCCGGGTGACTGCCCGCAAAGCCCTCGAAGTGCTGTTCGCCCAAGGGCTGATCCGTCGCAACCAGGGCTCCGGCACCTTTATCACGCCGCGCCTGGAACAACCGCTGTCGCGCCTTTCGGGGTTCAGCGAGATGCTGCGGCTCAAGGGTTTTGTCCCCGGCTCCCAGTGGCTGGAGCGCGAAATCACCCCGCCGACCCACGAAGAGCTGATCCGCCTGTGCCTGTCGCCCACCGACAAAGTGGCGCGCCTCAAGCGCCTGCGCAAAGCCGATGACACCGTCATGGCCATCGAGATGAGCGCCCTGCCGGCCTCGCTCATTCCCAAGCCCCAGGCCATCGGCTGCTCGCTCTATGAACACCTGGAATCTATCGGCAAACCGGTGGTGCGCGCCCTGCAGCATATCCAGGCAATCAACGCCTCGGACGAATTCGCCGCCCTGGTGGGCATCGCCCCCGGCACCGCCATGTTGCTGATGACCCGGGTCGGCTACACCGCCGACAACACGCCGATCGAGATCACCGACACCTACTGCCGCAACGATTACTACGACTTTGTCGCAGAGCTGCGTCGATACGACTTTGCCGCCGAGTTGCGGCCTTAGAGAACTGCCATGTCCGAAGACAATATCCTCACGCCCCACGGCTGGATTCGCGGCCGCCTGGTGCACCACGAAGGCAAAGTCAGCGCCGTCGAAGGCGTGCCTTGCGATCCGGCCGACAACGATCTGCCCTACTTGCTGCCGGGTTTTATCGACCTGCATGTGCACGGCGGTGGCGGCAAGGACATCATGGAAGGCCGCAGCGCCTTCGAGACCATCACCCGCACCCATGTGCGTTTCGGCACCACTTCGCTGCTGGCCACCACCATGACTGCCCCGGTCGAAGAAATCTCCCGGGTGCTCGGCGAGCTCGGCCAGTTCTGCGAACAGCGCCCGGCCGGCAGCGCCCGCGTGCTGGGGGTGCATCTGGAAGGCCCCTACATCAACCCGGGCAAACTCGGCGCACAGCCCAACTTCGCCCACACCGCGTTGATGGCCGAGGTCGAGGAGTATTTGCGCCTGGCACCGATCCGGGTGATCACCATTGCCCCGGAAATCGCCGGCCATGACGGCCTGATCCGCGCCCTCAGCCAGCGCGGGGTGCGCATGCAGATCGGCCACACCCTGGGCAGCTATGAAGAAGGCGTCGCCGCCCTGGCCGCCGGCGCGACCAGTTTCACCCATTTATACAACGCCATGAGCCCGCTGCATCACCGCGAGCCGGGCATCGTCGGCGCGGCATTGGCCCATGCGACCTACGCAGAACTGATCCCGGACCTGCTGCACGTGCACCCCGGCGCCATGCGCGTAGCCCTGCGCTCGATCCCATGCCTGTACTGCGTCACCGACTCCACCGCCGCCGCCGGTATGCCCGACGGTGAATACAAGCTGGGCAGCCATACCGTGACCAAATGCCTGGGCGGCGTACGCCTGGCCGACGGCACCCTGGCCGGCAGCACCCTGACCATGGATCAGGCGCTGCGCAACCTGGTGAAGATCGGCCTGCCTATCAACGAAGCCTCACAGCGCCTGTCGCAATTTCCTGCGGACTATCTGGGCCTGGAACAACGCGGCCGCCTGCAACCCGGCAGCTTTGCCGACTGCGTGCGCCTGGACCGCTCCCTGCACCTCACCGACGTAATGGTCGAAGGAGAAACCATTGACTTCAAAAATGCTTGAAGAGGCCCTGTCCTCCTGTGAGGCCGTCGCGGCCCAATTGCAATGCCTCGACCCGCTGCTGGCCGAGGTCGCCGGCCGCCTGCGCCGCCAGCCACCGCAAGTGGCAATGACCGTCGCCCGTGGCAGTTCGGACCACGCTGCCAGTTACTTCGCCTACCTGGCCATGCAGCACGTGGGCATTCCGGTGGCGTCGTTGCCGATGTCCGTGGTGACGCTGTCGCAGGCGCCGCTGAAGGTCAGCGGCCAGGCGGCCTTCGGTTTTTCCCAGTCGGGGCAGAGCCCGGACCTGGTCAACAGCCTGCGCCTGCTGCGCAAACGCGGCGCGTTGAGTGTGTCGCTGGTCAACGCCGAGGACTCGCCCCTGGAGGCCGCGTGTGAGTTCCATGTACCGCTGTGCGCCGGCCCCGAGCGCAGCGTGGCCGCGACCAAGAGCTTTATCGCCACCTTGAGCGCCAGCGCCCAGTTGGTCGGGCACTGGAATCAGGAAGATGGTCTGCTCGAAGCCTGTCACGCCTTGCCCGCCGGCCTGCGCGAAGCGGCGACCCAGGACTGGAGCCTGGCCATCGACGCCCTGCGCGACTGCCAACGCCTGATGGTCATCGGCCGTGGCGCCGGGTTTGCCATCGCCCAGGAAGCCGCGCTCAAGCTCAAGGAAACCTCGGCGATCCAGGCCGAAGCCTTCAGCAGCGCCGAAGTGCGCCACGGGCCGATGGCGTTGATCGATGACAACTACCCGCTGCTAGTGTTCGCCCCACGCGGCGCCGAACAGCCGGGCCTGCTGACCCTGGCCACGGAAATGCGCCAACGCGGGGCCCGGGTACTGCTGGCCGCGCCCGACGATATCGCCGAACGCGATCTGACCTTGAGCCGCGCCGAACACCCGGCCCTGGACCCGATCCTGGCGATCCAGAGTTTCTATGTGATGGCTGCAGGTTTGGCCCAGGCCCGGGGCATGGACCCGGACCAGCCCCGCCACCTGAGCAAAGTCACTCGCACCCATTGAGTTGATTGCCGCGTTTTCCTGATGAGTACCGTGCCCATGTCCAACAATAACAATGACCTCACCCTCAGCGCCCCCCTTAGCGGACCGGTGCTGACCCTGGGCAACGTTCCAGATGAAGTGTTCGCCAGCGGCGCCATGGGCGACGGGATTGCCATCGACCCCCTCAACGACTGCCTGCATGCGCCGTGCACTGGCGTGGTGATCCATGTTGCCCGTACCGGCCACGCCCTGACCATCCGCGCCGACAATGGCGCCGAGGTGCTGCTGCACGTGGGCATCGACACCGTCCAACTGCAAGGCGAAGGCTTTGCCTTGCAGGTCAAGGAAGGTACGCGGGTGAGCAACGGGCAAGCCCTGGTGCGCTTTGATCTGGACCGCATCGCCCGCCAGTGCAAAAGCCTGGTCAGCTTGATCATCCTCACCAATGGCGACCAGTTCGAAGTGCGCCCGGTGGCGTTGAATACAGTGAAGGTCGGCGAGGCATTGCTACGCATCGTCGCGCGTCAGGCTGGCGTCGTGCAGGCCGCGGTGGCCGACACCTCCCAGGCGCATGCCAGCGCCAGCGTGCGCATCACCCATCGCGGCGGCCTGCATGCACGCCCCGCCGCCCTGATCCGCAAGACCGCCCAAGGTTTCAGCAGCCAGTCGCAGCTGCATTTCGCCGGCAAATCAGCGTCGTGCGACAGCCTGATCGGGTTGATGGGCCTGGGCATCGGTGAGCAGGACGAGGTACAGGTCACCTGCCTGGGCAAGGATTGTGATGCGGCGTTGCAGGCACTGCTCGCAGCGTTATCCGTCGCCCCCCACGAAGCAGTGCATGCCCCGGTGATCGTCACGGCGCGCCCGGTCAACCGCGAAGCCGGCGTATTGCAGGGCGTCTGCGCCGCTCCTGGCCTGGTCTGCGGGCCGCTGTTGCGGCTCAACACCATCGAGTTGCCGCAAGACCCGGGCAACCACGTGCGTGATGAACAATTGCAACACCTGGACAGCGCCCTGGAACAGGTACGCGGCGAAATCCGCAACACCCTGGAGCACGCCCGCCAGCGCAAGGCCGTCGAGGAAGAAGAGATCTTCGCCGCCCATCTGGCCCTGCTGGAAGACCCGACACTACTGGACGCCGCCACTGGCGCCATCGAACAAGGCAGCGCCGCCACCCATGCCTGGCGCAATGCAATCCAGGCCCAATGCGCAGTGTTGCTGGGCTTGGGCAAACCCTTGTTTGCCGAGCGCGCCAACGACCTGCGGGATTTGCAGCAACGAGTACTGCGCGCATTGCTGGGCGAGGCCTGGCATTTCGAGTTGCCAGCAGGCGCCATTGTCGTCGCCCATGAATTGACTCCCTCGGACCTGCTGCAACTGAGCGCGCAAGACGTGGCCGGTATCTGCATGGCCGAAGGCGGCGCCACCTCCCACGTGGCGATCCTGGCCCGGGGCAAAGGTTTGCCGTGCGTAGTGGCATTGGGCGGCGAAGTGCTGGATGTACCGCAAGGCCAACGGGTGGTGCTGGACGCTGCCAATGGCCGCCTCGAACTGCACCCTGACGAGGCACGACACGCCGAAGTCCATCAGATCCGCGATGCGCAAAAACTCAAGCGCCAGCAGCAACAGACCCTGGCCCGGACGCCGGCCCAGACCCTCGACGGCGTGGGTGTCGAAGTCGCCGCCAATGTGGCTTCCAGCAGCGAAGCACAGCTTGCCTTTGCAAACGGCGCCGACGGCGTTGGCCTGCTGCGTACCGAGTTCCTGTTCGTTGACCGCCACACCGCGCCCGATGAACAGGAACAACGCCTGGCCTATCAGGGCGTGCTGGATGCCATGGGCGACAAGTCCGTGATCATCCGCACCATCGACGTCGGCGGCGACAAGCAACTCGATTATCTGCCGCTGCCCGCCGAGGCCAATCCGGTGCTGGGCCTGCGCGGTATCCGCATGGCCCAGGTGCGCCCGGAACTGCTCGACCAGCAACTACGCGCACTCCTGCAAGTCAGCCCTCTGGCCCGCTGCCGGATCCTGCTGCCGATGGTCAGCGAAGTCGACGAGTTGCTGCACATCCGCCAGCGCCTGGATGAACTGTGCGCCGAACTGGAACTGACCCAACGCCCGGAACTGGGAGTGATGATCGAAGTACCGGCCGCCGCGCTGATGGCCGAACAACTGGCCGAACATGCGGACTTTTTGTCCATCGGCACCAATGACCTGTCGCAATACACCCTGGCCATGGACCGTGACCACGCCGGCCTGGCCGCCCGGGTCGATGCCTTGCACCCGGCGCTGTTGCGCCTGATTGCCCAGACCTGCGCAGGCGCGGCGAAGCATGGCCGGTGGGTCGGTGTGTGTGGCGCCCTGGCCTCTGACCCGCTGGCCACGCCGGTGCTGGTTGGCCTGGGGGTGCGCGAGCTGTCCGTGAGCCCGCCACAAATTGCCGAAATCAAGGATCGCGTACGCCATCTGGACGCCGCGCAATGCCGGCAACGGAGCCAGGAATTGCTCAACCTGAGCAGCGCCAAAGCCGTTCGCCAAGCCTGTCACCACCACTGGCCGTTGAGCTGACAACAACAAGAAAAAGGAGACTCGCCATGTACCAACTGTTTATCGAAGGCCTGCAACGCCTTGGCCGTGCGCTGATGCTACCCATCGCGATCCTGCCGATTGCCGGCCTGCTGCTGCGCCTGGGTGACACCGACCTGCTGAACATCGCGGTGATGCACGATGCCGGGCAAGCGATCTTCGCCAACCTGGCGCTGATCTTCGCCATCGGCATCGCCGTGGGTTTTGCCCGCGACAACAACGGCACGGCCGGCCTTGCCGGAGCCATCGGTTACCTGGTGATGGTCTCCACGCTCAAGGTGATGGACAGCACCATCAACATGGGCATGCTGGCCGGGATCGTCAGCGGTCTGATGGCCGGCGCGCTGTACAACCGCTTCAAGGACATCAAGCTGCCGGAGTACCTGGCGTTCTTCGGCGGGCGGCGGTTTGTGCCGATTGTCACCGGGTTTTCGGCGGTGGGCCTGGGAGTGATTTTCGGGCTGATCTGGCCGCCGGTGCAGCACGGCATCAATAGCTTCGGCGTGCTGCTGATGGAAAGCGGCAGCCTCGGCGCCTTTGTGTTCGGCGTGTTCAACCGCTTGCTGATCGTCACCGGGCTGCACCATATCCTCAACAACATGGCCTGGTTTGTATTCGGCAGCTTCACCGACCCGGTCACCGGCGCGGTGGTCACGGGCGACCTGACCCGCTACTTTGCCGGCGACCCGAAAGGCGGCCAGTTCATGACCGGAATGTTCCCGGTGATGCTGTTCGGCCTGCCCGCCGCGTGTCTGGCGATGTACCGCAACGCCCTTCCAGAGCGGCGCAAGATCATGGGCGGGATCTTCCTGTCGATGGCCCTGACCTCATTCCTCACCGGGGTCACCGAGCCGATCGAATTCGCCTTCATGTTCCTCGCACCGTTCCTGTACCTGCTACATGCGCTACTCACCGGGTTGTCGATGGCCGTCACCAACCTGCTGAATATCCACCTGGGCTTTACCTTCTCCGGTGGGTTTATCGACATGGTGCTGGGCTGGGGCAAGTCCACCAATGGTTGGCTGGTCTTCCCGGTGGGCCTGGCTTACGCGGTGATCTACTACAGCGTGTTCAACTATTGCATCCGTCGCTTCAACCTGAAAACCCCTGGCCGTGAAGATATCCAGGTGGCGCAGGCCGAAGCCATGACCGACAACCAGCGCGCTACCGCCTACATCCGTGCCCTGGGCGGTGCCGACAACCTGCTCAGCGTCGGCGCCTGCACCACACGCCTGCGCCTGGATATGGTCGATCGCAGCAAGGCGGTGGATGCAGAACTCAAGGCCCTGGGCGCGATGGCAGTGGTGCGTCCCGGCAACGGCGGCAGCTTGCAAGTGGTGGTGGGGCCAATGGCTGACAGCATTGCCGATGAAATTCGTCTGGCCATGCCTGCATCCAGCCAGCTCGCGTCGCCATCCGTCGCTCCTCTCCCTCAAGCCAGCACCGTTACACCGTCACACGCCGAGCAATGGCTAAATGCACTGGGCGGCGCAGACAATGTGTTGCTGTTGGATTGTGTAGCCATGACCCGCATTCGCCTGCAACTGGCCGATGACCAGATGCTGTCAGAGCAGCAACTCAAGGCCCTGGGGTGCCAGGGTATCAGCCAGCTCGACGACGGTATCTGGCACCTGCTGGTGGGCGAATCGGCACAGGGTTTGAGCACTGCACTCAAGGCCCTGGCCAGCCGCAACACGGTGCGCACCGGCGCCTGACGCCGCTACTTATCTACTGCCCTGCCAAAGGCGCGACTCCCCATGCTGCGGGTTCTTATCCCCAGCATGGAGAACGTACTTGTGAGCACATCAACCCAAGCCTTTGAAGGCATCAAAGGCAACCTCAATCAGATCGGTCATCACCTGCTCGACGTCAAAGCATCACTGTTGCCCGCACATAAACCATCAGTCGAACTGGCTTATCTGGAAAAAACCAACGCCATCCTGACGAACTACCGGCAGCAGTTCCTGCGCAAGGGCCGGGCTCTTTATCAATCACTCAAACAAAGTGACCTGCCCCAACAGCTGGCTTCGCTCAAGACCACGCTCAACGCACACCTGCAACAGCTCGACCTCTACGAGCAAATCGATGGAAAACCCTGCAAATCCTTCATGACCTTTGAGGCAGGCTTCACCGCCCTGGCCAATGAGACGACCCTCAGCACCCAGGACCGGCTGTTGCACCCACACCAGCAAGCCATGCTGGAGCGCGTGCCGCTGGGCAGCACCCTGCGCCCTGGCTTCTACGCCTTGACCTTGCGCTATCAGGAGCGGCCCATCGAACTGGCCGGGGCCTTTGTCCTGACCGAAAAATCCAGCCCGCAAATCACCGACCTGTCGCCCATGCCGGCCGTTGGCGAAGTCATGCTGTTCACCCCTACCCGTGGGATTGAAGCCTTTGGCTCTCTGCCTCAATTGAATACGCATTTACAGCGGGGCATGGACGACTCAGCGCAGCGGCACGCCTTCATGCAACTGTTACCGGTGCGCTACCACGACATCACACCCGGTGCGATCTGGCCGCTGGAGCTGACGCCCATCAACGACAGGCCTTTGTTCGAACACACCTATAACGCCCTGATCAACAAGCGCACCGAAGACATCGACCACGCGCTGAACCTCGTGGGCAACCCCGAACAGGCCATGGATAAGTTGATCAACGCACTGGATCAAGCCATCGTGGCCTCGCTGCCCGACCTGACTTCACGCCTGGCGTGGCGCGCCCAACGCCTGCTGGAACGTTACCTGCGCCATAGCGCCCCAGACTGGTACCGCAGCGCCAGCGATGCTCGCCGAATCACGCTCGCCGGCCACCTGGCGGAGTACAACGCAGCCCGCGAGAACCTGCTTGATCTGCTGGGCCCGGTCACCACGCCACAAACCCTGGCCCGTTATCAAGTCCTCGAACGACTGAGCGACGAGCTGGATATCCACGACCTGGCGCCAGAACACCTGGTGATCAACACTCGCCGTTACGTCGCCCCCATCGGCGAGTACGAACACCGCCGTACGCTGATCGACCTGGCCTTGCGCGGGCTACACGAAGGTGACGAACAGACGGGCTCGGACTTCCTGAAAAAAACCACGCTCACCTATAAAGAGGCGCCTCTACCCGAGGCCTACAAGGACTTGACGGTGGCCTGGCTGGCGCAAACGCTCAACACCTTGCAACCGCGCCTCGACTTCGCGGCGGTGCAGCAACAGATGCATGCAAAGCCCGAAACCAGCCAAGCGATCGAACAGATGCTCGACCAACGGATCAACGCGCTGGCCTATACCGCTCTGCTCCAGGGCCACCTCAGTGAGGGTGACTTCCAGTTGGTGCAGAACCTGCGCCAGGGCACCGACACCCGCCTGAGCGCCGCGACCCTGTCACTGCATGAAGCCCAGCTGCAGGATATGTGGGTGCTGCGCCAGAGCGACGCCCGTGGCACAGTCACACGCCTGCTGCTGTGTACGCCACAAGCACCTCGGGAACAGCAGTTCCAGGCATTCGACAGTGAGATCGCCTGCCAGAGCCACATCCTCGGCTGGAGCCTGGACAATGGCGCGAAACACCCCCCGGGTACTCTGACCGACTACCTGATCAAGCGAGTCGCCCTGCGTTTTCGCGGCGCAATGAAGCAGGTATTGAGCGGCCTGAGCGGCAAGCCTCACGCCCAGGAATACCAAAAGGTCCGGTTTGGCAACATCGGCAGCCACGCCCACTGCCTGCAGGCCATGTCGCAGCATGTGCTGGCGACACGGGTCGACGACTATGCGTTCAGCACGCCGGACTGGTATCGCGCCACCAGTACCGCCAACCGCCAGAAACTGCTGAAATTATCTGAAAACGCCGAAGGTGCGCTGCAAGCCTACAACGACTTCCCGCTGTCCGATGCACGCTTCCAAAGCTTCTCCAGCTACCTGCATGAGCAAGCGAAAAAGCGCCTGAACGAACTACTGGGGCGCCGCCAGAACGATGTTGATCCCGATACCGTCTGGGCCTTTTCACCACCAGCGCTGCTCGCTTCATGGACCCCCGCCCCCCTGACCTACACCCAACTGTACCGTGACGGCTATGCCGACGGCGTGGGTTTTCTCGATGAGAAGTTCTCAAGGGCTGCACGTTTCAAAGGCCCTAAAGATATTGACCTGAGACCATTGACCGCTGAAAAGGTCGCACGCTCAGTCACCGGAGTCTGGATTGGCCAGCGCTATATCAACGAAGTCAAGACCCAGCTGCTGAATGCCAGCAGCGCGGGCTATGAGCTACGGCGTAATGCAACCCTGAGCATTACCCAGTACCAGATGCAAAGTGCGGCCCTGGAGTGCCGCCTGCAAGGGTATATCGCCGGGGTGGATTGGGAATGGCTGGATCGTAGCATCGCCAGTATGGGCGATAGCGCCGCCGACACGCGCGGCACCTATGCCATCCATCGACTACTGGTCGACGGTGAGTGGGTGATCGACAGCTTTCTCTTCAGTCACGCCGGTTTCCGTACGCTGCTCTACACCCCCAACGCACCGGACGGCATTAGCTTTCGTGAGGCACGGCAATTCAATTACCTGCTGAAAAAAACGCCCGGGATGGTCGGCTACTTCACGCTACGAGTCGGTGCCCAGTCACAGACCCGGGTACGCACCTTCCTGGAAAACGCCAAGGCGCAATTGCCCGAGGACTTGGATAAGACGTCTGCCAGCCCCGCACGCTATGACTCGACTCACGGCCAGCCGCCACTCATAGACCTGCGTCAGGCGTTGTACAACATGAAGCTGCAGCGCAAGATCGACGATGTTGAAGGCACTACGGTCAATCGCCACCAAATGGTCTCCACTATCCTGTGGACCTGCGTGGAGTGGGTTACCGCCATTGCCACCGCGCCGTTCCCCATCCTCAGCCTGAGCCTGGGCATGTTGCTGGCGTTCAAGGATGGCATGCTGGCCTTGCACGCCTATCAACAGGGCGATACCAGAGCAGCCGTCGAGCACTTGATCGGTTACGTGCTCAACAGCGCCGGTGCGGTATTCACCGATCTACGACCGGCCTTGGTTTCGCTCAAACAGCTTGCAAAAACGCCCCTGCGTCAAGCGGCCAAGATAGCTGCCGTTCCAAGCGAAGCCTTGAAGTTGATCCAGCCATTGCAACCCAAACTGTTGGCGCTAGCGGACATGCAGGCGGTACTGTTCGGTGGCGAGGCCCTGTGGGCGAAAAAGACCCCGGATGCAATCGGCCGCTACTTGCTGTACCGACTGGATCCGGTCACCGGCAAACTGGTTTCCACCACCCGCGTGGCCGCCCCCGATGCACAGGGCGTCTGGAGTCGTACCGGCATCACCGGGGGCGCGCCCAAGTATGAAAAACTGCCCGACACTCCGGAACAGCTCAAGCCCTATGAAATACCGGCAAAGTACGCGGGCAAAATGGAGCTGGCGCTCAACCCGCAGGTGCGGGCAGGAATACTATTGCGGTCTGAATGGGAGTTCGGCTCCAAGGAGGTCGCACGGGGAACTGGCGCCATTGAGCTTCTATCCCTGCGCACGATTTATCTGCAACAAGCCGAGCGCCTGACAGCAGACGCCCAAGACTTTTTCAAAAGCCTCGCCCCGCTGGCTGCCCGCGCCGACCCCCCGGCCCTCGACGCCAGCACATCTCTTTCGCAGCTGATCACCAGCGACGTCTTCAGCGGGAACAAGAACCTGGTCATCGGCGCGATACCGGGTTCCATCGCCAGTAAACAACTGCTAATCACCCAGATGGACGCCTTGGTCAGCAAAGGCTTCAAGCATCTCTACATCGAGTACCTGCCCACCGATGTCTTCCGCCTGAAACTGGAGAAGCTCAACAGCGGCAAATCCTGGAAGCACATCGAACGACATCTGAGAGCCGTCGATAAAGCGCTCGGTTTTGCCGAGGACGCCCAGTATTCCTATGTCTCGCTGGTCCGAAAGGCCCAGGAGAAGGGAGTGAAGATCAAGGCTCTGGACGCCTCTACCTCCTATCTGCTGGACGATGCGCTGCAAATGGGTGATACCCCACCGACCACGGTACGGGGCAATAGCATCAGGAACTTCTACACCCACAAAGCCATCGAGGCCGATGCCCTCAATGAACAGGATGAACGCTGGGTTGCCCTCGTGGATCACTCGCGCCTGCGGACATTCGAGCAAACCCCTGGCCTGGCGGACTTGCAGGATGCAGTCGCACTGCGCGTGGAGGATGTGGGCGCGAACCAACCCGTGGGCCTCTGGATCGACACGCCGGGCGCTATCGCGGGTGACCCGTCGGCCAGGGGCGACTACCGGTTGAGCCTGCACACTGCGTACAAAGCTCCCGAACAGGCCGCGTCAGCCAGCGCAGCACCGGCCGACGTCGTGACGCATTTCAGTGAGTACGATATTCCCCCCGCGCTCCGGGACAGCATCAGCCGACAGAGCGATACTCGCCATGGCCTGGACACCCGCTACTTCCCACAGAATCCAGAGCATCATGAAGCGTTCCAGGCTTTTCAGGAGGCCAGAACACGCCTGAGTAAAGACGCAGACACCTACCTGGACAGCCACGTGCCACCGACAAGGCCCGATCCTTCCGTGCTGGGCTCGCCGCAAGCACCGGACACATTGCTGGAGAGCGTTGCTCACAGCGAGTTCTCGGGGCTGGTGTTGGGTGAAGGGCACGGGGCTCAATCCAGCAAGCGACTGCTGCGCGACTACATGAATAAACTCAAGAAGCTGGAGTTCAAGACCCTGTACGTTGAGCACCTGCTGACCGATATGCATCAGGCGGACCTGGATGTGTTCCTGCGTACCCAACGGCTGCCCGACAATCTCAAGCACTATCTCAGGCAGTTGGACCGAGGCCATATGCCGAACTACACCGGCAGCAACACCTACACCGAGGTCATCCAAACCGCAGCCAAGCATGGCCTGCGTATCCGGGCGCTGGACTGCACCGCCAGCTACAACATCAAGGGGGCGGGAGACGCGGACGTGTTGCGCAACCGGATGTTCAGCTACTTCGCCTCTGAGGTGATCAAGGCTGACCAGGCTGCGCATGGGCCTCACAAGTGGGTCGCTTTCGTCGGCAGCGTACACACCAATACCAATCTGGAAGTACCCGGCCTGGTGCAGCTGCAAGGTGCTGTCAGCCTGCATGTCCGGGACACGGCGCCTGCGCTGGCCCAGAATATCCGCCCTGGTGACTGGGAAACATTTGCCGAGGGCGTAAGCCCTTATAAGCGAGCCTTGCGCAGTGACTTCATCTTGGACGCCGGCGTTGACGGTATCAAAGCCCTTACCCCCTTCGTCCCGGTGGACCGGTCACGCTTGAATCGCCCAGGCCTGTTCCTGATAGAACGCCCATCACCGGCACAGAATAATGTGTTGCACCGCTCCCGCACCGGGGAAATAGTGTCGACACCAATCAAGGTCGACGACAACGGCCTGTTTTATGTCGACCGTTGGGAGCCCATGCAAGGCAAGCGTTTCAGCTACGAAAACATACTGATTGAGGCGCTGCAGGCTGAAGTGGGGTTGAGACCCGCGCCGTGAACCATTGATACCTTGATCCTGGCTACATGACAGCCAACAAAAAACCCGCTGACCAACCTGGCCCAGCGGGTTTCTTGTTTCAACAGCCAGCCGATCAGAAATCCGCCAACTGCCACACTTCATACGCCGGTGTCTCGTAGGGGTGGCTGAGCTTCAAGGCCACGACGACCGCCTTGATCAACTCATCGGCCACCACCAGCTCGACCTTCCACTCCTCAACCACTTCAACCTGGCCAATCTGCCCGATAAACGGCTGGCTGCCGTCCAACGCGCGAAACTGGCCCTGGCCCAGCACTTGCCAGGCGCAGCTGTCGTAGTCGCCGATGCGCCCGCCGCCGGCTACGAAGACGGCGGTTTTCACCGCCTCCACATGGCTGTCGGGTACGAAGAAGGCGAGCTTGTACACCGTCTTAGTTCACCCACACACGAGCGTTGCGGAACATGCGCATCCACGCGCCGTCTTCGTTCCACTCTTCCGGGCGCCACGAGTTCTGCACGGCGCGGAACACACGCTCCGGGTGCGGCATCATGATGGTCACGCGTCCGTCGCGGCTGGTCAGGCCGGTGATCCCGCGCGGCGAGCCGTTCGGGTTGGCCGGGTAGCTTTCGGTGACCTTGCCATGGTTGTCGACGAAACGCAGGGCCACGGTGCCGGACAGATCGGCTTCGAGCAGTGCTTCTTCGCTTTCGAACTCGGCATGGCCTTCACCGTGGGCAATGGCGATTGGCATGCGCGAACCGGCCATGCCCTGCAGGAAAATCGAGTTGGACTCCTGCACCTGCACCATGGCTACACGGGCTTCGAACTGCTCGGAACGGTTGCGCACAAAGTGCGGCCAGAACTCGCTGCCCGGGATCAGTTCGCTGAGGTTGGACATCATCTGGCAACCGTTGCACACACCCAGGGTGAAGCTGTCGTTACGCTCGAAGAAACCCTGGAACGCATCGCGGGCACGGCTGTTGAACAAGGCCGACTTGGCCCAGCCTTCACCGGCACCCAGCACGTCGCCGTAGGAGAAGCCACCGCAGGCCACCAGGCCTTTGAACGCGTTGAGGTCAACGCGACCGGCGAGGATATCGCTCATGTGCACGTCGATCGCATTGAAGCCGGCGCGGTCGAATGCAGCCGCCATTTCCACCTGGCCGTTGACGCCCTGCTCACGCAATACGGCAACCTGTGGGCGAATGCCTTTCTTGATGTAAGGCGCGGCGATGTCCTGGTTGACGTCGAAGCTGAGCTTGGTGCTCAGGCCCGGGTTGTCTTCCTCCAGGATCACGTCGAATTCCTGCTCGGCGCAGTCCGCGTTATCACGCAGGCGCTGGATCTGATAGCTGGTCTCGGCCCACTGGCGTTGCAACAGGCGGCGCTGGCCTTCGAACACGGTATCGCCGTTGAAGACAATGTTGATCACGCCGTTGTTGATCGGCTGGCCGACCACGGCCACGCAGTCGCCCAGGCCGGCGGCGCTGAACTGTGCCAACACGTCCGGGGTGGCGTCCTGGCGAACCTGGATCACTGCGCCCAACTCTTCGTTGAACAGGATGGCGGCGATATCGGCAGACGTTTCCGCCAGGCCGTCGAGGTTCAGGCTCAGGCCGCAGTGACCGGCGAAGGCCATTTCGACGACGCTGGTCAGCAAGCCACCGTCGGAACGGTCATGGTAAGCCAGCAAGTGACCGTCGGCATTCAGGCCCTGGATCACCGCGAAGAAGGCTTTCAGGTCTTCGGCGTCGTCGACGTCCGGTGCCTGCTTGCCGAGCTTGCCGTGGGTCTGGGCGAGGATCGAGGCGCCCATGCGGTTCTGGCCACGGCCCAGGTCGACCAGGATCAGGTCGGTGGTGCCCTTGTCCATGCGCAGTTGCGGGGTCAGGGTCTGGCGGATATCGGTGACCGGTGCGAAACCGGTGACGATCAGCGACAGCGGCGAAGTGACGCTCTTGTCGGTGCCGTCTTCGTTCCAGCGCGTGGCCATGGACATGGAGTCCTTGCCCACCGGGATGGTGATACCCAACTCAGGGCACAGCTCCATGCCCACCGCCTTGACGGTGTCATACAGTCGCGCATCTTCACCCGGGTGACCGGCGGCAGACATCCAGTTGGCCGACAGCTTGATGTCGGACAGCTTGCCAATGCGCGAAGCGGCGATGTTGGTGATGGTTTCACCAATGGCCATGCGGCCCGACGCCGGGGCGTCCAGCAGGGCCAGCGGGGTACGCTCGCCCATGGCCATGGCTTCACCGGTGTACACGTCGAAGCTGGTGGCGGTCACGGCAACGTCAGCTACCGGCACCTGCCATGGGCCAACCATCTGGTCACGGGCAACCAGGCCGGTGATGGTGCGGTCGCCGATGGTGATCAGGAAGCTCTTGCTCGCCACGGCCGGGTGGTGCAGCACACGTTCGATGCTATCGGCCAGGTCCAGAGTGCTTGGGTCGAAATCATCGCCCAGCTCGGCTTCACGTACCGCCGAACGGTGCATGCGCGGGGCTTTGCCCAGCAGCACTTCCAGAGGCATGTCCACCGGGCTGTTGCCGAAGTGGCTGTCGGTGACCGTCAGTTGCGGCTCGGCAGTGGCTTCGCCGACCACCGCGAACGGGCAGCGCTCGCGCTCGCAGATGGCCTGGAAGCGTTCGAAGTCCGCCGGGCCAACGGCCAGTACGTAGCGTTCCTGGGATTCGTTGCTCCAGATTTCGTGCGGGGCCATGCCCGGCTCGTCGTTTGGAATGTTGCGCAGCTCGAAACGGCCACCACGGTCGCCATCGTTGACCAGTTCCGGGAAGGCGTTGGACAAACCACCGGCACCGACGTCGTGGATGAAGCTGATCGGGTTCTTGTCACCCAACTGCCAGCAACGGTCGATGACTTCCTGGCAGCGACGCTCCATCTCTGGGTTTTCGCGCTGTACCGAAGCGAAGTCGAGGTCGGCCGAGCTGGTGCCGGTGGCCATGGAGGAAGCCGCGCCGCCGCCCAGGCCAATCAACATCGCCGGGCCGCCGAGCACGATCAGCTTGGAGCCGACCAGGATCTCGCCTTTCTTGACGTGTTCTTCACGGATGTTGCCCATGCCGCCGGCCAGCATGATCGGCTTGTGGTAGCCGCGCACTTCGTCGCCATGGGGGGTGGTGATGGACTGTTCGAAGGTACGGAAATAACCGGTCAGCGCCGGACGCCCGAATTCGTTGTTGAACGCGGCGCCGCCCAGCGGGCCTTCGATCATGATGTCGAGTGCGGTAACAATGCGCTCAGGCTTGCCGTACGGCACTTCCCATGGCTGTTCGAAGCCCGGGATCTGCAGGTTGGACACGGTGAAGCCGGTCAGGCCCGCCTTGGGCTTGGCGCCACGGCCGGTAGCACCTTCGTCGCGGATTTCGCCACCGGAACCGGTGGCTGCGCCTGGGAACGGGGCAATCGCGGTCGGGTGGTTGTGAGTCTCGACCTTCATCAAGATGTGCACCGGCTCCTGCACCGCGCCGTACTGGCGGGTCTCAGGGTCCGGGAAGAAACGGCCGGCGACGCTGCCGACAATCACCGAGGCGTTGTCCTTGTACGCCGACAGAACGCCTTCGCTGTGCATCACGTAGGTGTTCTTGATCATGCCGAACAGGCTTTTTTCCTGGCTCTGGCCGTCGATATCCCAACTGGCGTTGAAGATCTTGTGACGGCAGTGCTCGGAGTTGGCCTGGGCAAACATCATCAGTTCGATGTCATGCGGGTTGCGCGCAAGGCCAGTGAAGGCGTTGACCAGGTAGTCGATCTCGTCTTCGGCCAGGGCCAGGCCCAGTTCGGTGTTGGCCTTCTCAAGGGCGGCGCGGCCACCGCCAAGCACGTCAATCGCGGTGAGCGGCTTGGGCTCGGCGTGGCTGAACAGGCCGGCAGCCTGTTCCAGCTGGCTGACGATGATCTGGGTCATGCGGTCATGCAGGCTGCTGGCGATCAGCTCGGCTTCGGCATCGCTGAACTGGCCAGCCACGTAGAAGGCAATGCCGCGTTCCAGGCGCTGGATGCTCGACAGGCCGCAGTTGCGGGCGATATCGCTGGCCTTGCTCGACCAGGGCGAGATGGTGCCGAACCGTGGCAGAACCAGGAACAAGCGGCCAGTCGGCTCTTGAACAGGAACGCTGGGACCGTACTTCAGAAGGCGTGCCAGCACTTGCTGTTCGTCGGCGGTCAAAACGCCGTTGACGTCGGCGAAGTGAGCAAATTCAGCGTACAGGCCTGTAACAGCTGGAACCTTCTGGCTCAGTTGCTCAAGGAGTTTGCTGTGGCGAAAGGCAGAAAGGGCAGGAGCGCCGCGCAGGATCAACATCTTCGGGACAGCCTCGGGAAGGGGGTGTGCTTTGAGGCCGTGCATTCTAGCGTAAACCGCTGCCAACGGCACCCGAAACGGTACGACTGGCCGCTGCCGAACGTCAGTTGGCACAGATTGCACGGTATCGCGACGTTTTCCAGCGCTACCGACGCAGTTATTTTAACCGTCATAATTGCGCCCCAGGCCACGTTTCTGCGGGCTGCAGCACAGTTTCGCCAGCGCTAGCAGACAACTCCCATGCTGTCGATATATGGCGCCGTGGGCCGTTTGCGTATACTGCGCAGATGTTCTCCCCAACTGCTTTGCGCCCGCGATGCGCCAAATGGCTCATCGCCACCGGACTCTTCCTGATGCTCAGCGCCTGTGTTGATAAGCCCAGCACGCTTGAGCGAATCAAGGAGGATGGCGTATTGCGGGTGGTTACCCGAAACAGTCCGGCCACCTATTTCCAGGACCGCAACGGCGAAACCGGTTTCGAATACGAACTGGTCAAGCGCTTTGCCGACGACCTGGGGGTGAAGCTTGAAATCGAGACCGCCGACAACCTCGACGACCTGTTCGGCCAGTTGGGCAAACCCAACGGCCCGGTCCTGGCCGCCGCCGGCCTGGTCAGCAGCGAACAGCGCAAACAACAGGTGCGCTTCTCCCATGCGTATCTGGAAGTCACCCCGCAGATCATCTACCGCAACGGCCAGTCCCGCCCCACCAACGCCGCCGACCTGGTGGGCAAGAAGATCATGGTGCTCAAGGGCAGTACCCACGCCGAGCAACTGGCCGAGCTGAAAAAGCAGAATCCTGCGATTGAATACGAAGAGTCCGACGCCGTTGAAGTAGTCGACCTGCTGCGCATGGTCGACGAGGGGCAGATCGACCTGACCCTGGTCGACTCCAATGAAGTGGCGATGAACCAGGTGTACTTCCCCAACGTACGGGTCGCCTTCGACCTGGGCGACGCCAGCAACCAGAGCTGGGCCGTGGCTGCGGGTGAGGACAACAGCCTGCTCAACGAGGTCAACAGCTACCTCGACAAGGTCGAGAAGAACGGCACCCTGCAACGCCTCAAGGATCGTTACTACGGGCATGTCGATGTACTGGGCTACGTCGGCGCCTACACCTTTGCCCAGCACTTGCAGCAGCGCCTGCCCAAGTACGAGAAGTTCTTCAAGACCTCGGCCAAGGAAGAGAAAGTCGATTGGCGGCTATTGGCAGCCATTGGTTATCAGGAATCGCTGTGGCAACCGACGGTCACTTCCAAGACCGGCGTGCGCGGCCTGATGATGCTGACCCAGAACACCGCCCAGGCGATGGGCGTGTCCAACCGCCTGGACGCCCGGCAGAGCATCAAGGGCGGCGCCAAGTACCTGGCGATGATCAAAAGCGAACTGGACGACAAGATCCTTGAACCTGATCGCACCTGGTTTGCCCTGGCGGCCTACAACGTCGGCGGAGGGCACCTGGATGACGCGCGCAAGCTGGCGCAAAAGGAAGGCCTGAACCCGAACAAATGGCTGGACGTGAAGAAAATGCTGCCGCGCCTGTCGCAGAAGCAGTGGTACAGCAAGACCCGCTACGGCTACGCCCGGGGCGGCGAGCCGGTGCACTTCGTGGCCAACATCCGGCGCTACTACGACATCCTGACCTGGGTGACCCAGCCGCAGCTGGAGGGCAACCAGGTGGTGGAAGGCAACCTGCATGTGCCGGGTGTGGACAAGACCAAGCCTGCCGAAGATAGCCCGCAGTTGTAACCTCAACCTTCCAAACACCACAAGCCCGCTCCCACACTTTTGATCAGCGGTGTCTTATTGGCCAGTGATCAGATGCACCACACCGCCCGTCAATATCATCACCGCCGCAACCCCCGCCGCCTTCAGCGCCGCCTCATCCACCCGTGCCGGGTCCTGTAACTGCACGCGGATCCGCGTCAATGCCACCCGCTGTTGTGACTTGAGATTATTCGCCCCACCCAGTGCACTCAGCACCGCCGGCGCCAACAACGCATCAGCCGCCGGCTCGGCAAGCACCGTTTCGGCGACCAGATCCGGGGTCAGGGCTTTCCAGAACGCCCGCTGCAATTTCTCGAACATGTTCAGTTCTCCACAACCAATGAGGTTTCGACGGTCGCTGCGTGGTACTGGCTCAGGGCCTCGCGCACTTGGGCGGCCTCTTCCAGGTTCAACACCTGATGGGCGATCAGTTGGCAGTCGGCCAGGTCCAGGTCACGCACCGTGGCCTTGATGCTCGGGATCAGCGGCACGCTGACAGACAACTCGTCGACTCCGAGCCCGATCAACATCGGCACCGCCAGGGTTTCAGACGCCAGCGCACCGCATACGCCCACCCACTTGCCATGGGCATGGGCGGCCTTGACCGTGGTGGCGATCAGGCGCAGCACCGCCGGGTGAAAGCTGTCGGCCTGGCTGGCCAGGCGCGGGTGGTCGCGGTCCATGGCCAGGGTGTATTGGGTCAGGTCATTGGTGCCGATGGAGAAAAAATCCACATGGGGCGCGAACACATCCGCCATCAACGCCGCTGACGGCACCTCGATCATGATGCCCAGCTTCGGCAGCTCGGCAAGCCCCAGGGTCGCCGCCTCCTCTTCCAGGATCCTGCGGGCCTGGCGCAGTTCCGACAGCAGGCTGACCATCGGCAACATGATATGCAGCCGCGCCAAACCGGCACTGGCGAGGATCGCCCGCAACTGTTCACGCAGCAATTGCGGGCGCTCCAGGCACAGGCGAATCCCGCGCAGGCCGAGAAACGGATTGGTCTCGGCGTCCATCGGTACATAAGCCAGCGGCTTGTCGCCACCCACATCGAGGGTGCGCACCACCAGATTACGTTCAGGGCCCAGGGCGCGGGCAATGGCGCTGTAGGTACCAGCCTGCTCCTCGGGACTGGGCGCGCGGTTGCGCTCCAGGTAGAGAAACTCTGAACGCAGCAGGCCGACGCCTTCACCGCCGAGGGTCAGGGACTGCTCCACTTCCTGCAACGAGGCAACGTTAGCGGTGACTTCGACGTGATGACCGTCGCGGGTGGTCGCCGGCAAGGCAGCCTGCGCCACGTCACGCTGACGGCGCAGCACGTGCTGTTTGCGCGTGGTTTCCAGTTGTTCGATCTCGGCCAGGTTCGGCGCCAGGTGCAGCTCGCCTTTGTCGGCATCGAGCAGTACCTGCTTGCCGTTGGCCAGCGTCAATACCTGTGCCGGCGCCCCACAGATGGCCGGCAGGCCCAGGGCACGGGCCAGGATCGCCACGTGGCTGGTGGCACCGCCACCGACGGTGACAAACCCCAGGACCTTGCGCGTATCCAGGCTGGCGGTTTGCGAAGGTGTCAGTTGTTCGGCAATCAGGATCGCGCGTTCAGGCAGGTCCCATGTAGTGTCCTGGACGCCCAGGATCAGTTTCAATACGCGCAGGCCAACATCGGTCAGGTCCGCCGCGCGCTCGGCGAGCAAAGCATTACCCAGGCCCTGGAACAGTTCGGCAGTGGCCACCGTGGCGCTGTTCCAGGCAAAGGCGGCGCTCTTGCCTGTGGCGAGCAGGTCGTGGGCTTGTTCGAGCAGGGTCGGGTCTTCGAGCAACTCCTGATGGGCCCGGAAAATCTCGGCCTGGGCACTGCCATCGGCCTTGGCTTGCAGGGTTTGCAGCGCCTCGGTTGCAGCGCGCAGGCCACGCTCCAGCAGGGCGCGCTCGATCTGCTCTGCGCCACCGAATTCGGGGATACTCAGCTGCGGCTCAGCCACTTGCACCACCAGGCCAAACGCCGAACCGGGCGACGCACACACGCCGCGCAACACAGTCGTCGACGACGACGGCGCGACCGGCTCAACCACCTCGGCCACCACCGCGACGGTTTCGCCACACCCCCCCAACAACAGCGCGGCCAACACCTGGATCGCCGCCGCCGCATCCTGCCCCGCCGCGCTGACTTGCAGGGTATCGCCCTGCACCGTCTGCAACGCCATGATCGCCACCAGGGACTTGGCGTTGGCGCTCTGGGTTTGCTTGTGCAGGCAGATGCTCGCCTTGAACCCCTTGGCCGCCTGCGCCAGTACCGCCGCCGGGCGGGCATGCAAGCCGTTGGCATTGGGCAGCGTCAAGGGCTTGGAGAACAGGGCGTCGCCCTCTTCATCATCGTCATCAGCAGCGCGTGTGACCGGCGTCACACGCAGCAATGGTTGCCCGGCCTCAACCAGTCCGCGGTCCTCCGCCAGCAGCACAAAGGGCTCGCCGCTGACCACCAGCATCAAGGTCAACAAACTGCGGGCATTGAGCGCGATGAAATCGGCATCGAATTCAATCAATGGCTGGCCTGCCTCAACCCGCTGGCCTTCCTCGACCAGACGGGTGAAGCCCTTGCCCGCCAGGTTCACGGTATCCAGGCCGATATGTATCAGCACCTGCACACCGTTGTCGTCAGTGATACTGACCGCATGACCACTGTCCTGGACATTGCTGATCACCCCGGCCAGCGGCGCGCAGAGGGTCTGCGAAGTGGGATCGATACACACGCCGTCGCCAATCAGGCGGCTGGAGAACACCGGATCCGGCACCTGGTCCAGGGGCAACAGCACGCCGGCCAGGGGCGCCAGCAGTTCCAGGGGTTGAGTTGTGGTCATGACATCACCTGCTGTTTGGTTCTGTAAAAATCATGGGGCGGATGCAAATTCCGGGGTGACGAATATCCAAATGTGGGAGCACGCCTCCCACATTCAATCCGCGTACGACCGAGGGATTACTTCCACCAGTATTCGACCTGCACACCGAAGTTGGAGCCATGCCGCGCAGTGCCATAGGAGCCGCTGTCGGACAGCGCCGAGCCCGCCGCCAGTTCATTGGCCGCACGCTTGGCCGCTTCGTTCCAGGTGGCATAGGTGTAGTACAACCGCACTTCCGGCCGCGCCCAGAAATCCGGGCCTTTGGGCGACCAGGTCGGAGCGAAGGTAAATTTGCTGAGTTTGCGCGTGCCACCCGTGGCATCCACCTGATCGTGGCCCAGTTCGGTGACCAGCTTGAACTGTTCGCTGAGGGCATACGCCGGGCGCACACCGATGGACATCCAGGTCTGATCCTGGCTGCCGGGACGCACGTCTTTTTGGTACACCGCCTCGACCTGGCCACCAAAACGCGGCGTCACTTGCCAGTCGAAAAACTCCACTGCGCGGTAGCTTTTGCTGCTGCGTTCCAGCGCCGTATTGCCGGTGTAACCCAGGCCGGTACCCGGCCCTTCACCGTACTGCAGGGCGAACTTGTTCTTGCCGCCAAGGAACGGTTTTTGTACATGCTGGGCGGTCAGCGCCCAGCCGCTGTGGGTGTCGCGGCCACCGGCCTGTTCGATGTAACTCAGGCCCAGTTCCAGCTCGCCGCCGGGGTTGGTCTTGAAGCCCGCCACATTGAAGTCATGCCGAGTGGCGTATTCCTTCTGGTACAGGTTGTCCTTGCGCGACAGGGCATAGCTGTATTTCAGGTCGCCAATCAACACGTCCTCGATACCGCCGCCGGTGGCGCTCTGGTTCCAGTAGTAGAAGTCGGAAATATGAATGTCATTACGTTTGTAGTAGCGCCGCCCGGCCCACAACGAGCCGCCATTGAGGCTGGGCATGTTCGACCACTGGGCATACATCTGCGGCATGCGCGCCGAACCGTTGTTCTCGCCCTGGAACTTCAGCTCGCGGTCGTACTTGTTGTACAACGAAGCCATGGCATCGACGCTGAGCACCGAACCGTCGTCGAGGGTGAACAGGTCCTGGCGCAACTCCAGCTCGGCGTATTGTTCGCACTCGTTGCCCAGGCGGTATTTGGATTGGGCTCCCGGCAATTGGAAACATTGCTGCGGGCCACTGCCGGTCGAGGTGCCGGCGCCGCTGCGCAGATAGCCCGCGAACTCCAGGGCGTGTGCGGCAAACGGTACGCTTAGACAAGATGCAACGAGACCCAGCTTTATTGTTGTTTTCATGAAGCGCTCCTTTTTTCTTATTGTTTGTAACGCGATTCTGTAGGAGCGAGCTTGCTCGCGAAAATCGTCAACGATGACGCGGGCATCCTGGAGGTATGCGGCGCTTTCACGGTTTTCGCGAGCAAGCTCGCGCCTACAAAAAGGGGAATGTCAGTCGGTCAGGTGCAGCACAAACGATTCGTAAGGGCGCAGCGTGAGCGTGTCTGTGCGCACCGGGCAGTCGGGATAGTTGCTGATCAACTGGCGTTGCGCGCTCGCCGCACTGATCACGTTTCTAGGCAGCAGGATTTCGCAGGGCTGCCCATAGAAGTTGTTCAGCACCAGCAGGCGCTCGCCATGGCCTTCGCGCAGATACACCCAGACCTTGTGGTGATCCTGCAGCAACTGGCGGTAAACGCCCGCTTGGATCAGCGGTTCAAGGCGCCGCAAGGCGATCAGCGCACGGTAGTGATGCAACACCGAATCCGGGTCATCCAGTTGGCTCTGGACATTGATCTGCGCCGCATTGGCCGGGATGCCGATCCACGGCTCAGCGCTGCTGAAACCGGCATTGGCCTGGCTGTTCCACTGCATCGGCGTGCGGCCGTTGTCGCGGGATTTCTGCATGATCGCGGCCATGCTCGACGCCTCGGACTCACCGGCATCGCGCTTGAGGCGATAGATGTTCAAGGTCTCCACATCGCGGTACTGCTCGATGGTGTCGAAGCCCGGATTGGTCATCCCCAGCTCTTCGCCCTGGTACACAAACGGCGTGCCCTGGAGAAAGTGCAACGCGGTGGCGAGCATCTTGGCCGAGACCACGCGGTGCTCGCCGTCATCGCCAAACCGCGAGACCACCCGTGGCTGATCATGGTTACACCAGAACAGTGCATTCCAGCCGCCGCCGGCCTGCATGCCCAACTGCCAGTCAGAGAGAATTTGCTTGAGTTGCTGAAAGTCAAAGTCGGCGCGCACCCACTTTTGCAGGTTCGGGTAATCGACCTTCAGGTGATGAAAGTTGAAGGTCATCGACAGCTCTTTCGACTCCGGGCGAGAGTAGCGAATGCAATGTTCCAGGCTGGTGGACGACATCTCGCCGACGTTAATCAGGTCGTGGCCTTCGAACACTTCGCGGTGCATTTCCTGCAAGTACTCATGCACGTTGGGGCCGTCGGTGTAGAAGCGGCGACCGTCACTGCGGTCTTCAGGGAAATCCGCCGGCTTGGAGATCAGGTTGATCACGTCCAGGCGGAAACCGCCGACGCCTTTGTCACGCCAAAAGCGCATGAGTTTGTAGACCTCGGCACGCACCTTGGGGTTGTCCCAATTGAGATCGGCCTGGGTGTGGTCGAACAGGTGCAGGAAGTACTGGCCGGTCTGTGCCTCGTATTCCCAGGCCGAACCGCCGAACTTGGATTCCCAGTTGTTCGGCTGGTCGCGCCAGATGTAGAAGTCGCGGTACGGGTTGTCGAGGCTGCTGCGCGCCTGCTGGAACCATTCGTGCTCGATGGAGGTGTGGTTGACCACAATGTCCAGCATCAGCTTGATGCCGCGCTTGGCCGCTTCGCGGATCAGCAGGTCGCAGTCGGCCATGGTCCCGTAGCTGGGATCGATGGCGTAGTAGTCACTGATATCGTAGCCGTTGTCACGCTGGGGCGAGCGCAGGAACGGGGTGATCCACAGGCAGTCGACGCCCAGCCACTGGAGGTAGTCGAGTTTGTCCACGATGCCCAGCAGGTCACCGGTGGCGTTACCCGCGTGGCTGTGGAAGCTTTTGGGGTAGATCTGGTAGATCACCGAGTGTTGCCAGTCTTGCATGGGGACTCCTTCAACTTGGAATGCGATCAAATGTGGGAGCGGACTTGCTCGCGAAAGCGATCGATCAGGCGACGCGATAACCCGGCCGGACAATCTTCATGCTCAACCCACAGGTCAAGACAAACGGCACCACAATCGCCACCGCCATGCCGATCACAAACATCGGGATGTACTGCGGGATGATCGAGATAAACCCAGGCAAGCCACCCACACCGATGGCCGAGGCCTGGACCTTGTTCAGCGAGAGGAAAATGCTGCCCAGGGCCGAGCCCAGCAACGCGGCATAGAACGGAAACTTGAAGCGCAGGTTCACCCCAAACATGGCCGGCTCAGTGATGCCGAAATAGGCGGAAACCGCCGAGGTCGAGGCCATGCTTTTATCCCGCGCATTGCGGCTCATGTAGAACACACCGAGGGCCGCGCTGCCCTGCGCCAGGTTGGACATGACGATCATCGGCCAGATAAACGTACCGCCCTGGGTGGAGATCAGTTGCAGGTCCACGGCGAGGAACATGTGGTGCATGCCGGTGATCACCAACGGTGCATACAACAGGCCGAAAATCGCCCCGCCAACCATCGGCGCCAGGTCAAACAGCGTGACCACGCCTTCGGTGATCAGGATGCCGAGGTGACGGGTCACCGGGCCGATGATCGCCAGCGCCAGCACCCCGGTGACGACGATGGTGGTGATCGGCACGACCAGCAATTGGATGGCGTTCGGCACCCGCGCCCGCAGCCATTTTTCAATCACGCTCATGACGTAGGCGGCCATCAGGATCGGCAGGATCTGGCCCTGGTAGCCAACCTTCTCGATCTGGAACCAGCCCAGAATATCGAAGTACGGCAGGCTCTGGCCGTCGAGCCCGGCCACGGCCTTGCCGTAGTTCCAGGCGTTGAGCAAGTCTGGGTGCACCAGCATCAGGCCGAGCACGATGCCGAGGATTTCACTGCCACCAAAGCGCTTGGCCGCCGACCAGCCCACCAACGCCGGCAAGAACACAAACGACGTGTTGGCCATCAGGTTGATCAGGCTCCACAGACCATCCAGGTTCGGATAGGCCTCCAGCAGCGTCTGGCCCTCGATGAACATGCCCTTGGCGCCCATCAGGTTGTTCACACCCATCAACAGGCCGGCAATGATCAGCGCCGGCAGGATCGGCATGAACACATCGGAGAACACCCGCACCAGGCGTTGCATGGGGTTGGTCTTGTCGCCACCGGCTTTCTTCACGTCGGCGATGGTCGAGACGCCGAGGCCGGTCTGTTCGCGCAGGGCGGCGTAGACCTTTTCCACCTCGCCAGGGCCGATGACAATCTGGAACAGGCCGCCGGTAAAGAACGAGCCCTTGACCAGATCGACCTGGTTCAGCGCACTGGCGTTGACCAGGCTCGGGTCCTTGAGGGCCAGGCGCAGGCGCGTCACGCAGTGGGCCGCTTGCTCAAGGTTGTCGCTGCCACCGAGGTTCTGCAGAATCTCGCGGGCGATGTTGGGGTAATCGTGGCTCATGCTTGTTCTTCCACTTTAGATTCTTGTTATTGGCAGCATGCCGAGGGCAAAAGTACTCATCTGTACGAGTTAAAGCAACAACTCGTACAGACGAGTTACAAAAATATCGAATGAGCGCTTTTCTGTAGGAGCGAGCTTGCTCGCGAAGAACCTGAGGGCAACACGGGGTGTCAGTTTTTTCGCGTTATCGTTAACGATTTTCGCGAGCAAGCTCGCGCCTACAGGGATTTGCGATATCCGAGGGGCTGATGGACAAACCCCACCTCTGCCTCTAAGGTTCCTGCCTTGAATGCAATCGCGGCACAGAGCCATTCCCATGAGTAAATACAACCAGATCTACACTGATCTGCTTGCCAGCATCACCACCGAACGCCTGCAACGCGGCACCCGCCTGCCCTCCGAAACGGAGTTGATGGATACCTACCAGGCCAGCCGCGGCACCGTGCGCCGGGCCATCGAGCAGTTGCAGGAACGTGGATTCGCGCAAAAGATTCACGGCAAGGGGACGTTCGTGCTGTCGCCAAACCCGATTGAGTTTCAACTGGGCGGCATCGTCAGCTTCCACGAAACCCACGCCGACCTGGGCGATGACGTACGCACCGAAGTAGTCGAATTCACTCAATTGCCTCTGGAAGGCTCGCTGCTGCAACATATCGAGGCCGAGCCCGGCACCCTGATCACCCGCATCAAGCGGGTACGGCGCATCGGCGGCAAACGGGTGATCCTCGACATCAACCACTTCGTCGCCGATCTGATCCCGGGCCTGGACCAGACGATTGCCGAGCAGTCGATCTATGCGTTTATCGAGCAGACGTTGCAGTTGCAGATCAGCTACGCCCAACGCACCATCGAGGCCCTGCCCCGCAGCAAGGACGACCAGGCGCACCTGGACCTCGACGGGCAAAGCCATGTGATCGTGGTGAGTAACCAGACGTTTTTGCAGGATGGGCGGCAGTTCGAGTACACCGAGTCGCGGCATACGTTGGATAAGTTTTACTTTTCAGATATTGCGCGGCGATAGAGCCGGATCCCGTCAAGTACAAGCGATGCACAGGTGGCCATGGGCGACCTGCACATCGCGGCATCACTCAGTGATCAAGGTTTACCAAGAAAGCGGCTCAACTCGGCAGTGACTTGCGGCGCACACTCCTCGACCATCCAATGACCGCAGCCCGGCAGGATTTTGCCCGTGTGTTGCGAAGGATCACTGACAAAACGAGCGGCCATTTCCTTGGTCAGCACATCGTTGACCCCTTGCTGACCGGTGAGCGCCATCGACGGGATCTTCAGCAACTTGCCGTCAGCCAGCAACTTCTCGTTCTGTGCAATCGAGTCTGCATGAGACTTGTAGTAACCAAACGCAGCGTGCAGCCGCTCGCGGGTCGAATAAGGCTCGATCAGCTCACTGAGCAACTCAGGGGTGAACACCTCTTTTTTGCCCGCGTAGGTTTTGATGAAGTACGAGAAAAACAGGCTTGGATCGGCAGCAATTTGCTTCTCGGCAATATCACCGAAGCTGAAGTAGCCAAAGTGCCAACCGAGCCCCGGGCCTGACGGGGTATAGCCTGGGTAGGTGAACATATCCCGATCGGGAATCGGCGAATCCATGAACACCACCTTCTTGATGAAGCTACCCTGGTTGCGGGCCACGAACGGGTATGAGGCGGAGTTGCCCAGATCATGGCTGACGAAGTCGATGGACTGCGCCGGGGTGATCTTTTTCACCGCGCCCAACAGGATCCTGGAGACATTCTCAGCCGAATAGTCGTCGCCCTTGATCGGACCCGACTGCCCAAGGCCGGGCAGATCAACGGCAATCACCGTACGGTTCCTGGCAAAGGCCTGCATCACCGGCTCCCACATCTTCCAGGTGGAACCAAAGCCGTGGAGAAAGACCACCGGGGTCCCACCGCTGCCGCCTTCGACATAGTGAATACGCGTGCCGTCGACATCGATAAACTTGCTCGACAGCCCGGCACCATATTGATACTGGCCCAGATGATTATTCTTGACCGTATCAAACTGCTGGCGAGACACACTGGGTGGTGTGTCGATTGACTTCATCGCCGGATCGTATCCCGCCCACGACAAGGATGGGCCGGCCAGCAAGGAAGATAAAAGGACTGCTGATAAGACTTTTTTCATGATTTTGTAGGTCCAGGTCAAAAGATCGGCGAACACCATCAATAGCGCCCTGCTGGCGGCCGTCGAATGGGGGAATTCAGCTAGAAGGAGAGTGTCAGGCTGCTAGGAGAGCGTCGGATAGTCGATGTAGCCAGCCGCACCGCCACCGTAGAACGTGGATTGATCTGCAACGCTCAGTGATGCCCCCTCGTGGATCCGCTGCACCAGATCAGGGTTTGCAATAAATGGCCGCCCAATAGCCACCGCATCGGCCAGGCCTGCCTGGAGGATCGCCTCGGCACGCGCGCCGTCATAGTTACCGCAAACAATCAGTGGCCCATTGAAAGCGGCACGCAGGCGCTCGCGAAAACCTTGCGGATAAGGGGCACCGCCCGCCCACTCCCACTCGGCAATATGCAAATACGCCAGGCCGCGCTGTTGCAGTTGACCGGCCAGATACAAGGTCATCGCCTCAGGCTCATCATCTTGAATATCATTGATCGACCCCCACGGCGACAACCGCAACCCGATACGTTCGGCGCCCACGACCGCAATCATGGCATCGAGGGTTTCGAGCAGAAATCGCGCACGGTTTTCCACGCTCCCGCCATAGTCGTCTGTTCGTCGGTTGCTGCCCGTGGCCAGAAACTGGTCGAACAGATAGCCATTGGCGCCATGCATTTCCACCAGGTCAAACCCGGCACTCAGCGCCGCGCGAGCAGCCTGGACAAACTCCTGGCGGACTTGCTTGAAGTCTTGCACGGTCATTTCACGCGGTTCGGCGGCAGGCGCCATGGTGCCGCCCCCCTTCATATCACTCACGAAAACCTGGGCCTTGGCAGTTATCGCCGAAGGCGCCAATGGCTTTTCACCTTCCAACTGCATCGACCCATGGGACATCCGCCCCACATGCCAAAGCTGGGCAGCAATTCGACCTCCCGCCGCGTGGACCGCATCGGTAACCGTTCTCCAGCCCGCCAACTGTTCAGGGCTGAAAATCCCAGGGGTATAGGCATAGCCCTGGCCCTGCCGTGAGACCTGAGTCCCCTCACTGATAATCAAACCGGCACTGGCACGTTGTGCGTAGTAAGTCGCGTTGATTTCCACTGGTATGTCACCAGGTTGTGCCGCACGAGAACGAGTCATCGGTGCCATGACCAGGCGATTGGGCAATAAAACCGGGCCAACCGGCAATGGGCTGTAGAGCTTTTTAGACATGATGAAGCAACTCCTGGAGAACGTTCACACAATTAATATAGTGATCACTATGTAATATCCATTACGATGCATTCGTCAATTATTTTTTAGTGATCAATACATTTATTGCGATCAAAGACATACCCGTGGCGTCGATCGAAATACGCTCCAGGTCAGGCAGGCGGTGTTTTTGGCGCAAAGGCCATGACGATATGCCCTACAGCACAATCACCGAGGGATCAGAATGGGGAAACGCAGGAGGGAGGGGGAATGTTGCAGGATCAAGATTTGACAGAGAACAGGAAGGCCACGATTAGCCCTCCCGATCGGTGCCAGCGTCATCGCCAACCTGTTCTACACAGTGGCAATAGACGCTGAGGTTAAGGGGGTCATTCCCACTCAATGGTCGCCGGCGGCTTGCTCGACACGTCATAAGTAACGCGCGAAATACCTTCGATCTCATTGATGATACGGCCGCTGACAGTCTCCAGCAGTTCGTACGGCAGGTGTGCCCAACGGGCGGTCATGAAGTCGATGGTTTCTACCGCACGCAGTGCCACGACCCAGGCGTAACGACGGCCATCACCGACCACGCCAACCGATTTCACCGGTTGGAATACCACGAAGGCCTGGCTGACCTTGTGGTACCAGTCGGCCTTGCGCAGTTCTTCGATGAAGATGTGGTCGGCACGACGCAGCAGGTCGGCGTATTCCTTCTTCACTTCACCGAGGATGCGCACGCCCAGGCCCGGGCCCGGGAATGGGTGGCGGTAGACCATGTCATACGGCAGGCCCAGTTCCAGGCCCAGACGGCGGACTTCGTCCTTGAACAGTTCGCGCAGCGGTTCTACCAGCTTGAGGTTCATTTCCTCAGGCAGGCCACCCACGTTGTGGTGGGACTTGATCACGTGGGCCTTGCCGCTCTTGGCGCCAGCCGACTCGATCACGTCTGGGTAGATGGTGCCCTGGGCGAGGTACTTGATGTTGTCCAGGCTGGTGGCCTGGGCATCGAAAACGTCGATGAAGGTACGGCCAATGATCTTGCGCTTCTTCTCTGGGTCGGATTCGCCGGCCAGGTTGTTGAGGAACTGGTCCTCGGCGTTGGCGCGGATCACTTTGACGCCCATGTTCTCAGCAAACATGGCCATCACTTGCTCGCCTTCGTGCAGGCGCAGCAGGCCGTTGTCGACGAATACGCAGGTCAGTTGGTCGCCGATGGCTTTGTGCAGCAGCGCAGCAACCACCGAGGAGTCAACACCGCCGGACAGGCCGAGCAGCACGTTATCGGTACCAACCTGGGCGCGCACGTTGGCGATGGCGTCTTCAGCGATTTTCGACGGGGTCCACAGGGCTTCACAACCGCAGATGTCGAGGATAAAGCGCGACAGGATGCGCCCGCCTTGCTTGGTGTGGGTCACTTCCGGGTGGAACTGCACGCCGTAGTAGCCGCGCTCGTCGTTGAACATGCCGGCAATCGGGCAGCTCGGGGTGCTGGCCAGGATGTGGAAGTCTTCCGGCATCTTGGTGACTTTGTCACCGTGGCTCATCCACACGTCGAGGCCGAACAGGCCGTCAGTGTCAACGTGGTCTTCGATGCCGTCCAGCAGGCGGCTCTTGCCGACCACGTCCACACGGGCATAACCGAATTCACGCAGTTCGGAGCCTTCGACCTTGCCGCCCAGTTGCTCGGCCATGGTCTGCATGCCGTAGCAGATGCCGAAGACCGGTACGCCCAGGTCAAATACGGCTTGTGGG
Organism: Pseudomonas sp. 25 R 14; assembly: GCF_900004755.1. Lineage (NCBI taxonomy): Bacteria > Pseudomonadati > Pseudomonadota > Gammaproteobacteria > Pseudomonadales > Pseudomonadaceae > Pseudomonas > Pseudomonas sp. 25 R 14. Next base: position 34,435 of record NZ_CVTS01000040.1, on the reverse strand, counting down.
CAGCGTGGGCTGTTGGCTTCGTGCACGGACTCGGGGCCACCGGCGAGGATGACGCCTTTTGGGGCGAATTCGCGAATCGCTTCGTCGTCCATGTCGAACGGATGCAGTTCGCAGTACACGCCGATTTCACGCACGCGGCGCGCGATCAGTTGGGTGTACTGGGAGCCGAAGTCGAGGATCAGGATGCGGTGGGCGTGAATGTCGAGGGCCATGAAGTCAGTCTCGTCTAATGAATCAGAAACAACTCGGGGCTGAAAGAACAGCCCCGGTTACTTAACGTTTTGCTGGAAGCCTCAACCTACGCGGTAGTTCGGCGCTTCCTTGGTGATCTGCACGTCGTGGACATGGGATTCAGCCATGCCGGCGCCGGTGATCCGTACGAACTCGGGCTTGGTGCGCATTTCTTCGATGTCGGCGCTGCCGGTGTAGCCCATCGAGGAACGCAAGCCGCCCATCAGTTGATGGATGATGGCGCTCAGGGTGCCCTTGTACGGCACACGGCCTTCGATGCCTTCCGGTACGAGCTTCTCGGCGCCTGCCGAGGAATCCTGGAAGTAACGGTCGGACGAGCCTTGGGCCTGGGACATGGCGCCCAGCGAACCCATGCCGCGGTAAGCCTTGTACGAACGGCCCTGGAACAGTTCGATCTCGCCCGGCGCTTCTTCGGTACCGGCGAACATCGAACCCATCATCACGCAGGAAGCACCGGCAACGATGGCCTTGGACAGGTCACCGGAGAAACGGATGCCGCCGTCGGCGATCAACGGTACGCCAGTGCCTTCAAGGGCAGCGGCGACATTGGCGATGGCGCTGATTTGCGGCACGCCTACACCTGCGACGATACGCGTGGTGCAGATCGAGCCAGGGCCGATACCGACCTTGACTGCGTCAGCGCCGGCTTCGGCCAGGGCCTTGGCGGCAGCGCCGGTGGCGATGTTGCCGCCGATCACCTGCACGTCAGGGAAGTTCTGCTTGACCCAGCGTACGCGGTCGATCACGCCTTTGGAGTGACCGTGGGCAGTGTCGACCACCACCACGTCAACACCGGCAGCGACCAGGGCCGCAACGCGGTCGCCGGTGTCTTTACCGGTACCAACGGCAGCGCCCACGCGCAGACGACCTTGATCGTCCTTGCTGGCCAGCGGGTAGGCCTTGGCTTTTTCGATGTCGTTGACGGTCATCATGCCCTTGAGGGCGAATTTGTCGTCGACGATCAGCACGCGCTCGATGCGGTGCTTGTGCAGCAGTTCACGCACATCGTTCTTGTCGGCGCCTTCCTTGACCGTGACCAGGCGCTCTTTGGGCGTCATCACTTCGCGGACGGTGACTTCAAGACGGTTTTCGAAACGCACGTCACGGGAAGTGACGATGCCAACCAGGTCGCCATCGTGCAGCACAGGAACACCGGAGATGTTGTGCAGGCGGGTCAGGTCGAACAAGTCACGCACGGTGGCGTCGGCTTCGATGGTGATCGGATCTTTCACCACACCGGCTTCGTAACGCTTGACCTTGCGCACTTCGGCAGCTTGCTGCTCGATGGTCATGTTCTTGTGGATGATGCCGATGCCGCCTTCCTGAGCCATGGCGATTGCCAAACGGGCCTCGGTGACGGTGTCCATGGCAGCGGAAACCAGGGGAATATTCAGCTCGATGCCACGGGTTAGGCGGGTCTTGAGACTGACTTCGTTAGGAAGCACCTCGGAATAACCGGGCACTAGGAGAATGTCGTCGAATGTCAGAGCTTCTTGGCTGATACGCAGCATCGCGGGGGCTCCCGAGCGGGAAAATGGAAGCGCGCCATTATATACATGCACCCTGCCAGGCTCAATGTAAAACTCTGACAAACTTGGTAATACTGATAGATGGATAAACCACGCGGCTTTTCTGTAGGAGCGAGCTTGCTCGCGAAGAACGCCAGGGCGCCGCGTTACAAACAGACCGCCCGCATTATCGTTGACGATTTTCGCGAGCAAGCTCGCTCCTACAGTTCGACTTTGACCCAGCTGATTTTCTGGTCGAGCCAGTCGGCAAACTCGTCGATAAAGCTCTGCTTGAACCCCGCCTCCGCCCAGTTGTTGAAGATGAAGCCCAGGTTGGAGAAACCACACTCCTGCAGGAACAGGAAACCGTTGATGTCGTCCTCATGCCCACACAACGGGCAGGTGAAGTTATCGGTATGGCCGGGCATCCAGTCTTCCAGGCTTTCGAACAGTGCCTCGCCAACTTCCTTGCGGCACTCCGGGCAGCCGGCTTCTTCGAGAAAACCCTTGGCCGGGGTATAGATGCAGCGTTTGTAGATGATTTCCAGCCCGTTGACCGGCTCGTTGAACGGCAGCGCCTCGGGGTGCAGCACCACGGCACGCGCACCGTCGGCCAAGGCATAACCCATGCGGTTACCGGTACGGCCACAGGTGCTCAACTCTTCCTTGATGATGTTCTTGCGCACCAGCCAGCGCACGATGGCCCGGGCGCGGGGTTCGTGGACGGGCAAGGTGGAGATTTTCGGGACAAGGATGCTTTGGGAATTCATGGGAGTCCTGCGGTGTGGCGTCTGGCGCCTTCGCGAGCAAGCCCGCGAAGAGGCCCTGAAGGCTGGCAGCTTAATCCCTGCCCCACACAGGTCAAGTACTCAAGTACCGCCCAATCAAAGCTATGCCACTGGCCAGCACCAACCACGTCACCAGCCGCACAAACGCCTCGCGGGACATGCGCAGGGTCAACCGGCGCCCAAGCCACAGCCCCAAGGCCATCGCTGGCAGCAAACACACCGCCAACATCAGCAACGGCAATTCGGCATACACCCCGGCGATCAAAAACAAACTCAGGCGCACCACGGTGCTGGCGCTGATCAATGCACTTTGGGTCGCCCGGGCCGGGTCCTTGGGCAAACGGCTGTTGAGGTAGATCGCATATAAAAAGCCACCGCTACCAAACAAGGCCCCAAACAATCCACCCACCACCCCCATCGGCACCGCCCAGCCGGCAGCCAGGGCGGTGGGCTTGGCCTTTATCGCCAGGCTGTAGATGGCGTAGGTGCTGATAAACACGCCCATCAACAGCAACAACAGGTCCGAATGCAGGTTGAGCAAAAAGATCACGCCGAGGGTGCAGCCAATCGCCATGCACGGTAGCAACCGCAACAGCTCCGGCTTGACCACCTCCCGCCGCGATTGCAGAAGGTTGCCGAAGGCCGCGACAAAATCCAGCAACACCAGCAACGGGATAATCTTCGACAGCGGCATGAACACAATCAGGATCGGCCCGGCCACCAGCGCCGTGCCGAAGCCGGCGATGCCAAACACGATATAGGCCAGGGCAATCCCCAGGCCGATCACCAGCCAGTCAACGCTGCTAAAAGACCACTGACTCATCAGTTCAACCAGGCTCATGACGTATTCCTTGTTCGAGATGGCCATCACTTTAGCCAAAGCGCTGGGTTGCGACTAATATCTTCAAAGCCCTCCACCTATCTCGAAAAGGCATGACTCGTGATTTCCACCCGACAACTGCGTTATTTCGTTGAAATCGCTGAAAGCGGCAGCTTCAGCGCCGCCGCCGAGCGCCTGTTTGTCGCGCAATCGGCCCTCAGCCGACAGATCAAGGAGCTGGAAAACCTCCTGCAAACCCCGCTGTTCGAGCGCACCGCCCGCCAACCGAGGCTGACAGCCGCAGGCGAAGCGTTTTATCCACGAGCACGCAACCTGCTGGGCGAGTTGTACAAGGCCAGCGAGCTGGCGACCCAAGTGGGCCACGGCCAGCTTGGCACCCTGCGCCTGAGCCACTCCAGCACCGTGCCGATGAGCGGGCGCGTGCTGCGTGGGATCAGCGCCTGGCTGGAACAGTGCCCCGGTGTGTCGATGGATATCGTCAAGCTGTCCTCTGAGGCGCAGCTGGAAGACATTGCCGATGGGCGGCTGGAGGTTGGCCTGCTGCGCTTGCCGGTGCTGCGCCAGCGCGAAGGGGTACACATCATGCCTTTATATAAGGAGCCGCTGTTGCTGGCAGTCCCGCCCGCTCATCCTTTGACCCGACACTCATCGGCCATTGAACTGGCGCAATTGAAGGACGAGGCCTTTATCTCGATCCCGCATCCGCAACGCGGTGGCCTGAGCTATCTGTCAGCAGAGTTGTGCATGCGTGCCGGATTTTTCCCCAAGGCCGCGCGGGTGATGTCGCGCAAAACCACCCAGTTGCAATTGATTCAGGCCGGGTTTGGCATTGCCTTGCTGCCCGAGTCGATGCGCGACATAGCTCCAGCCAGCATTCACTTCCTACCCCTGGCCGACCCCGATTGCCACAGCACCGTGGCCCTGGCCTGCGCGCAGGCGCCGAGCGCGTTGGTTGCGCAGTTCTGTCAAACACTGGGCGAATGCCTATAAACTGCCGCCCATGACTAAAGATCTCCTCCCATGATTAAAGATCCGTTTGCCCGCCTGGGCCTGGACCGCGAAGTCCTGACTGTCAGCCAGCTCAACGGCCGTGCGCGGGTGTTGCTCGAAGACGTGTTCACCAATATCTGGGTCGAAGGCGAGATCTCCAACCTCGCCCGCCCGGCCTCCGGTCATGTGTACTTCACCCTCAAGGACAGCGGCGCGCAGGTGCGTTGCGCGCTGTTTCGCAATAACGCCGCGCGGGTACGCCAGGCGCTCAAGGATGGCCTGGCGGTCAAGGTGCGCGGCAAGGTCTCGCTGTTCGAGGGCCGTGGCGACTACCAATTGATCCTCGACACCGTGGAGCCGGCCGGCGACGGTGCGCTGCGCCTGGCCTTCGATGCGCTGAAGGAAAAGCTCAGCGCCGAAGGCCTGTTCAGTGCCGAGCGCAAGGTGCCGCTGCCGGCCCACCCGCGACGGATCGGCATTATCAGCTCACCGACCGGCGCGGTTATTCGCGACATCATCAGCGTGTTCCAGCGCCGTGCACCGAACGTGCAACTGACCCTGATCCCCACCGCCGTGCAAGGCCGTGAAGCCGTCGCGCAGATTGTCCGCGCCCTCAAACTGGCGGATGCCCGTGGTTTTGATGCGCTGATCCTGGCCCGTGGTGGCGGCTCACTGGAAGACCTCTGGTGTTTCAACGAAGAAGCCGTGGCGCGGGCCATCGATGCTTGCGTAACGCCCATCGTCAGTGCGGTCGGCCATGAGACCGATGTGTCCATCAGTGACTTCGTGGCCGACGTGCGCGCGCCAACGCCCTCCGCCGCCGCCGAATTGCTGGCGCCGGACTCCAGCAACCTGGTGCGCCAGGTCGATAGCCTGCACCGGCGCCTGGTGATGCTGATGCGCAATCGCCTGGTCCATGACCGCCTGCGCCTGGAAGGCATGGCCCGGCGCCTGCGCCATCCCGGCGAGCGTTTGCGCCAGCAGGCACAGCGCCTGGACGACCTGGATATGCGCCTGCGTCGGGCTTTCGAGCGCAATCTCAACACCCGGCGCGAACGCCTGATCCGCCTGGAAACCCGCCTGGCCGGCCAGCATCCGGGGCGGCAACTGGCGCTGCTGCGCCAGCGCCTGGACAGTCTCGCCGAACGCCTGCCGCGGGCCATGCGCGAAGGCCTCAAGGCCCGGCGCCTGCAACTGCAAAGCCAGGTGCAAACCCTGCACGTCGTCAGCCCGCTGGCGACCCTGGGGCGCGGCTACAGCATTTTGCTGGATGAGCGCGGCCAAGCCATTCGCGATGCTGCGCAAACCCATACCGGTCAGCGCCTTACTGCGCGCCTCGGCGAAGGCCAGTTGCAGGTGCGGGTGGAAGACAACCACCTCACCCCTGTCACCCTCTCTTTACTGGATTGATTCATGCTGCGTATTTCAAGTTTGCTGATGCTGCTGTGCCTGACCTTCACCGCCCATGCCGACAGCTACATCACCCGCGTGCTGAACAAACCGGTGCCGGGTGGCGTGGCAGTGGTCGAACTGGGCGCTGCGGCCACACCACCGAAAGCGACCTATCAGGGCAAACCGGTGCTGGTGGTCAAGGAACAGGACAATTGGCTGGCCATCGTCGGCATCCCGCTGACCATCAAGCCGGGCAACCACCAGATCAGCAGCGGCGGGCGCAACCTGCCGTTCATCGTCGGCTTCAAGAAATACCCGGAGCAACGCATCACCCTGAAGAACAAAAGCCAGGTAAACCCAGCGCCCGCACAACTCAAGCGCATCGAAAGCGAATTGGCTGTGCAGATCAAGGCCTACCGCACCTTCAGCCCGAATATCCCGAGCAACCTGGTGCTGGACAAGCCGGTGAACGGGCCGCTGTCGAGCAAGTTCGGGGTACGCCGGTTCTTCAATGGCGAGGAGCGCAACCCGCATTCCGGCCTGGACTTTGCGGTGCCCGCAGGCACGCCGATCAAGACCCCGGCCAACGGCAAGGTGATCCTGATCGGCAACTACTTCTTTAACGGCAATACCGTGTTTGTCGACCATGGCCAGGGCTTTATCAGCATGTTCTGCCATATGTCGACGATTGATGTGAAGGTGGGCCAGCCATTGGTACGTGGGGCCGTGGTCGGCAAAGTCGGTTCGACGGGCCGAGCAACCGGGCCGCATATGCATTGGAATGTCAGCCTCAATGACGCTCGGGTCGACCCAGCGATTTTTATCGGGGCCTTCCAGCCTTAAACACCTGACCTCACATACTGCAAAACATGCCGCGGCATTAAGCGGCAGACCTCTACGCAGCAACCTGCCCCCCTCTCAACGATGACTGCGCCGAATTCGGCGCAGTGCTCGGCCATGCTCTTACACTTTTTAAGGAACCCCCAGGGGTTGACTCATCACCCACTCCTCGAATTCCAGGGAAGACAACCTGCGCGCAAGGACACCTAAAGCAAGCCTTTTGGAGTTCCTTTGATGACTATCTCTGCACCTCAATCCATCACGCCCCAACCGTTTCTTGCCCCGACCCCCTCTGAAGAATCACCGCCGGCTCACCAGGCCAGCGATCCGGGCATCCCATCCGCAGTTACCAAGAGCCGCTCCTCCGTTAGGGGTCTGGACAATCTGTCAGTCAAGTCATCGGGCATAAGACCCGCTACCGCCCTGCGTAGCCCACTCTCGGACCACTTCAAGGTCGGCGACCAACAGTTACTGAGCGAACAGTACGCCACACTCGCGAACAACATGGCCGTACTGCAAGATCAACAACCCGGCTTCGCACATTTCCTGCAGGCACGGATAGCGCAAGCGTTTCCCAAACTGGCCCCTGTCGACCCGGACAGAATTTCCTTCAACCGATACCGTGGCGATACGTTGCTATCTTCAGAGCCCCTCATGAAGGCCCTCGGTAGGGCAATCAGGGAGATTCATGCCAATCCGGCCGAACGGTTTATCGAAGAGCCTGACGTCAGGGTCCAATTCACGACCCAACCCACCGCCACCGATACCCTCCAGGCCTCAGACTCACTGCACACCCTCGCCCGAGCTATTGCCAATGACTTTCCACGGGCACTCCTGGAATACTGGACAACACCCGGCCCGCCCAAAAGTCCACAGTCGCCCCTGGAACAACTGCTGTGGATGCACAAGCAACAACTATCGACCCTGGCAGCCCTGCGTGTGATGGACGGTACACTGAGCCCGGCGAGTAAACAGTTGGTCGACAGCGCATTGCGCTACCCCACACTCGAAGAACGGGAAAGCAACCTGCCCACCGGAACAAGGCCCGGCGTGTACCCCATCACCATTGATGATGGCAGCGAACACGGAGCGGCCTTCGCCGGTGCATTCATGATCACCAGCAACGATGGGTCATCGGCCGACACTCTGACATCACCGGGGAGCAACCGGGCAATCACGCTCAACGAGCAGAACGGTCCCGTGGTGCTCTATACGCCCAGCGAAGGTTTCGAGGAGTTCGCAACGCCAGCACTGCTACGCCAAGCCTTGGTGCAACGACTTGACAGTGGCGGCCCCGGCGCCGAACTGCTGAGGCAAAGCCTGCCGCTGCCGGTGCAAAACCGCGCCTCACCGCCGACGGGAGATGATCTGATGCTCGGGGCGATCCCCCTGGAGGGGGACGTGCTGGCCGAAGGGATACTTTTGCTGCTCAAGCGCCAGGCGACTGAAGTCGACACTGTCCTGACCAAGACCTTTACGTCTGACAACCCACCGGCCACCAACCCGTTACAGGATCCGAAGTTGATGGATGCCTTGGATGAAGCCGCAGACTGGTCAGCCCAAGTCGACGGCACCAACGCGATGCTCGTGCGGAACGAAAAGCTCGCCGAAAAAAAACAGCCGGACTGGTTGAGGAACCTCAGCCCCGCGCAAGAAACAATCTTTAATCACTTGGAAAGCAAAGAAGAAAAGAGTACCGCCAAACTCGCCTCTCTCATGGAAAAGATTCCAAGCCTGTCGAGCTTCTCCAGAACAAAAATGAATGGCGCCATCAAAAACGCCTACCCTCTGACAAATATGGATGCCAACCAATTGAAGGTAAAGGTGGTCACCCAAACACGTTTCCACCTCGGTCGCTCAGGTATTCCACAGCCCCCTTCAACCACAACGACCTACCTGTCATTGAGCGACCTGGCCCTGAAGAACCCAACCCACTGGGAAACAGGCGAGAGCAACAAGCACACCAAAACCACCATGATTCTTCCGCTGCTGGACACCCAGGGCTCCCCAATCCTGGATAGTCAGGGGCAGCCGGTCATTCTCGATACGCAACAACTCAAGATCCTGCTCAACGACGCAGATGTAGGCGGCGAATACACCAAGCTACTTGAGGGGCGCATGGCGACCGATGCAGAGTCCGGCCCCGCCGCAGACTTGCGCAATGCCTGGAAAGCCAACCACTCAGAGTTGATGGAGAAAGAAGCCTTCCTGGCGCAACTCAACCCTGACGGCTTCCAGGCCAAAGCCACCACGGATACCACCTCGAAACGGGGTGTACAGTGGATTCAAGCGATCCTTGATTATCCAGACCCGAGCAATCGCCCTCAGGTGGACGGGCAAAACATTGTCGCCAATACCCTGGCCCAACTTGGCCAGCCTGTGCGTGGCACGATGGTCATCGGCAACAACACCGATTCATCCCTGGTGCTCTACACACCGGGGGCTCCTGATGGGTTGTCGCTCCGTGAGTTGCCCAACCTGGAGGCTTTGACGACGCTGTTGGATAAGAAAGAATGGAAGGCCTACACCGCCAGCAGGAAATCACCGATAGAAAAAAACGACTTCGAAAAAACCACGGAGTCGATAAAAAAGTTCTCCCAGAGTCTTGGTTCCGATTTCGTCGAACTAGCCCATGCGACCGGCAATATTGGCAAGCGTCACGCTGGCCTCGCCACCCTTACGCCGATACCTACGAATATCCACGATGAGATGTACAGCCAACTGTCACGCTTGCTGATCGACAAAGCCGACTTTCAATCAACCAGCAGCGCAGAAGTGGCCACCCAATCGACACGTAACAAAATTATGTTTGGCATCGAAGTGGCTACGATTTTCCTGGACTTGCTCCCGGTTATCGGCCGCGGCGTTTCTACCGTGGTCAAGTTCGGCAATCGGTTAGTCAAGGCCGCGCTGAAAACCATACGGACCCATGCCTGGCAATTGCCCGGCGGACTATTGAACAAAGGTGTCCGGGCCCAACTTTACGCGGACTTTACCACCCACGCCTCAGGCCTTCCCCACGCACCGAGCGCCCCCTTGCGCCCAGTCTTCAGCACGGTCTCAGCGCCAACTGTACAGGCACCGTCGACCAGATCGCTATCGATACCAGGAGAGTTTGCGCCCAAGCCACCTATCCCTCCCGTCGTCCCTTCAACGAGCGTGGGCATCCGGTTTTCCCAGGTTCTGCCCGACGCTCCCACCGCTATCCCCATGCGAGACCTCAGCGCCTACAGCGTCCCCGAAGAAGTCCTCAAGGACATCCAACCCAGAGCCGACGGCATTTATCAGGCCGGCGAAAACTGGTACATCCGCTTCACCGACAGCACTGGAATCAACAAGCCTTATCAAATTGATTCAGCGTTCAAGGCCAGATATGGCCAGGTGAATATTGTCGACCCCAATGCACCGCTGGATGCGCCGAAAACCATCAGAAATGTGGCGTTCATGCAATCGACAGAGAGCGGGGAATGGCGGTTGAGTCAATTGCCGGGAGGAAACAGGCGAAAACATACACCGCCACTTGATGAGTATATGGACCGCGTGATCAAGGGCGTTGCAGCCGGTGACTTTAATGGAAACCCCGCTGTTACCGGACAACTGCGGCGCTGGTTCAGGCGAGACATGGATGAGTTTTACGCCAGCCAGGCCTCGGGCCAGATGCCTGTACGCCCTCTGCTTCAACCACTGGGCGCCAGTGACACACCCAAGAGCGTCATCCAGAGCACGCTGTCACAACCTGGCGTCAGGGGGCTGGTGTTCGGCGAAGTCCATGACGAACCGGTCGGTTTTCAGTTCCTGATCGATCAGATGCAGCACTTCAAAAATAACGGCGTCACTGTCATTTATCTGGAAAATGCGCCATTTCTGCAAGGCGCTCCCGGTTTTGGCTCCGGAGCCTATACCCCCGCTGATGCCGTGTACGCCTGGCCGCGATCTTATGAGCAGGCCTATACACCGAACAGCCCAACGTTCGCAGATGTCATCAAGGCCGCCGAGGCCCACGATATCAAGGTCATCGGCCTTGAACATCGTGAGTTGACCATGCATACAGACAACCTCAAATCCAGGATAAACAATGTACGTTTCACCGATGACCGTCTGGCAGAGTTCAACTATGCCGCCACGCAAATCATCAAGCAGACCCCGACTGGAGAAAAGTTCGTGGCACTGCTCGGTAAAGCGCATATCAACACTTATGACAATATTCCGGGTGTCTCTGAGTTGACGGGAGGCGTGGGAATTTCTCTCTCCCCGTCCATCAAAGGTACGACGAGCACAGTCAGCCACCCGCCCCATACCCCGCCGCCGCCACTGAAGATCATACGAGGCACCAGCATGCCGGAGCCTGTGGGAGATATTCATATCGACTACAACATCGACAAACTGACGCTCTAGCCGAAGACCGTCGTATTGGCAACGACCATGGGGTTTGAAAATCTCATGGTCTGCCGCCAAACCGATTGCGCACCTTAGAAATACAAAGCAATAAAAACAAACAAAGCAAAATATTCACACAATAAAATCTCGCTTATTTCATAAACGATGGAGTTTATCTCAATTTTTCCCAGCTGCTTGCCATCCTCCCTTCCCGCGGTTAGGGTTAAACCCATGAAAACCTCTCATACCCTCATTCAGCTTCGTCAGCACCGCAGCCTGTGCCTTGTCAGCGCACGACTGCCAGGCTGAATCGATCTGCCTCGTCCCCGATTTGCATCCCTAATAAACGCTTTCTGGCAGGCCGCCTCTTTTCGGCCCTACAACAAGGATTCTTCTGATGAGCATGCTCAAAGACCCGTCTTCGAAATACCGCGCATTCCCGACCATTGATATCCCGGACCGCACCTGGCCGTCGAAGACCATCACCAGCGCGCCAATCTGGTGCAGCTCCGACTTGCGTGATGGCAACCAGTCGCTGATCGAGCCCATGGATGCGGTGAAAAAACTGCGTTTCTGGAAAACCCTGGTTGCCGTCGGCGTGAAGGAAATCGAAGCCTCGTTCCCAGCCGCATCGCAAACCGACTTCGACTTCGTGCGCACCCTGATCGAAGACAACCACATCCCCGAGGACACCACCATCCAGGTGCTGACCCAGGGCCGTGAAGACTTGATCGCGCGTACGTTCGAATCCCTGCGCGGTGCCAAAAAGGCCATCGTGCATTTGTACAACGCCACCTCGCCGTCCTTCCGTCGTATCGTGTTCAACCAGGACAAGGACGGGATCAAGGCCATCGCGGTTGACGCCGCCAAGCTGTTCGTCAAGTACGCCGCCCAGCAGCCGGAAACCCAGTGGACCTTCGAGTACTCGCCAGAGACCTTCAGCGCCACTGAGCTTGAGTTCGCCAAGGAAGTGTGTGACGCGGTGATCGAGGTGTGGAACCCGACGCCCGAGCACAAGATGATCCTCAACCTGCCGGCCACCGTGGAATGCGCCACGCCGAACATCTATGCCGACCAGATCGAATGGTTCGGTCGCCATATCAACCGTCGTGACAGCGTGATCATCAGCCTGCACACCCACAACGACCGTGGCACTGGCGTCGCCGCCACCGAGCTGGGCCTGATGGCGGGTGCCGACCGTGTCGAAGGCTGCCTGTTCGGCAACGGCGAGCGTACGGGTAACGTCGATCTCGTCACCGTGGCGCTGAACCTCTACACCCAGGGCGTAAACCCTGAGCTGGACTTCTCCGACATCGACGGCGTGCGCAAAGTGGTCGAGGAGTGCAACCAGATCCCGGTACACCCACGTCACCCGTATGTTGGCGACCTGGTCCACACCGCATTCTCCGGCTCCCACCAGGACGCGATCCGCAAGGGCTTCGCCCAGCAGAAACCGGATACCTTGTGGGAAGTGCCGTACCTGCCAATCGACCCGGCCGACATTGGCCGCAGCTACGAGGCGGTGATCCGCGTCAATAGCCAGTCGGGCAAGGGCGGTATCGCTTACCTGCTGGAACAGGAATATGGCATCAGCTTGCCACGCCGCATGCAGATCGAGTTCAGCCAGGTGGTACAGGCCGAAACCGACCGCGTAGGCCTGGAGATGACTGCCTCGCAGATCCACGCGCTGTTGCAGCGTGAATACCTGCAAGCCAATACCCCGTACGCGCTGGTCAGCCACCGCTTGCAGGAAGAAAACGGCAACAGCTCGGTAGAAGTTGAAGTCTCCGGCAAGGGCCAGGGCGAAACCAACCTGCGCTGGCACGGCAAGGGCAACGGCGCACTGGAAGCGTTGGTGGCCGGCCTGCCGATTGGTGTCGAGATCATGGACTATAACGAACATGCAATCGGCGCGGGGACTAACGCCAAGGCCGCGGCCTACATCGAGCTGCGCGTGAATGGCGAGCGTCCGGTGCATGGCGTGGGGATCGATGAAAACATCACCACGGCCAGCTTCAAGGCGGTGTTCAGTGCGCTGAACCGGTCGTTGAGCCAGTTGGAAGCGAAAGCGGCGTAACAGCCTGCCGCAATGCAAAAGGCCCCTGGGTGAGAACCCAGGGGCCTTTTACTTTGGAGTGGTGGTTATGCTGATGGCCTCATCGCGGGCAAGCCCGCTCCTACAGGGGAATGCATTCCAAATGTGGGAACGGGCTTGCCCGCGATAGCTATCTCCCATACACCAAAGATTTATCAGACAAACTGAAAGGCATCGGCATCCAGATTCGCCGGAAACTTCTGGCGATACTCCGCTAACTGCGCCGCCTCCAGGCACACCTGAAACACCCCGTCCGCCTCCCCTGCGCTCAACAGGCTTTCACCCTGAAAGTCCAGGACCTGGCTGTCGCCCGTGTAGGCAAAACCCTTGCCGTCGGTGCCTACCCGGTTCACCGCCGCCACATAGCACAGATTCTCGATAGCCCGGGCCGGTAACAGGCGGTTCCAGTGCTGGCGCCGGGCGCCCGGCCAGTTCGCGGTGTACAGCAGCAGGTCGGTGTCCTGGGCATCACGGCTCCACACCGGGAAGCGCAGGTCGTAGCAGATCAGCGGGCGAACTCGCCAGCCCTTGAGTTCGAACTGCACCTGACGCTCGCCAGGGGTGTAGTGATTGTGCTCGCCCGCCATGCGAAACAGGTGGCGCTTGTCGTAGTGCAGCACCTCACCATCGGGCCGCGCCCACAACAAGCGATTACGGTGGCTGCCATCAGCGGCCTGGATAATCACACTGCCGGTGATCACCGCGTTGTACTTCTGCGCCTGGGCCTTGAGCCACTCATGGGTCGGGCCGTTTTCGGCTTCGGCCAGCAATTGGGACTCCATGGAAAAACCAGTGGTGAACATTTCCGGCAGCACGATCAAGTCGGCGCCCCTGGCCTGCTCCAGCAGCAACTCGAAATGCTCCAGGTTGGCCTGGCGGTCATGCCAGGCAAGGGTGGTCTGTACCAGGGCGATGTTCAGGTCGGGTAACGCACTCAGATCACGCATAGTTTCTCGGCTGCTTGGCGCAGCGTCTCCTCGCGTTTGGCAAAGCACAGGCGCACCAGGCGCTGGCCCTGGGGTGGGTTCTGGTAGAACACCGAGACCGGAATCGTCGCCACGCCATGCTCGCGGGTCATCCATAGCGACATGGCCACGTCGTCCAGGTCCGGGCGAATCTGTGAGTAATCCACCAGTTGAAAGTAAGTACCGGTCACCCGCGTGAAACTGAAACGCGAGGGCGCCAACAAATCACAGAACAGGTCGCGCTTGGCCTGGTAAAAGGCCGGTAACTCTTCGACGTGCTCCGGGTGCTCGGCCATAAAATCGGCCAGGGCGTACTGCAACGGCGTCACCCCGCAGAAGCTGACGTATTGATGCACCTTGCGCAACTCCGCGCTCAAAGCTGCTGGTGCGACGACATAGCCGGTCTTCCAGCCAGTGACGTGATAGGTCTTGCCGAAGGAGCTGACCACGAACGCGCGCTGATACAACTCTTCGTGGGCCAGAACGCTGACGTGGGGCACGCCATCGAATACCAGGTGTTCGTAGACCTCATCGCTGACCAGATAGATATCGCGGTCACGGATCAGCTCGGCCAATTGGTCCAGCTCCGCACGACTGATCAGGGCGCCGCTGGGGTTGTGCGGGGTATTGAGGATGATCATGCGTGTGCGCGGTGACAGCACAGCCTTGATCTGCTCGAAGTCCAGGCTGAAGTCCTCCTGCCCCAATTGCACATGTACGCAACGCCCACCGGCCAACTCCACCGCTGGCTCGTAGCTGTCGTAGCACGGATCGAAGACGATGACTTCATCACCACTGCGGATCACCGCCTGGATCGCACAGAAGATCGCCTGGGTGGCGCCGGGGGTGATGGTCACTTCGCTGTCGGGATCGACCTGCACGCCATAGCTGCGGGCGATCTTGGCCGCCACTTGCTGGCGCAGGGCCGGCAAGCCGGTCATCGGCGCGTATTGGTTGTGGCCACTGGCAACGTGCTTGCCCACCGCATCGAGCAAGGCCTGGGGGCCGTTGAAATCGGGGAAGCCCTGGGACAGATTCAGCGCACCGGTTTGCGCAGCGAGTTGCGACATGGTGGTGAAGATGGTGGTGCCGACGTTCGGCAGCTTGCTGGTGATCATTCGGTGGGCCCCTGACGGTGAGTTACAAGTTGTAAGCTGCAAGCGCCGAGGGGTCAATCGTGAGGCACAAAAAAGGGCTCATTCAGAGCCCCTTCTTGGGTAACGCCTATCTTATGTAGAAGCTGGCAAGCCGGCTCCTACAGGGATCAGCGGCGGTCTTTACGCTTTTTGTCAGCCTTCTTGTTGTGGCTCATCAAGCGACGTTTCTTGTTCACTTGGCGATCAGTCAGGCTGTTCTTGTTGCCTTCGTACGGGTTATCGCCACCTTTGAACTCGATGCGGATCGGCGTACCGACCAGCTTCAAGACACGGCGGTAGGTGTTTTCCAGGTAACGCACGTAGGACTTTGGCACCTTCTCGATCTGGTTACCGTGGATCACGATAATCGGCGGGTTGGCACCACCCAAGTGGGCATAACGCAGTTTGATCCGGCGGTTGTTGACCATCGGCGGCGCGTGCTCGCCAACTGCATCCTCAAGGATCTGGGTCAGGCGGTTGGTTGGCCAGCGGGTAACCGCGGACTTGAACGAGTTCTGTACCGACGCGTAGAGGTTGCCCACACCGGTGCCGTGCAGCGCCGAGATGAAGTGGATATCGGCGAAGTCGACGAAGAACAACCGGCGCTGCAACTCGACTTTGACGAAGTCACGCTCGCTCGGGGTCATGCCGTCCCATTTGTTGATCGCGATCACCAATGCCCGACCGGCCTCCAGGGCAAAGCCCAGCAGGTTGAGGTCGTGGTCGACCACGCCTTCGCGGGCGTCCATGACGAAGATCACCACGTTGGCGTCTTTGATCGCCTGCAGGGTTTTGACCACCGAGAACTTTTCGACTTCCTCGTGGATCTTGCCGCGCTTGCGCACACCGGCGGTGTCGATCAGCGTGTACTTCTCGTCGTTACGCTCGAACGGGATGTAGATGCTGTCACGGGTCGTGCCTGGCTGGTCATAGACGATGACCCGGTCTTCACCGAGCATGCGGTTGACCAGGGTCGACTTGCCGACGTTCGGACGGCCAATGATAGCGATCTTGATGCCGTCTTTTTCGCTTGGGCCAGGAATGCGCTTGGCTTCCTCACCTTCGGCAACGACTTCTTCTTCGCCTTCAACTTCTTCGTCGTCATCCTTGGGGAAGTCGCGCAGGGCGATTTCCAGCATCTGGGTGATGCCGCGACCGTGGGCACCGGCGACCGGGATCGCGTCGCCCAGGCCCATCGGGCTGAATTCGGCTCGGGCCGCCTCAGGATCGATGTTGTCGATCTTGTTGGCGATCAGATAGGAACGCTTGTTGCGCTTGCGCAGGTGCTCGCCAATCATCTGGTCGGCAGCGGTGTAGCCCGCGCGGGCATCCACCAGGAACAACACGACATCGGCTTCTTCGATGGCCAGCAGCGACTGCTCGGCCATTTTTTCATCCATGCCATGCTCGTCACCGGAGATACCACCGGTGTCGACAATAATGTAGGAGCGCCCTTGCCACTTTGCCTCACCGTATTGGCGATCACGGGTCAGACCGGACAAGTCGCCGACGATGGCGTCGCGAGTCCTGGTCAGGCGGTTGAACAAGGTGGACTTGCCGACGTTAGGTCGGCCCACCAGGGCGATTACGGGAACCATGCGGCTCTCCACTGCGTTATTTCAGAAAATACAAAAGCCGCTGCAAGGCAGCGGCTGGTGCTCGGGGCGGCATTTGAAATGCCACATGCCCTGCACAACACTGATCACTGTAGGAGCGAGCTTGCTCGCGAAGAACGTTAACGATAACGCGTTTAACCTGATTAAACGCGTGCTCCTCAGGTCCTTCGCGAGCAAGCTCGCTCCTACAAAAAGCAAAAAGCGTTGTAGCAGGGCCGCCTGGGGGTTACCCCAAGCATAGTTCTTACTTGATGGTCAGGGCTTCCAGCTTGCCGCTGTTACCAAACACATAAAGCATGTTGCCTACTACCAGCGGACGCGCACGCAGGCCGTCGCTGTCGATACGTTCACGGCCGACAAAGCGACCATCCACCTGGCTCAGCAAGTGCAGGTAACCTTCCAGGTCGCCTACCGCTACATAGCTGGAGAACACTTCCGGAGCCGACAGTTGACGACGAGCCAGCGAGTCGTTGCTCCACAGGGCTGTGGTGGAACGCTCATCGACGCTTTCAACGGTACCGGATGCCAGGCTCACGTAGACGCTGCCAAACCCTTGGGCGACACCGGCGTAGCTGGAAGCATCACGCTGCCAGAGGACGCGGCCGCTTTGCAGGTCCAGCGCCGCAACACGGCCCTGGTAAGTGGCGACGTACAGGGTTTCACCCGACAGCAGCAAGCCGCCGTCGATGTCCACGACACGGTCCAACTCGGAACGACCTTGCGGAATGGCGACCCGCGATTCCCAGGCCGGCACGCCGTTCTGGGTATCCAGGGCGACCACTTTACCGGTCGAAAGGCCAGCCAGCGCCAGGTTATTGGTCACAACCGGACCACTGGTACCGCGCAACGTCAACACCGCAGGGGTGCTGTCGTACAGCCAGCGCTGCTCACCGGTGTTGGCATCAAGGCCGATAACACGGTCATCCTGGGTCTGCACCACGACGATATCGCCGTTGGTGGCAGGCGGTGCGAGGACTTCACTGGTCACGCGAGCGCGCCATTTCTCTTCACCGTTGCTCGAATCCAGGGCCACGACTTCGCCCTTGAGCGTGCCGATCATCACCATGCCGTAACCCACGCCGACGGCGCCGGAAACAGGCAGTTCGAGATCCTTCTTCCACTTGACGTCGCCGTTCATGCGATCCATGGAGATCACAACACCCGTCACGTCAGCGGCCACAATGTTGTCACCGTCAATTGCCGGTACCAACATGTTGTAGGTGTCGCCCTGACCGTCACCGATGGAGCGGCTCCACTGCTTTTGCAGGACCACTTCTTCCTTGAAGCTGGTCAGCTCGGCCGGAGGCAGTTCTTTTTTGCTGTTGCTGCTGCAACCCGCGGCCAAAACGGCCAGAGCCAGCAATGCTGCATGTTTCCAACGGATCACGTCACGCATCCCCTTTGGCCAGGTCGTCCAGCTTGATTTGTAAGCCACCGACCGCTGCTTCATCAGACAGCGCAGCCTTGGCTTTTTGGTACGCAGCATTGGCTTCGTCGGTACGACCCAATTGGACCAGCAGGTCGCCCTTGAGCTCTTCGCGAGTGGCTACAAATGCCTTGTCAGCATCGCCGTCGAGCAGTTTCAATGCTTCGTCGGCCTTGTTCTGTGCAGCCAGGACCTGGGCCAGGCGCTGACGTGCGATTTCACCCAGGGTCGGGTTGTTCGGCTTGTCGGCGACGGCTTTGAGCTCGGAGGCTGCGTCATCCAGCTTGCCGGTATCGACCGCGACTTTCGCGACGAATAGGCTGCCGTATTGGGCGTAGGTGCTACCGCCAAATTCGTTTTTCAGCTTGCCGGCCAGGTCCGCCACTTGGGCAGGGTCAGGCTTGCCAGTGGGCGTCAGCGTGGTTTCCAGCAGTTGCTGATAGAGCATCGAGGCGCCTTGCGACTGATTGCCCTGATATTTCTGGAACGCCTGCCAGCCAAACACCACTACCAGCGCCAGCAGGCCGCCAGTGACCAGGGGTTTGCCGTTACGCTGCCACCAGTCTTTGAACTCGGCCAGATGCTCATCTTCAGTACTCGACACCCCAATACTCCTTAATCGCTAAATTCGGCTGTTTGACAGCTTCAACCCTGCACGATGCAGGTGGCCAAGTGCGCTGCTAGCGCATCAAAGGCAATGCTTTGTTGTTCGCCCTGGCCACGCAGGGGTTTGACACTTACCACTTGCTGGGCCAGTTCATCATCACCCAGGATCAGCGCGTACAACGCACCGCTCTTGTCGGCTTTCTTGAATTGGCTCTTGAAGCTGCCAGCGCCGGCATTGACCTGCAGGCGCAGGCTCGGCAGTTGGTCGCGTAACTGCTCGCTCAAGGCCAGGCCAGCCAGTTCGGCCGCCTCGCCAAAGGCGCACAGGTACACGTCCACCTGACGGGAAATTTCTTCGGGGATCTGCTCCAGGGTTTCCAGCAGCAGGATCAGGCGCTCGATACCCATGGCAAAGCCAACGCCCGTGGTGGGTTTGCCGCCCATCTGCTCGACCAGGCCGTCATAGCGACCACCGGCACACACGGTGCCCTGGGCGCCGAGCTTGTCGGTGACCCATTCGAATACGGTCTTGCTGTAGTAATCGAGGCCACGCACCAACTTGGGGTTGATCACGTAGGGAATACCGGCCGCATCCAGGCGAGCCTTGAGGCCCTCGAAATGCGTGCGGGATTCGTCGTCCAGGTAGTCGGCCATTTTCGGCGCGTCGACCAGGATGGCCTGGGTGTCGGCGTTCTTGGTATCCAGGACGCGCAACGGGTTGGTCTTCAGGCGGCGCTGGCTGTCTTCGTCGAGCTTGT
The DNA here is from genome assembly GCF_900004755.1 of Pseudomonas sp. 25 R 14. Lineage (NCBI taxonomy): Bacteria > Pseudomonadati > Pseudomonadota > Gammaproteobacteria > Pseudomonadales > Pseudomonadaceae > Pseudomonas > Pseudomonas sp. 25 R 14. Next base: position 14,845 of record NZ_CVTS01000040.1, on the reverse strand, counting down.
CCAGGTGCGCGGACAGGAACTCGACCAGGGCTTCGCGGTAGCGGCCACGGGATTCACTGGTGCCCAGGCTGTTGAGTTCAAGCTTGACCGCGTCGCGGATACCCAACTGGCCCCACAGGCGCCAGGTCAGCACGATCAGCTCGGCGTCGATGTCCGGACCATCGAGGTTGAACACTTCGCAACCGATCTGGTGAAACTGGCGATAACGGCCTTTCTGCGGGCGCTCGTGGCGGAACATCGGGCCGATGTACCACAGCTTCTGAGTCTGGCCACCACCGGTGATGCCATGCTCAAGCACGGCGCGCACGCACGCGGCGGTACCTTCCGGACGCAGGGTCAGGGAGTCGCCGTTGCGGTCTTCGAAGGTGTACATCTCTTTTTCGACGATGTCGGTCACTTCACCGATGGAACGCTTGAACAGCTCGGTGAATTCGACAATCGGCATGCGGATCTGCTTGTAACCGTAGTTATCCAGCAGGCGCGCGACCGTGCTCTCGAAATAGCGCCACAGGGGCGTCTGTTCGGGCAGGATGTCGTTCATGCCACGGATGGCTTGCAGAGACTTGCTCACATCAAATCCTTAAATTCGTTCAATCAGCCGCGAGCGATCAGCGCTGCGTCTGCGGCGACCTTCTCGGCCGCTTTGTCGCGGATCAGCTTTTCCAGCTGATCCACCAGATTGTCATTTGTCAGCTTCTGCGACGGCTTGCCGTCGATGTAAATCAGGTTCGGGGTACCGCCGGTCAGGCCCACATGTGCCTCTTTGGCCTCACCTGGCCCGTTGACCACACAACCGATGACTGCGACATCCAGCGGCACCAGCAGGTCTTCCAGGCGTACTTCCAACTCGTTCATGGTTTTCACCACGTCGAAGTTCTGCCGCGAGCAGCTCGGGCAGGCAATAAAATTGATGCCACGGGAGCGTAGATGCAGGGATTTGAGAATGTCGTAGCCGACTTTCACTTCCTCTACCGGGTCCGCCGCCAGGGAGATGCGAATGGTATCGCCAATCCCGTCGGCCAGCAGCATACCGAGACCTACCGCAGATTTCACTGTGCCTGAACGCAAACCACCGGCTTCGGTGATGCCCAGGTGCAACGGCTGCACGATTTCCTTGGCCAGCAGGCGGTAGGCTTCTACCGCCATGAACACATCGGAAGCCTTTACGCTGACCTTGAAGTCCTGGAAATTCAGGCGTTCGAGGTGCTCGACGTGGCGCAGCGCCGACTCAACCAGGGCCGCCGGAGTAGGCTCGCCATATTTCTTTTGCAGGTCTTTTTCCAGGGAGCCGGCGTTGACGCCGATACGAATCGGGATCCCGCGATCACGGGCAGCATCGACCACGGCACGCACCCGGTCTTCGCGACCGATGTTGCCCGGGTTGATCCGCAGGCAGTCGACGCCCAGTTCGGCCACGCGCAGAGCGATCTTGTAGTCGAAGTGAATGTCGGCGACCAACGGCACCTTGACCAGTTGCTTGATGCGGCCGAAGGCTTCGGCGGCGTCCATATCCGGCACGGAAACCCGCACGATATCGACGCCCGCAGCTTCCAGGCGGTTGATCTGGGCCACGGTGGCAGCCACATCATTGGTGTCGCTATTGGTCATGCTCTGTACGGCAATGGGGGCATCGCCACCCACCGGCACCGAGCCGACCCAGATCTTGCGCGATACGCGACGTTTGATTGGAGATTCGCCGTGCATGACTATTGTCCCAACTTCAGGCGAGCGGTCTCGCCACTGGTGAACGGCGCCACGTCCACAGGCTGGCCGTTGTAGGCCACTTGCGCGCCACGGGCAAAGCCCAGACGCAGCGTCAAAGGAGGCTTGCCGACCTGATCAAGCGTATCTCCCTTACGCTTCAAAGCACTGAACAGGACTTTGCCATTGCCATCGGTGACTTGTGTCCAGCAGTCAGCGACGTAGGTAATCTGGAGACGGCCATCGCCCGCCACGCTGACTGGCGCCAGGGAAGCAGGTGCGGCAGCCGTTGGCGCAACAGGTGCGATCGGCGCCGGTACTACAGGCACCTGGGCCACGGTGGCCGGGGTTGCAGGTACGGCAGGAGTCGGTACAACGGCAGCTGGGGCCGCTTCACTGACGCCTTCGGCAGGCGGCTGGCCTGCTTGCAGGTCAAGACTGGTTTCGGGCGCGGTCTGGCCCTGGACTACTGCCTGGTCTTCAGGCTCGTCCAGAGGATGAATCTGAGTGGTGCCGTCGGCGCTCTCGACTTCGACGTGCTCCAAGGCGTTGCTGATCAGGTCCTTGCTGCGCAGGGTCGTCTGGTCCTGCCACCAGATAAAACCACCACCGATCACGGCAATCAGCAGCAACAGGCTGACAATTCGCAGAATAGTGTGGGAAACCCGCACCGGCTCTTCGATGCGACCGAGACCGTGGACATTGCTACCCTGGGAGTCGGTACCGGTGAACTGGTCGAATTGCTGGACCAGAATGGCCTGGTCGGTGCCCAGCAGCTTGGCGTAGGCACGGATATAACCGCGGGCGAAGGTATGCCCGGGCAGTTTGTCGAACGCGCCGTTTTCCAGGTTGCCCAGGGAAGAGGTGGTCAAATTGAGCTTGAGGGCCACTTCTTCCAGCGACCAACCATTGCTTTCGCGGGCCTGACGCAAGGTCTCGCCTGGGTTTACGCGATTAGCGGCTACAACTTCCGGGTGCGCGGCTTTCATCATTGCTCCGACAGGTATTGCTGATATTCCGGCGTACCGGGATAGAGTCGTTCTAATTGCTGGCTAAAACGTGTGGCCTTGTCGCGTTCTTCATGAACCGTGGCCAGGCGCACACCAAGCAATAGACTACGTGCATTTTGCCCGCTGAGCAGGCTAAAACGCTCGTAATAGTCACGTGCCGGCACATAATGCCTGTCTTCAAACGACAACTGGGCCATTTCGAGCAAGGCCCGTGGCTGGCGCTGGTTCAGGTGCAGGGCCTTTTCCAGTTGCCGGCGGGCGCTTTCACGCTGGCCAAGGCGCACGGACGTCACCCCCAGGTTCTCGAAAACCCGCGAACGTTCAGGATATAGGGTATCAGTGGCTGCCTGCTGGAAATAACCGGCCGCTTGCTCATAACGTTCCTGCTGGTACAGGAAACTGCCGTAGTTGTTGAGCAGGCGCGGATCATGGGGGCGAACGGCCAGGGCTTTCTGAAAATACTGATCGGCCAGCTCAGGCTCGGCCTGGGCCTGGAACACCAGGGCCAGCGCCGCATTGGCGTCGGCATCCTGGTTGTCGAGGGCCAGGGCCTTTTGCAGCGGCACCTTGGCCTGTTCGCTCAACCCCTGGCGCAGGTAACCCAGCCCCAACTGCACATAGGCAGCACGCGCTTCGTCACGGCCCTTGCCGGTTTGCAGCGGGCTGTCAGAGCCCGATGAAACACAGCCAACCGAGAGGCTGGCAACAAGCAAAAGCAGCGCAAGGCGCAAGGGCATAGAGATCCTCTCTCAGATTCGATTCACAGCAATCTGCGGCAAATCGTCGGCGGCGTTCAGTTCACGCACGGCGATATAACGCTCGCTGCGACGGGTGCGGTCCAGCACCTGTCCGACCAATTGGCCACAGGCGGCGTCGATGTCTTCACCACGGGTGGTGCGTACGGTGACGTTGTAGCCGGCCTGGTGCAGTTGATCCTGGAAACGGCGGATGGCGTTGTTGCTCGGCCGCTCGTAGCCAGAATGGGGAAACGGGTTGAACGGGATCAGGTTGATCTTGCACGGCGTGTTCTTGAGCAACTCGATCATCTCGACCGCGTGTTCGACCTTGTCGTTGATGTCCTTGAGCATGGTGTACTCAATGGTCAGCACGCGCTTCTCACCCAAGGTCGCCATATAACGCTGGCAAGATTCGAGCAGCATCTTAAGCGGATACTTCTTGTTGATCGGCACCAATTGGTTACGCAATGCGTCATTGGGTGCGTGCAGCGACAACGCCAGGGAGACGTCGATGTGCTTGGCCAGCTCATCGATCATCGGTACCACGCCGGAGGTCGACAGGGTCACACGGCGCTTGGAGATGCCGTAGCCCAGGTCGTCCATCATCAAATGCATGGCCGCAATCACGTTGTCGAAGTTCAGCAGCGGCTCACCCATGCCCATCATCACCACGTTGGTGATGGCACGGTCGACGGTCGCCGGGACGCTGCCAAAGGATTTGTTGGCAATCCACACCTGGCCGATCACTTCGGCGGCGGTGAGGTTGCTATTGAAGCCTTGCTTGCCGGTGGAGCAGAAACTGCAGTCCAGGGCACAGCCTGCCTGGGACGAAACGCACAAAGTGCCGCGCTTGCCCTGGGGAATGTAGACGGTCTCGACGCAACTGCCGGACGCCACGCGTACCACCCACTTACGGGTGCCGTCGCTGGAGATGTCCTCGCTGACCACTTCGGGACCACGAACCTCGGCAATCGCCTTGAGCTTGTCGCGCAGGGCCTTGCTGACGTTCGTCATGGCGTCGAAATCGTCGACGCCAAAGTGGTGAATCCACTTCATTACCTGACCGGCACGGAAACGCTTCTCCCCGATTGAGTCGAAGAATTTTTCCATTTCCTGTTGAGTCAGACCCAGCAGGTTGGTTTTTACAGTCGATGTAGTCATGGATTCACCTTCACTCTTAAGCCAATGCTTAGCGAGTGGTTACTTCGGTAGCTGCGAAGAAGTACGAAATTTCGCGAGCAGCAGCGGCTTCGGAGTCCGAACCGTGTACAGCGTTGGCGTCGATGGAGTCAGCGAAGTCAGCACGGATGGTGCCGGCAGCCGCTTCTTTAGGGTTGGTAGCGCCCATCAGCTCACGGTTCAGAGCGATAGCGTTTTCGCCTTCCAGAACCTGTACAACAACAGGACCGGAGATCATGAAGGCAACCAGGTCGCCGAAGAAACCACGAGCGCTGTGCTCAGCGTAGAAGCCTTCAGCTTCAGCCTTGGACAGTTGCTTGAGTTTCGAAGCTACAACCTTCAGGCCGGCTTTTTCGAAACGAGTGGTGATCTCGCCGATGACGTTTTTTGCAACAGCGTCAGGCTTGATGATGGAGAAAGTACGTTGAACAGCCATGGTGTAACTCCAGAAACGGTAATTTGCGAAAAATTAAACCCGCGAATTATACGCGGGTTCTTGGGTATTGCCTAACTGCGTGAGGGAGGCTTCAGTCCTGTTCTTCTTTCCAGGCAGTCTGGATCGCTTCAAGAACCTTTTCACCGCCGCGATCCCGCTCGTCTTCGAACCCTGGCAAGGCCATGACCATGTCACGCAAAGCTACAAAGTTCACCGAATAGGGATCCATATCCGGATAGCCGTCGGCCAGCAGAATAGCGATCTCTTGCACATCAACCCATTTAAGACTCATGACACTTCCTTGAATCAATGCGGCGCTTCGGCCGCATGGTTGAGCGAATACTTCGGAATTTCAACGGTGAGGTCTTCAGTCCCCACCTTTGCCTGACAACTCAGGCGCGACGTCGGCTCCAGGCCCCACGCCCTATCAAGATAGTCCTCTTCCAGCTCATCGGCCTCTTCGAGGCTATTGAAACCTTCGCGGATAATGCAGTGACAGGTGGTACAGGCATTAACGCCACCACACGCACTCTCGATCTCGATGTGGTTGTCGTGGGCAACTTCGAGAAGGGACTTGCCGGTCTCAGCCTCCACGACCATACCGTCCGGGCAATGCTCGGCGTGTGGCAGAAAAATGACCTGCGGCATCAGTTATTCCTCAATTTCATTCAGGTTGCGTCCCGCCAGGGCGGCTTTCACCGTCTGGTTCATACGACGGGCGGCAAAGGCATCGGTTACTTGTGAAAGGCGCTTGGTCTGTTGTTCGATGGCATAACCATCGGTACCTTTCATCAATTCGGCCAGTTCCTGCATCTGCAGGTCGATGACCAGGCGCTCTTCAGCATCCAGAAGGCGCTCGCCGTCGGCCTCAAGGGCGCCCTGCACCGCTTCAAGCAGGCGCTGGGCATCGACTTGCTGCTCACGCAGGACACGAGCGACCTTATCGTCACCGGCATACTGGAACGAATCCTTGAGCATCTTGGCGATTTCGCCGTCGGTCAGGCCGTAGGACGGTTTGACCTGGATACTGGCTTCAACGCCCGAACCCAACTCACGCGCGGCCACACTGAGCAGGCCGTCGGCGTCGACCTGGAAGGTCACGCGAATCTTCGCCGCACCCGCGACCATCGCCGGGATACCGCGCAATTCAAAGCGCGCCAGGGAGCGGCAGTCGCTGATCAGCTCGCGCTCGCCTTGCAGCACATGAATCATCATGGCCGTCTGGCCATCTTTATACGTGGTGAAGTCCTGGGCACGGGCGACGGGAATGGTGGTGTTGCGTGGAATCACCTTCTCCATCAGGCCGCCCATGGTTTCCAACCCCAGGGACAACGGAATCACGTCGAGCAGCAGCAGTTCGCCACCATCCCGTTTGTTGCCAGCCAGGGTATCGGCCTGGATCGCAGCCCCAATGGCCACCACTTGATCCGGATCGATTTCAGTCAGCGGCTGGCGACCAAAGGCTTCGGCCACGGCTTCGCGGACCCGCGGCACACGGGTCGAACCGCCGACCATGACCACCGCGCCGACTTCTTCCAGCTCGATGCCGGAGTCACGCACGGCGCGACGGCAGGCTTTCAGGCTACGAGCAACCATCGGCTCGATCAGCGCATCGAAGGCTTCACGGGTCAGTTGCGCCGACCATGAGCCGTAGGAAACTTCAACAGATGCAGCGTCGGTCAGGGCTTCCTTGGCCGCGCAGGCTGTTTGCAACAAGTTGCGCTGGGTGCCCGGATCGAGGTCGGCGGACAATCCGGCGCTGGTGATGATCCAGCCGGCGATGGCGTGATCGAAGTCATCGCCGCCCAGCGCGCTGTCGCCACCGGTGGCCAGGACTTCGAAGACACCACCGGTCAGGCGCAGGATCGAAATATCAAAAGTACCGCCACCCAGATCGTAAATCGCGACCAGGCCTTCGGCATGCTGGTCCAGGCCATAGGCCACGGCAGCAGCGGTCGGCTCGTTGAGCAGGCGCAAGACATTAAGGCCGGCGAGTTTCGCCGCATCCTTGGTGGCTTGGCGCTGGGCGTCGTCGAAATACGCCGGAACCGTGATCACCGCCCCTACCAGCTCGCCACCCAAGGTCGTCTCGGCACGCTGGCGCAAGACTTTGAGGATATCGGCCGACACTTCCACCGGGCTTTTCGGGCCCTGGATGGTGTCGATAAACGGCATATGGGATTCACCACCGACAAAGCGGTACGGCAGTTGATCGCCCAATTGCTTGACGTCGGACAACCCACGACCCATCAAGCGCTTGACCGACAGCACCGTGTTCAGCGGATCGGTAGAGGCCGCGAGCCTGGCTGACTCACCCACTTCGGTGCGATCAGCGTGATAGCGCACGGCGGACGGCAGGATCACCTGGCCATCAGCATCGGGCAACGGCTCGGAAAGACCGCTGCGCAGTGCGGCGACCAGTGAATTGGTAGTACCCAAGTCGATGCCAACCGCCAGGCGACGCTGGTGCGGTTGAGGACTTTGGCCGGGTTCGGCGATCTGCAGTAGAGCCATGGTAATCAGGTCTTATCTGTCTATCAGGCGTGCAATCTGTGCAGCACTGGGTTAATCGTCGAGGCGCTCTTCTAACTGGCGCACTTCGTAAGTGAGCTTGTCGAGGAACTGCATGCGCCGCATCAGGCGTTCGGCCTGCTCACGCTGCGCTGCATCATCCCAACAAGCTGCGAAGCTTTCGTTGAGCTCATCCTGGGCCACTTTCAGACGACGCTTGAAGACCGCGACGCCAGCCAGATCGGCCTCGTCCTGCAAGTCTTCAAGTTCTTCACGCCATTGCATCTGCTGCATCAGGAAATCAGGGTCATGGACCGTAACTTCCAGCGGCAACTCGCCACCGTTCATCGCGAGCAAATAGCGCGCGCGTTTCGGCGGATTTTTCAGCGTCTGATAGGCTTCGTTGAGGCTGGCCGACTGCTCCAGCGCCAGGCGTTGCTCACGCTCGGAAGCGTCAGCGAAGCGGTCCGGATGCACCCCACGCGCCAACTCTCGGTAGCGCATGGCAAGCTGCTCAAGGTCCAGCCGAAAGCTCGGCTGCAGCTCGAATAAAGCGAAATGACAAGGAGTACCCACAGATAGCCTCAGATGTTGAAGCTTTCGCCGCAGCCACATTCACCGCGTACGTTGGGGTTGTTGAACTTGAAGCCTTCGTTCAACCCTTCCTTGACGAAATCGAGCTCGGTGCCGTCCAGGTAGGTCAGGCTTTTCGGGTCGATGATCACTTTTTCGCCGTGACTTTCGAACACCTGGTCTTCCGCAACCACCTCGTCGACGAACTCCAGCACGTAGGCAAGGCCGGAACAGCCCGTGGTGCGAACACCCAGACGAATCCCCTCACCTTTACCGCGCCCATTCAGGGAACGGCGAATGTGCTGCGCAGCCGCTTCTGTCATGCTGATAGCCATCGTTGACTCCTTACTCGTCGCCAAATGCTTAGATCAAGCCTTTCTTCTGCTTGTAGTCGCGAACAGCCGCCTTGATGGCGTCTTCTGCGAGTACCGAGCAGTGAATTTTCACTGGCGGCAGGGCCAGTTCTTCGGCCAGTTGAGTGTTCTTGATGGTCTCTGCTTCATCCAGAGTCTTGCCTTTCATCCACTCGGTCGCCAGGGAACTGGAGGCGATGGCCGAACCGCAGCCGTAGGTCTTGAACTTGGCATCTTCGATGATGCCCTGCTCGTTGACCTTGATCTGCAGGCGCATGACGTCGCCGCACGCCGGAGCGCCGACCATGCCGGTGCCGACATCAGGATCTTCCGCGTTCATCTTGCCGACGTTGCGCGGGTTTTCGTAGTGGTCGATGACCTTTTCGCTGTAAGCCATGGTATTGAATCCTCACTCATCAGGGCCGCTCTGGAACCCTGTAAAAACGCCTGCGTTTTCCGCCACGTTCCTACAGGGCTGGGGTGGCGGCTTCTATATTTAGTGTGCCGCCCACTCGATCTTGGAAATATCGACACCGTCCTTGAACATGTCCCACAGCGGCGACAGGGTGCGCAGCTTGGTGACCGCCTCGCAGACTTTCTGCGCGGCGTAGTCGACTTCTTCTTCGGTGGTGAAACGGCCGAACGTAAAGCGGATCGAGCTATGCGCCAACTCGTCGTTGCGGCCCAGGGCACGCAGGACGTAGGACGGTTCAAGGGAGGCCGAGGTGCAGGCCGAACCGGACGAAACCGCCAGGTCCTTGAGCGCCATGATCAGCGACTCGCCTTCGACGTAGTTGAAGCTCAAATTCAGGTTGTGCGGTACACGGGCGGTCATGCTGCCGTTGATGTACAGCTCTTCAAGGTTCTCGACCTGCTTGTAGAAACGATCGCTGAGGGCCTTGATGCGCACGTTTTCGGCAGCCATGTCTTCCTTGGCTACACGGAAGGCTTCGCCCATGCCGACGATCTGGTGGGTCGCCAGGGTGCCCGAACGCATGCCGCGCTCGTGACCGCCACCGTGCATGGTGGCTTCGATGCGCACGCGAGGCTTGCGGCTCACGTACAGCGCGCCAATACCTTTGGGGCCGTAGGTCTTGTGGGCCGAGAACGACATCAGGTCAACTTTAAGCGCAGACAGGTCGATATCGACCTTGCCGGTGGACTGGGCAGCATCGACATGCAGCAACACGCCTTTGGAGCGGGTCAGCTCGCCGATGGCGGCGATGTCGTTGATGGTGCCGATCTCGTTGTTCACGTGGATCACGGAAACCAGGATGGTGTCTTCACGCATCGCGGCTTCGATCATGGCCGGGGTGACGATACCGTCAGTGGTCGGCTCAAGGTAGGTGACCTCGAAACCTTCACGCTCCAGTTGGCGCATGGTGTCGAGGACAGCCTTGTGCTCAATCTTGGTGGTGATCAGGTGCTTGCCCTTGGTCGCATAGAAATGCGCAGCGCCCTTGATCGCCAGGTTGTCGGACTCGGTAGCACCGGAGGTCCAGACGATTTCACGCGGATCGGCGTTGACCAGGTCAGCGACCTGGCGACGAGCGTTCTCGACCGATTCCTCGGCTTTCCAGCCGAAAACGTGGGAACGGGAGGCAGGGTTGCCGAAGTTTCCGTCAACCAGCAGGCATTCGCTCATCTTTTGCGCGACACGCGGATCAACCGGGGTGGTCGCTGAGTAATCAAGGTAAATCGGCAATTTCATGGACTTTCTCCTAAATCAGGCTGGCTGGCGTGCCGTTAGCTCTTCGGCTGTCACTCGACGGCGGACGCTTCAATCTTGTCCAGACGCGGCGCCTTGGTGTTGCATCGGCGCTGGTCCTGACGCTGGGCTACTTCCTGTACCTCACGGCGAGTCACAAGATCAGCCAAGCTGATACCACTCAAAAACTCATGGATCTGCAGGCTCAAGTCACACCACAAGTGGTGCGTCAGGCAGGTGTCGCCGGCATGGCAGTCACCCAGGCCCTGGCACTTGGTGGCATCGACGGATTCATTCACCGCGTCGATCACCTGGGCGACCTGGATGCCTTGCATGTCACGGGACAACTGATAACCGCCACCCGGGCCACGCACACTGGAAACCAGGTTGCTGCGGCGCAACTTGGCGAACAGTTGCTCAAGGTAAGACAGGGAAATGCCTTGGCGCTCGGAGATATCGGCCAGGGACACCGGCCCGTTTTGCGCGTGCAAGGCCAGGTCGAGCATGGCGGTCACCGCGTAACGGCCTTTTGTAGTCAGTCTCATGGACAAGTACCAAGGTGTTTCAGAATGGGAGCAAGTATGCGATTCCCGAGTATTTAAGTCAACTATAAGACCTAGTACTTTAGTCAGGAATACCCGTAAAAAAGGCGCGCGAATTGTAGCAGGGTGGGGTGGGATCGAACAGCGACAGCGGACAACCTGCATTGCCCGGCACGCTGAGGATCAATTGTGGGAGCGGGCTTGCTCGCGAAAGCGCGGTGTCAGTCGCCGAAAATATTGATTGACCCGCCGCTTTCGCGAGCAAGCCCGCTCCCACAGGGGGATTGCAATGATCGTGAGAACTCAGCCGGCCTTGGTGGTAGCTGTTTCGCTCTTGATCTCGGCGAAGTCTTCTTCGCGCAACTCAGGCAGCTCTTTCGCACAGTAGGGACTGCCCAGATCCTTCAGCGCGCCGCACATGCCCTCCAGCTTGCCGTCCACCGCTTGCAGGTGGTCGAGGAGCTGGCCAATGGCCCGCGCCACCGGGTCCGGCATGTCTTCACTGACACCGTAGGCATCAAAGCCGATTTTCTCGGCCATGGCCTTGCGCTTGGCCTCCTGCTCATCGCTGACGTACGGCTTGATGATGATCCGCCCGGGAATCCCCACCACGGTTGCACCTGGCGGCACCGCCTTGGTGACCACGGCATTGGAACCGACCTTGGCGCCAGCACCGACGGTAAACGGGCCCAGGACCTTGGCGCCCGCCCCGACCACCACGCCATTTTCAAGGGTCGGATGGCGTTTGCCCTTGTTCCAGGTGGTGCCGCCCAGGGTCACGCCCTGATACAGGGTCACGTCGTCTCCGATTTCGGCGGTTTCACCAATAACGATGCCCATGCCATGGTCGATAAAGAAGCGACGACCCACCTTGGCCCCCGGATGAATCTCAATCCCGGTCAACCAGCGCCCGAAGTTCGACACCAGTCGCGCCAGCCATTTCCAGCCCATACCCCACAAGGCACCGGACAGGCGGTGGATCCAGATCGCGTGCATGCCCGGATAGCAGGTCAGCACTTCAAAGGCGTTGCGCGCCGCCGGGTCACGGTGGAAAACACTTTGGATATCTTCTCGCAAACGCTCGAACATTTTTAATCCTTCCGCTTAAGAAGCTCGCCACGGGCCGCTTTCTGGGTTTCCGTGAGGATGCCACGCAATATATTCATTTCTGCCCGACTGACCGAACTGCGGCCGTAAAGCCTTCGCAGGCGCGCCATCAAGTGCCGTGGCTTTTCCGGATCAAGGAACTCGATGGCCACCAGGGTTTGCTCCAGGTGTTCATAGAATCGCTCCAGCTCGTCCATGGTGGCCAATTCGCCACTTTTGGTCGACGCAACCTCGTCCTTCTCCATCTTGCTCGGCTGGCCTTGTGCTGCCAGCCAGGCCATGCGCACCTCGTAACTCAACACCTGCACCGCCGCCCCAAGGTTCAGCGAGCTGAATTCAGGGTCCGATGGAATGTGTACGTGGTAGTGACATCGCTGCAGCTCTTCATTGGTCAGGCCGGAGTCTTCACGACCAAACACCAGGGCGATTTCAGCGCCGCCGGCCGCCTCTTCGACCACTTTGGCCCCACATTCGCGGGGATCGAGCAGTGGCCAGGGGATGCGACGGTCACGGGCACTGGTGCCGAGCACCAGGTTGCAGCCGACCAAGGCGTCTTCCAATGTGGCGACGACCTGGGCTTTTTCAAGGATGTCATTGGCGCCGGAGGCACGAGCGTCGGCTTCGTGGTGCGGGAACACACGCGGCTCCACCAGCACCAGGCGCGTCAGCCCCATGTTCTTCATGGCCCGCGCCACCCCGCCGATATTGCCGGGATGACTGGTATTGACGAGGACGACACGAATGTTTTGCAGCAAGGGAGGCGCTCTCGGACACGGGAAAGGGGAGCAAATCTTACAGAACAGCCTAAGGTTATGCCATGAAAGCGAACGTCGTCCTTCACCTGAAGAAAGTTTCTGCTAGAATGCTCGGCTTTCTTTAACAACCTTAGGTGACACATCCATGCAGCCCATGCTGAATATCGCGCTGCGCGCCGCCCGCAGCGCCAGTGAATTGATCTTCCGCTCCATCGAGCGCCTGGATACCATCAAGGTCGACGAAAAAGACGCCAAGGATTATGTATCCGAGGTGGATCGCGCCGCCGAACAGAAAATCATCGACGCCCTGCGCAAGGCCTACCCTACCCACGGCATCCTCGGTGAAGAAACCGGCCTGCACAAAGGTAGCGGCGAAGGCGAAGACTACCTGTGGATCATCGACCCACTGGATGGCACCACCAACTTCCTGCGCGGCATCCCGCACTTTGCCGTGAGCATTGCCTGCAAATACCGTGGCCGCCTGGAACACGCTGTTGTACTCGACCCGGTTCGCCAGGAAGAATTCACCGCCAGCCGTGGCCGTGGCGCCCAGTTGAACGGCCGTCGCCTGCGCGTCAGCGGTCGTACCAGCCTGGACGGCGCCCTGCTGGGTACCGGTTTCCCGTTCCGCGATGACCAGATGGATAACCTGGAAAACTACCTGGGCATGTTCCGCGCCCTGGTTGGCCAGACCGCCGGCATCCGCCGCGCTGGCGCAGCAAGCCTGGACCTGGCCTACGTGGCCGCCGGTCGCTTTGATGCGTTCTGGGAGTCGGGCCTGTCCGAGTGGGACATGGCCGCAGGCGCGCTGCTGATCCAAGAGGCTGGCGGCCTGGTGAGCGACTTCACCGGCGGTCACGACTTCCTGGAGAAGGGCCACGTGGTTGCAGGCAACACCAAATGCTTCAAGGCAGTACTGACGGCGATCCAGCCGCACCTGCCGGCCTCGCTGAAGCGCTAAGCGAGCGAGCACAAAAAAGCACCCCGAGGGGTGCTTTTTTTATGCCTGGGATTTAGCCAAGCCTCGATTTCAGCGACAACACAAATCACATGTGGGAGATTCTATGTTGCAGGGAAACCCTGCAACCTTAAATTCGGCTGATATTCGCTCTGGTTTTTCATCAGCGCGAATGCCACCCGGCAGAGCTTGCGGGCGAGGATCACCAGGGCTTGGGTCTTTGCCAATCCTCGGGCCAGGTAGGACTCGTAATAGGGTTTCCAGGTCGGCGATCGGCTAGCGGCCATTGCTGCGTTGTGAGCAAGGCGCCGTAACTCCGAATCGCCCTTTTTACTCAGGTGCCGAGGACCGGCCTTCTTTCCGGAGTCTTTTGGTCTCAGATCCATCCCCAAGAAAGCGATGAATGCATCGCCACTGGCGAAATGGCCACGCATGAAGGCTGTCGCTAGACCCGTAGCCGTAAGATCACCAACCCCTTCAATGGCTTTGCAGCGCTTGATGTTTTCGGTGATGCCTGCCTCTTTGCTGACTTTGTGCAGCAACTTCTGAATGACCAGCTCAGCTTGTTTGAAGGACTTTAACTGCTGGGCCAATTCGTCCTTCAAAAGCGGTTCGCCCGACCAACTCAGCGTTAGGCTCACGCGCAAGTTGATAAGCTCTGCACGTCGGTGCAGTAAGCTTTTCAATAGCTTATAAGCCTGCGGAGGTGGGCTCCAGAGCCGCAGCCGTTCCTGCTCGCTGCTCAGGTAGCGCGCCAGCAAACGCGCATCGCAAGGGTCTGTTTTCGCCCGTTGGCCAATGCTTTCGCGGTAATGGCTCAACCGATAAGCGTCTACAACGTAAACCCGATGTCCCATTTCATGGGCGAGTTCAGCTGTGTCCAAGTGGTAAGTGCTGGTGGCTTCCAGGGCAATTGAGCTGTTGGCAGGTAGCGTTTTGAGCCAGCGGCCAAGAGCATCGCGGTCGTTGGTAATGGTTTGAATGGCTTTGAGGTCTTCGCGGTAGGCGACGACGTCGGCCTTGGCCACATCGATACCCAGAACCGTTGGTGAAGTAAGGATTGTCATAACAAATCCTCGGAGCTAGTGTTTAAGGGCTTGTCGGGGTCTACCCCAGCGCTGGCTTGCCTCTATCGTCGGTTTTCCCGATGAATTCCTTATCGGCGCTTGGGGTAGAAAGGGCGGGACGAGAAGTCTCCCACGGTCCGTACTGGCTAGAGTCGGAATCGGGCTTTTAGTCACCGCCCACCCCTTCAAGTTTAAACATACAAGCGGG